>JBOHHE010000440.1:0-56806 GCA_050700355.1 Pseudonocardiaceae bacterium
CAACCCAGTCAGTGAGTACCTCGGCGGTGTCTGTGCCGGGTGTTCTGGGAGGTGTCGGGCGATCGGGCCGGGTGCGGGAGAAGCGGGGCGCGGGAGCCGCCTGTGGTACTCCGCCCAGCTCGATCAGAGTGCTGCGGGCCGCGATATGCGGATGCGCGGGCACTTCGCCGAAGGATAGTACCGGTGCTACGCAGGCGTCGCTGCCGTCGAACACCGCCACCCACTCATCTCGGGTACGGCTGGCGAAGCACTCCGTGAAACGCTCACGCAGCTGGGGCCATCCCGCCCGATCCAATTGCGGAGGCAGCTTCTCATCGGCAAGCCCGAGGCCTGCCAGCAGTGCCGCGTAGAACTGTGGCTCCAACGCGCCGACCGCGACGAAGCGACCGTCGGCGCAGGTGTAGGTATCGTAGAACGGGGCACCCGAATCGAGCAGATTGGCCGCCCGCTGGTCGCTCCACAATCCTTCGGCGCGCATCGACCAGCACATCTGCGCCAGCACGCTGATTCCGTCCACCATGGCGGCGTCGACGACTTGGCCCGAGCCGGAGCGCTCCCGCTCCCATAAAGCGGCGAGCACCCCGAGGACGAGGAACATCGAGCCGCCGCCGAAATCACCGACCAGGTTCAGTGGTGGCACGGGTTTACTCCCGGCGCCGCCGACAGCATGCAGCACACCGGACAGTGCGAGGTAATTGATGTCGTGTCCGGCGCGAAGGGCCAGTGGTCCTTCCTGGCCCCATCCGGTCATCCGGGCGTACACCAGTCGTGGGTTGCGGGCGTGGCAGTCGGCCGGGCCGACGCCGAGGCGCTCGGTGACGCCGGGTCGAAATCCCTCGATGAGCACGTCGGCTCGCTCCGTCAGCGTCAGCACGACCTCCCGATCATCCGGGTCCGTCAGATCAGCGGCCACCGAGCGCCGGCCGCGAAGCATCTGGTCGCTGGCTGCAGCACCCACTTTCAAGCCACCTCGGGGCCGCTCCACCCGGACCACGTCGGCTCCCAGATCGGCCAGCAACATGGCCGCATGGGGCGCAGGTCCGAGCCCTGCCAACTCAAGCACGCGTAGCCCGACCAGCGGTCCTGGCATCTAGGTCCTCCTGTGCTGCCCACTTGCTGATGCAGCCCGGTTGGAGATAAGGGGGGCGTTTTGACCCTAGGCGAACACCCCCGGTATTCTAAGTGCAGCGCCCGACTCCAGTCGGGTTGCTATGTATGCCTTTTGACGGGGCGTGCCTGTTGGCGGCGCACCACCGGAGGGCGGGTTCTCCGGAGCCCTCTCGTCCGGGTTCGCGTCGATGTCGCCTGGCTTCTTCCGGGACTGTACCTTCCGGTGATCGGGTAGGCCACCGCCTGACACGCCCGACCTCGGGATACGGGGCCGAACCGGCCGCGCGGCGCCCACTGCCGGCCAGCACCATGACGGACGCACGAGAAGACGGAGAAAGCTGGTCCATGCCTACCATCCAGCAGCTGGTCCGTAAGGGCCGCGAGGACAAGGTCTCGAAGACCAAGACCGCAGCGCTCAAGGGGAGCCCGCAGCGGCGTGGCGTGTGTACCCGGGTGTACACAACGACCCCGAAGAAGCCGAACTCGGCGCTGCGTAAAGTCGCTCGCGTCCGGCTGACCAGTCAGGTCGAGGTCACCGCTTACATTCCGGGTGAGGGTCACAACCTCCAGGAGCACTCCATCGTTCTCGTGCGAGGTGGCCGGGTGAAGGACCTTCCCGGCGTTCGATACAAGATCATCCGTGGATCACTGGACACGCAGGGTGTGAAGGGCCGCAAACAGGCCCGCAGTCGATACGGCGCGAAGAAGGAGAAGAGCTGATGCCCCGCAAGGGTCCACCCCCGAAGCGTCCGTTGCACTCCGATCCGGTCTATGGGTCGCCGTTGGTCACTCAGCTGGTCAACAAGGTCCTCGTTGAGGGCAAGCGGTCGGTGGCTGAGAAGATCGTTTATCGGGCACTCGAGGGCTGCAAGGAGAAGACCGGCACGGATCCCGTCGTGACGCTCAAGCGCGCACTGGACAACGTGAAGCCGGCGATCGAGGTCAAGAGCCGACGAGTCGGTGGCGCCACCTATCAGGTGCCGGTCGAGGTTCGTGCGGTGCGCTCGACGACGCTCGCGCTGCGTTGGTTGGTCACGTTCTCTCGGCAGCGCCGGGAGAAGACTATGATGGACCGTCTGATGAACGAATTGCTGGACGCCAGCAACGGCCTCGGAGCCAGCGTCAAGCGTCGCGAGGACACCCACAAAATGGCCGAGTCCAACAAGGCGTTCGCGCACTATCGTTGGTGACGAACCAACACAATCGAGCCGACTTCTACAGATAGCTAGGGATGAATTCTCGTGGCACGTGAGGTGCTGACCGATCTCGCCATGGTCCGCAATATCGGGATCATGGCGCATATCGACGCGGGCAAGACCACCACCACCGAGCGGGTCCTGTTCTATACCGGGATCAACTACAAGATGGGTGAAGTTCACGACGGCGCCGCCACGATGGACTGGATGGAGGAGGAGCAGAAGCGCGGCATCACCATCACCTCCGCAGCGACGACCACCTTCTGGAACGACCATCAGATCAACATCATCGATACTCCTGGGCACGTCGACTTCACCGTCGAGGTGGAGCGCTCGCTGCGGGTACTCGATGGCGCCGTGGCGGTGTTCGACGGCAAGGAGGGTGTCGAGCCCCAGTCCGAGACGGTGTGGCGTCAAGCTGACAAGTACAACGTCCCGCGCATCTGTTTCGTCAACAAGATGGACAAGCTGGGGGCGGATTTCTACTTCACCGTGCGCACCATCCGTGAGCGGCTCGGCGCGACCCCGCTGGTCATCCAGCTGCCCATCGGTTCCGAGTCCGACTTCCAGGGTGTGGTCGACCTGGTCGGGATGCGAGCGCTGACCTGGCGCGGCGAAGTGCAGAAGGGCGAGGACTACACCGTCGAGGCGATTCCCGCCAATTTGGTCGAGCTCGCGAACGAGTACCGGGAGCAGTTGATCGAGGCCGTCGCCGAGGCTGACGACGAGTTGATGGAGATCTACCTCGGTGGTGAGGAGCTCACCACCGATCAGATCAAGGCGGGCATTCGTAAGCTCACCGTGAGCAGTCAGGCGTACCCGGTGCTGTGCGGCTCGGCGTTCAAGAACAAGGGCGTGCAGCCGATGCTGGACGGAGTGATCGACTATTTGCCTTCGCCGTTGGACGTCCCTCCGATGCAGGGAACGCTGCCGGACGGCGTGACACCGGTCACCCGGTTGCCCTCCACCAGCGAACCGTTCTCAGCGCTGGCATTCAAGATCGCCGCGCATCCGTTCTTCGGAAAGCTGACCTACGTTCGGGTGTACTCCGGCCGGGTCGCGGCCGGCTCCCAGGTCATCAACTCCTCCAAGGATCGCAAGGAGCGCATCGGCAAGCTCTTCCAGATGCACTCCAACAAGGAGAACCCAGTCGACGAGGCTCGGGCGGGTCATATCTACGCGATGATCGGCCTGAAAGAGACGACCACCGGGGACACGCTGTGTGACCCGCAGGCGCCCGTCGTCCTGGAATCGATGACCTTCCCCGATCCGGTCATCCAGGTCGCCATCGAACCGAAGACCAAGAGCGACCAGGAGAAGCTGGGCATCGCCATCCAGAAGCTGGCCGAGGAGGATCCCACCTTCCAGGTCAAGCAGGACGACGAGACCGGCCAGACGATCATCGCAGGCATGGGCGAGCTGCACCTTGAGGTGCTGGTGAACCGGATGCGCAGCGATTACAAGGTCGAGGCGAACATCGGCAAGCCGCAGGTGGCCTACCGCGAGACGATCCGTAGGACGGTCGAGAAGCACGAGTACACCCACCGGAAGCAGACGGGTGGTTCCGGTCAGTTCGCCCGCGTGATCATCAAGTTGGAACCGTTGGAAAACACCGATGGTGCGCTCTACGAGTTCGACAACAAGGTCACCGGTGGGCGGATCCCCCGGGAGTACATCCCCTCGGTGGACGCCGGGGCGCAGGACGCCATGCAGTACGGCGTGCTGGCCGGCTATCCGTTGGTCGGCCTGCGGGTCACCCTGGTGGATGGCGCCTACCACGAGGTGGACTCCTCGGAGATGGCCTTCAAGATTGCCGGGTCAATGGCGCTCAAGGAGGCGGCTCGCAAGGCGAGCCCGGTGATCCTGGAGCCCATGATGGCGGTCGAGGTGACCACACCCGAGGACTACATGGGTGATGTCATCGGCGACCTCAACTCCCGCCGTGGGCATATCCAGCACATGGAGGAGCGCAGTGGCTCTCGTGCCATCAAGGCGCTGGTGCCGCTGTCAGAGATGTTCGGCTATGTCGGCGACCTCCGGTCGCGGACACAGGGGCGGGCAATGTACACGATGCAGTTCGACTCCTACGCGGAGGTCCCGGCCAACGTGTCCAAGGAGATCATCGCGAAGGCGACGGGGGAGTGAGCGGCTCGGCACGGAGCCGGTTGCAAAGCCCGTTGCAACAGCAGGTAGAGTCCGCGCCGGAACGAACGGGAGAGTGCGGGGCACTCGGCGACACACCCGACCGCGTGGACCGGTTACCCTCTCGACGACAGTGACGAGGATGAAGCCAGCAATGGCCTCGCATCGAACGAGTTGTCGGCAGGTGAGGCTGGGCGTGAGGGAGGGCACGCCAGCCTCGACGTTTGTCCACACCAGACATTGAGAACAGGCAGGCCAGGAGGTCAGCAGTGGCGAAGGCGAAGTTCCAGCGGACCAAGCCGCACGTCAATATCGGAACCATCGGTCATATCGACCACGGCAAGACCACGCTTACCGCGGCGATTACCAAGGTTCTGCATGACAAGTACCCGGACCTCAACGAGGCATCGGCGTTCGATCAGATCGACAAGGCCCCCGAGGAGAAGCAACGGGGCATCACGATCTCGATCGCGCACGTTGAGTATCAGACGGAGAAGCGGCATTACGCCCACGTCGATTGCCCGGGGCATGCGGACTACATCAAGAACATGATTACCGGTGCGGCTCAGATGGACGGTGCCATCCTGGTGGTGGCGGCGACCGATGGTCCGATGCCACAGACCCGGGAGCACGTACTGCTGGCTCGCCAGGTCGGTGTGCCCTATATCGTCGTCGCGCTGAACAAGGCCGATATGGTCGACGACGAGGAGATCATGGAGCTCGTTGAACTCGAGGTTCGTGAGCTGCTCTCAGCCCAGGACTATCCAGGTGATGACCTGCCGATCGTGCGTGTCTCGGCGCTCAAAGCGCTGGAGGGCGACACCGATTGGGGGGACAAGCTCCTGCAGCTGTTGGAAGCCGTGGATGAGAATATCCCGGAGCCGGTACGTGAGATCGAGAAGCCGTTCCTTATGCCGGTCGAGGACGTGTTCACCATCACCGGTCGTGGCACTGTGGTGACCGGTCGCATCGAGCGCGGCATCGTCAAGGTGAACGAGCAGGTGGAGATCGTCGGCATCAAGGAGAAGTCGGAGACGACCACCGTCACGGGCGTGGAGATGTTCCGCAAGCTGCTCGACGAGGGTCGGGCGGGCGATAACGTGGGTCTGCTGCTTCGTGGTGTCAAGCGTGAGGATGTCGAGCGCGGGCAGGTCGTTATCAAACCCGGCACCAACACTCCGCACACCGATTTCGAGGCTCAGGTCTACATCTTGGCCAAGGACGAGGGTGGCAGGCACACGCCGTTCTTCAACAACTACCGTCCGCAGTTCTACTTCCGTACCACCGACGTGACCGGTGTGGTGACCCTTCCTGAGGGCACCGAGATGGTCATGCCGGGCGACAACACCGAAATGTCGGTGCAGCTCATTCAGCCGATCGCGATGGAGGAGAATCTGAAGTTCGCGATTCGGGAGGGCGGCCGCACAGTGGGTGCCGGTCGCGTCATCAAGATTGTTAAGTAGAGAAGGGACCCGCCGGCTAGCCCCGGCGGGTCCCTTCGACCGGCGGAAGACTCTGCCGGGACCCCCGGATTTGGTCGGCGACGTGGTTTCGCCTAACGTAACCTGCGCGACACACCCGACCTCGGGGGCCGGAGCTAGCACGCTGGTCTCGCATCGAGACCAGCACGACGAGACCAGCGGCACGAGACTGACAGGGACTCCCAACCACCATGGCGGGACAGAAGATCCGGATTAGGCTCAAGGCCTACGACCACGAGGCGATCGACGCGTCCGCGCGGAAGATCGTCGAGACTGTGACGCGCACTGGCGCGCGGGTCGTCGGGCCGGTGCCGTTGCCGACCGAGAAGAACGTGTACTGCGTCATCCGCTCGCCGCACAAGTACAAGGATTCACGCGAGCACTTCGAGATGCGCACACACAAGCGGCTGATCGACATCCTCGACCCGACGCCCAAGACGGTGGATGCGCTGATGCGCATCGATCTGCCTGCCAGCGTCGACGTCAACATCCAGTAAGGCCGGCAGATGACAGCGACTGATTCGGAGCAGCGGGTCAAGGGCATCCTGGGCACCAAGCTCGGGATGACCCAGGTCTTCGACGAGAACAACAGGATCGTTCCGGTCACCGTGGTCCAGGCCGGGCCCTGTGTGGTGACGCGGGTTCGTACGCCGGAACAGGACGGCTACCGCGCGGTCCAGCTCGCGTTCGGCGCGATCGACCCGCGCAAGGTGACCAAGCCGGTGGCCGGGCACTATGCCAAGGCGGGTGTCACACCCAGGCGGCACCTGGTCGAGTTGCGCACCGCCGATGCGGCGGAATACGAGGTCGGCCAGGAAGTGACCGTCGAGGTGTTCGCACCCGGTGCCGTTGTCGACGTGATCGGCACCAGCAAGGGCAAGGGCACCGCCGGCGTGATGAAGCGGCACGGTTTCAAGGGTCTGAGTGCCAGCCACGGCACCCAGCGCAAGCACCGCTCGCCCGGCTCGATCGGGGGTTGTGCCACCCCCAGCCGAGTGTTCAAGGGCACCCGGATGGCCGGTCGGATGGGCCATGTCCGGGTGACCACCCAGAACCTCACCGTGCATCAGGTCGATGCCGAGTCCGGACTGCTGCTGATCAAAGGCGCGCTGCCCGGCCCGAAGGGCGGTCTGGTACTGATCAAGACGGCTGAGAAGGGCCCGGCTGGGAAGGGCGGTGTGCAGCAGTGAGCACGATCGACATCAAGACTCCCGAGGGAGACGTCGCGGGCACTGTCGAACTGCCCGCCGAGATCTTCGACGTGACGGCGAACATCCCGCTGATGCATCAGGTGGTGGTCGCTCAGCTGGCCGCTGCCCGGCAGGGCACGCACTCCACCAAGACCCGAGGCGAGGTTGCCGGTGGTGGCACCAAGCCCTATCGACAGAAAGGCACCGGCCGCGCCCGGCAGGGATCGATCCGGGCTCCGCAGTTCACCGGTGGTGGCGTTGTGCACGGTCCGACACCGAGGGACTACACCCAGCGCACGCCCAAGAAGATGAAGGTGGCGGCACTGCGTGGCGCGTTGTCCGATCGAGCCCGCGGTGGACGGGTGCACGTGATCTCGGAACTGGTCTCCGGTTCGACGCCGTCCACCAAGGCCGCGCGCAAGGCCCTGGAGAGGTTTTCGGACCGGGCATCGGGTAGCCGGCTGCTGCTGGTGCTACCGCGCGGCGACGAGGTCGCCCTGCGCAGTGTGCGCAACCTGCCTTCGGTGCATGTGCTGACCCCGGATCAGCTCAATACCTATGACGTACTGGTCAGTGACGACGTGGTGTTCACCACGGACGCGCTGCAGACCTTCCTTGCGGGCCCGGTGCGCGGCCGCCTCGCCACTGGAGAAGACAAATGATCCCCGACCCCCGTGACGTGATCCTCAAGCCGATCATTTCGGAGAAGAGCTACGGGCTGCTCGAGGAGCACAAGTACACCTTCGTGGTAGCGCCGGACGCCAACAAGACCGAAATCAAGATCGCCGTCGAGAAGATCTTCGGGGTGCAGGTGGTCAGCGTCAACACTCTCAACCGCCAAGGCAAGCGCAAGCGCACCCGGTTCGGGATGGGCAAGCGCAAAGACACCAAGCGGGCGATCGTGACGCTGTCCGCCGACAGCAAGCAGATTGAGATCTTCGGCGGGCCGGCCACGTGAGCAATCGGGTCGTGGTACCAACCTCAGCGAGGAAACCGAGCTAAGACATGGGCATCCGCAAGTACAAGCCGACGACCCCGGGTCGTCGCGGCGCCAGCGTCTCGGACTTCTCCGAGATCACGCGGGATACGCCGGAAAAGAGTCTGGTCCGTCCGCTGCACGGTAAGGGTGGTCGCAATGGCCATGGCCGGATCACTACCCGGCACCAAGGAGGTGGCCACAAGCGCGCCTATCGCCTGATCGACTTCCGGCGAGCGGACAAAGACGGCGTTCCTGCCAAGGTGGCGCATATCGAGTACGACCCGAACCGGACGGCGCGAATCGCGCTGCTGCACTACGCCGACGGTGAGAAGCGCTACATCATCGCACCGGAGAAGCTGCGCCAGGGCGACATGGTGGAGAACGGCCCGAAGGCGGATATCAAACCGGGCAACAACCTGCCGCTGCGCAATATCCCGGTCGGCACGGTGGTGCATGCGATCGAGCTCCGCCCGGGAGGCGGGGCAAAGATCGCCCGCTCGGCCGGTGCAAAGGTTCAGTTGGTGGCAAAGGACGGCCCCTACGGCCAGTTGCGGATGCCCTCGGGCGAGATCCGCAATGTCGATGTCCGGTGCCGTGCCACGGTGGGTGAGGTCGGCAACGCCGAGCAGGCCAACATCAACTGGGGTAAGGCGGGCCGAATGCGCTGGAAGGGCAAGCGCCCCACAGTTCGAGGTGTGGTGATGAATCCGGTTGACCACCCGCACGGTGGTGGTGAAGGCAAGACCTCCGGTGGACGTCATCCGGTGAACCCGGCAGGCAAGCCCGAAGGCCGCACCCGGCGTCGCAAGCCCAGCGACAAGCTGATCGTCCGTCGCCGCCGTACTGGCAAGAAGCGCTGAGCAGGAGGGAGACACCATGCCACGCAGCCTGAAAAAGGGCCCGTTCATCGACGACCACCTGCTCAAGAAGGTGGACGCGCAGAACGACGCGGGTACCAAACAGGTCATCAGGACCTGGTCGCGTCGCTCCACGATCATTCCCGACATGATCGGTCACACCATTGCGGTGCATGACGGACGCAAGCATGTCCCGGTGTTCATCACCGAGACGATGGTCGGCCACAAACTCGGTGAGTTCGCCCCGACCCGCACGTTCCGGGGTCATATCAAGGATGACCGGCGGGCCCGGCGCCGCTGAGGCGGCCAGAGAGAGACGAATGAGGTAGCAGCGCATGGATGCCCGTAACGAGGCAGGCGCGACGGCCACGCAGGAGCCGATCCGTGCCGTGGCGCGGGCTCGGTATGTCCGCGTGACGCCGATGAAGGCGCGCCGCGTGATCGAGCTCATCCGGGGTCGCAGTGCCCGTGACGCGCTGGCGGTGCTCCGGTTCGCGCCACAGGCCGCGTCCGAACCGGTGTCGAAGGTGCTGGCCAGTGCGATGGCCAATGCTGAGAACAACCTTTCCCTGGATCCCGACACCCTGGTGGTGAGCAGGGCTTTCGTGGACGAGGGGCCGACGCTCAAGCGATTCCGGCCACGTGCGCAGGGCCGGGCGTACCGGATCCGCAAGCGCACCAGCCACATCACGGTGGAGGTCGAGGCGGTTGCGGAACGCCGTACCGTGGGCCGCTCCCGCGGTGAGCGCGGCTCCGCTCGTCAGGCTGCCACCAGCGGTTCCGGCCGCCGGGCAGGCACCGGCAACAAGGCAGGCACCAGCAACAAGGCCACCCAGACAAGGAGTGCCCGCTAGTGGGTCAGAAGATCAACCCGCACGGCTTCCGGCTCGGTATCTCGACCGACTGGAAGTCCCGCTGGTACGCGGACAAGCAGTACGGCGAGTACGTCAAGGAAGACGTCGCTATCCGTAAGCTGTTGTCCAAGGGTATGGAGCGGGCGGGTATCGCCAAGGTCGAGATCGAACGCACCCGCGATCGGGTACGAGTCGACATCCACACCGCGCGGCCAGGCATCGTGATCGGTCGCCGCGGCGCGGAGGCCGATCGCATCCGGGGGGCGCTGGAGAAGCTGTCCGGCAAGCAGGTGCAACTGAACATCCTGGAGGTCAAGAACTCCGAGTCGGAGGCTCAACTGGTGGCCCAGGGAGTGGCCGAGCAGCTGTCCAACCGGGTCGCTTTTCGGCGTGCGATGCGTAAGGCCATTCAGTCGGCAATGCGATCCCCGCAGGTCAAGGGTATTCGGGTGCAGTGCTCGGGCCGTCTGGGTGGCGCCGAGATGTCGCGCTCGGAGTTCTACCGCGAAGGCCGCGTCCCGCTGCACACGCTGCGCGCGGATATCGACTACGGCCTGTTCGAGGCCCGCACCACGTTCGGCCGGATCGGGGTCAAGGTCTGGATTTATAAAGGTGATGTGGTCGGTGGGCGTCGGGAGCGTGACATAGAAGGTGCCGCGAGCGCCGCTGCCGCCAGAACGCCGCGGCGCGAGCGCCCTGCCAAGCGTCGCTCCGGAGCTACCGGGACGACGGGGACCTCGACCGAGGCGGGTCGTGCGGCGGCAGCCGAGGAGGCCACTTCCGCAACGATGCCCGCCGGCGCGGAGAACCCGCAGACCGTCACGACGATTTCCGCCGAGCCGGTCAACCCGGCGGTGATCGTGCCCGACGCGGCCACTGCCATCGAAGATGTCGACACCGCAGCGAACGGGGAGGGCTGAGGCGTGCTCGTCCCACGTAAGGTCAAGCATCGTAAGCAGCATTCGCCGAGCCGATCGGGTATGGCCAAGGGCGGTACCCAGATCACTTTCGGGGACTTGGGCATCCAGGCGCTCGAGCCTGCTTATGTGACTAACCGGCAGATCGAGTCTGCTCGTATCGCGATCAACCGGCATATCCGCCGTGGCGGGAAGGTGTGGATCACGATCTTTCCGGATCGTCCGCTCACCAAAAAGCCTGCGGAGACCAGAATGGGCTCCGGCAAGGGTTCACCGGAATGGTGGGTGGCTAATGTCAAGCCGGGCCGGATCATGTTCGAGATGAGCTATCCGAACGAGACGGTCGCCCGTGAGGCGTTGCGCCGAGCGATACACAAGCTGCCGATGAAGTGTCGGATCGTGACCCGCGAGGGGGTGGCTTTCTGATGGCAGCTATCACTACGGCGAGCGAACTGCGCGAGCTCGGCGACGACGAGCTGGTGCTTCGGCTGCGCGAGGCCAAGGAAGAGCTGTTCAACCTGCGCTTCCAGATGGCCACCGGCCAGATGGACAACAATCGCCGGCTACGTGTGGTCCGGCACGATATCGCCCGCATTTACACCGTAATGCGAGAACGTGAGCTGGGCCTTTCGGCGTCGCCGGACTCCGTGGCCGGAAGTGAGGGTGCCCCATGAGCGAGACCCCTGATACGAACTCCGCGGGCGGGGACGCCAACCAGCCCAAGGACCAGGTGCGAAATAAGCGCAAGGTCCGCGAGGGCTATGTCGTCTCCGACAAGATGAACAAGACGGTCGTTGTCGCGCTGGAGGACCGCAAGAAGCACCCGCTGTACGCGAAGGTCCTGCGCTCGACCACCAAGGTGAAGGCACACGACGAGGCGAACATCGCAGGTGTCGGCGATCGGGTGCAGTTGATGGAGACCCGTCCGCTTTCGGCCACCAAGCGTTGGCGGCTGGTCAAGATCCTTGAGAAGGCAAAGTGATCGGCTGTGTGCCCACGCCGATGAAGGAGTTGACGTGATCCAGCAGGAGTCGCGACTGCGGGTCGCCGACAACACGGGTGCCAAGGAGATCCTGTGCATCCGCGTGCTCGGCGGCAGTGCGCGCCGTTATGCAGGCATCGGGGACATCATCGTGGCGACCGTCAAGGAAGCCATCCCCGGAGCCGGGGTCAAGCGAGGCGACGTGGTCAAGGCCGTCATCGTGCGTACCGTGAAAGAGAAACGTCGTCCGGACGGCTCATCCATCCGGGTCGATGAGAATGCTGCGGTTATGATCAAGCCCGATGGTGAGCCACGGGGCACCCGGATCTTCGGTCCGGTGGGCCGGGAGTTACGGGAAAAGCGGTTTATGAAGATCATCTCGCTGGCCCCGGAGGTGCTTTAGCGATGAAAGTACGCAAGGGCGACACGGTCGTCGTCATCGCAGGAAAGGACAAGGGCGCCAAGGGACGGGTTATTCAGGCATACCCCGGTGCCGGTCGGGTTCTTGTCGAGGGCGTCAACCGAATCAAGAAACACACTCGGATCAGTCGCACCCAGCGTGGTGCGCAGACCGGCGGCATCATCACTCAGGAGGCCACCATCGACGTCTCGAACGTCATGGTCGTCGACTCCGACGGCAAGCCGACCCGGGTGGGTTACCGCACCGACGACGAGGGCAAGCGCGTGCGCATCTCGCGGCGCACTGGCAAGGACATCTGAGCATGACGAGCACTGCAGAGCAGACCAGACCGAGGCTCAAGACCCGGTATCGCGAGGAGATCTTCGCCGCACTGCGGAAGCAGTTCGACTACTCCAACCCGATGCAGGTACCCCGGGTGGTGAAGGTCGTGGTGAACATGGGTGTCGGCGACGCCGCCCGGGACGCCAAGCTGATGGACGGCGCCGTCCGTGACCTGTCGGCGATCACCGGCCAGAAACCGCAGGTACAGCGCGCCCGCAAGTCCATCGCCCAGTTCAAGCTGCGCGAGGGAATGCCGATCGGCGCGAAAGTCACCCTCCGCGGTGACCGTATGTGGGAGTTCCTGGATCGGTTACTGACCATCGCACTGCCCCGGATCCGGGATTTCCGCGGTCTGTCGCCGACTCAGTTCGATGGCAACGGTAACTACACGTTCGGTCTCAACGAACAGTCGATGTTCCACGAGATCGACCCGGACGCCATCGACCGCCCGCGCGGGATGGATATCACTGTGGTCACCTCCGGTGCCACCGACGAGGAGGGCCGGGCGCTGCTACGTCGTCTGGGCTTCCCCTTCAAGGAGAACTGATGGCGAAGAAGGCACTGGTCATCAAGGCCGCCCGCAAGCCGAAGTTCGCGGTGCGGGGCTACACCCGCTGCCAACGCTGCGGGCGCCCCCGAGCCGTGTACCGCAAGTACGGGCTGTGCCGGATCTGCCTCCGCGAAATGGCCCACCGGGGCGAGCTACCCGGCGTGCGCAAGAGCAGCTGGTAGGAGGCCGCCATGACGATGACAGATCCGATCGCAGACATGCTGACCCGTCTGCGTAATGCGAATTCGGCGTACCACGACCAGGTCGTGATGCCGCATTCCAAGCTTAAGGCGCATATCGCCGAGATCCTCCAGCGAGAGGGCTATATCTCGGGTTTCCGCACCGAGGAGGCACCGGTGGGTTCGTCCCTGGTGGTCGAGCTGAAGTATGGTCCGAACCGGGAACGCAGCATTGCGGGACTGCGCCGGGTGTCGAAGCCCGGTCTCCGGGTGTACGCGAAGTCGACCTCACTGCCGAAGGTACTCGGCGGTCTCGGTGTGGCGATCATCTCCACGTCGACCGGGCTGCTCACCGACCGACAGGCTGCCAAGAAGGGCGTGGGCGGAGAAGTCCTCGCCTTCGTCTGGTGAGAGGGGAATAGAGGAGATGTCGCGCATCGGTAAGCAGCCGATTCCCGTGCCCGCTGGCGTCGAGGTGACCATTGAAGGGCGCACCGTGACCGCGCAGGGTCCCAAGGGCACCCTGTCGCATACCGTGGCCGAACCGATCACCGTGGCATGGGCGGAGGACGGCACCGTCGTGGTGACCCGTCCCGATGACGAGCGGCGTAGCAAGGCGTTGCACGGACTGTCCCGCACGTTGGTCAACAACCTGGTCATCGGGGTGAGCCAGGGCTACGAGAAGAAGATGGAGATCCACGGTGTCGGTTACCGTGTTGTGCTGAAGGGTTCGGACCTGGAGTTCGCCCTCGGCTACAGCCACCCGGTGCCGATCAAGGCGCCCGAAGGCATCACCTTCCATGTGGAGAGCCCGACCCGGTTCTCCGTGGCAGGCATCCGCAAGGAGACGGTCGGCGAAATCGCCGCAACCATCCGCAGGCTTCGCCGTCCGGACCCGTACAAGGGTAAGGGTGTGCGTTACGCAGGCGAGAAGATCCGGCGCAAGGTCGGGAAGACAGGTAAGTGATCATGGCTGAGACAGCGATTGGTTCGACGGCTCAGCCGTCCGTTGCCCAGGTGGTCAAACGGCCGGTGGTGGGCCGAGACGCCTCGACGCGGCGGAGGCTGGCCCGGGACCGGCGTCACTTCCGGCTTCGCAAGCGGATCAGCGGGTCCCCCGAGCGTCCGCGCCTGGTGGTCAACCGCTCGGCTCGGCACATCGCGGTACAGCTGGTGGACGACCTGGCCGGGCACACTCTGGCCGCAGCCTCCAGCATTGAGCCGGATGTCCGCGCGATCGAAGGGGACAAGAAGGCCAAAGCGGCCAAGGTCGGCGAACTGATCGCGGCCCGCGCCAAGGCCGCCGGTGTGTCCCGGGTGGTGTTCGACCGTGGCGGGCACGACTACCACGGCCGAATCGCGGCGCTTGCCGACGCTGCCCGCGGGGCAGGTCTGGAGTTCTGACGTGATGACTGACAGCAACGGAAGGAACGCCTGATGCCTGGACGCACGCGGCGGGATAGTAGCGGCGGCGGTGGCGGCGAGCGTAGCGACCGTCGGGACCGTCGGGACGGCGGCCGAGGGGGGGCACCTCAGCAGGAGAAGAGCCCGCACCTCGAGCGCGTGGTCGCGATCAACCGGGTCGCCAAGGTCGTCAAGGGTGGTCGGCGCTTCAGCTTCACCGCGCTGGTCGTGGTAGGCGATGGCGATGGCATGGTCGGTGTCGGTTACGGCAAGGCCAAGGAGGTTCCCGCGGCGATCCAGAAGGGCGTGGAGGAAGCCAAGAAGAACTTCTTCCGAGTGCCCCGGATCGCAGGCACCATTCCGCACCCGATCACCGGCGAGGCGGCGGCGGGTGTCGTGCTGATGCGCCCGGCGAGCCCTGGTACCGGGGTTATCGCAGGCGGCCCGGTACGCGCGGTGCTGGAGTGCGCCGGGGTGCACGACATCCTGTCGAAGTCATTGGGCAGCGACAACGCGATCAACGTCGTGCACGCTACGGTGGCCGCGCTTAAGGGTCTGCAACGCCCGGAGGAAGTGGCCGCGCGTCGCGGCCTGCCGCTCGAGGACGTGGCACCGGCCGGCATGCTCCGGGCCCGCGCTGCGGCGCAGGGAGTGTGACATGGGGCAGCTGAAGATCACTCAGCTCCGGAGCGCTATCGGCAGCTTGCGCAATCAGCGTGAGACGTTGCGGTCTCTTGGGCTGCGCAAGATCCGGCAATCCGTGGTCCGGGAGGATAATCCTCAGGTACGTGGCATGATCGCTACCGTCCGCCACCTGGTGGCGGTGGAAGAGGTCCGAGACGAGGTGAGTACGAAGTGACTATCAAGATCCACCACCTGCGTCCGGCGCCCGGTGCGAAAACCGCTAAGACCCGGGTCGGTCGCGGCGAGGGCTCGAAGGGCAAGACCGCAGGCCGGGGCACCAAGGGAACCAAGGCGCGCAAGAGCGTACCTGCGGCGTTCGAGGGCGGACAGATGCCGCTGCACATGCGGCTGCCCAAGCTCAAGGGATTCCGCAACCGGTTCCGCACCGAGTATCAGGTGGTCAATGTCGGCGACCTGGCCCGGCTATTCCCGGCTGGAGGCCCAGTGGGACCGCCCGAGCTGGTGATAGCAGGCGCGGTGCGAAAGGGGTTACCGGTGAAGGTACTCGGCGAAGGAGAACTCGATGGTGTGACGCTGCAGGTCAGTGCGCAGGCTTTCTCCGGCTCCGCGCGTGAGAAGATTGCCGCGGCTGGTGGCAGCACCACCGAGCTGTAGTCTGCGGACGATTCGCTGCTGTTACAGTCGTCCCCCGGCTTCAGTGACTGCCGGTCCATGATCGACGTCGGCCCCACGATGGCCGTGTTCAGGAGGTAGGAGTGCTCGGCGCTTTCCGCTCGGCTCTCGCCACGCCGGATCTCCGCCGCAAGATCCTGTTCACGCTCGGTATCGTGGTGGTTTTTCGTCTGGGTGCGGTGCTGCCTTCGCCCGGGGTCTCCTACGTCAACATTCAGCAGTGCATTGATCTGTCGGAGCGTGGAGCTAACGCTGATATCTTTTCGCTGATCAACTTGTTCAGTGGTGGGGCATTGTTGCAGTTGGCGGTGTTCGCACTGGGGATCATGCCCTATATTACTGCGAGCATTATTGTTCAATTGCTCACTGTCGTCATTCCCCGATTCGATCAGTTGAAAAAAGAGGGGCAGTCCGGGCAATCCAAACTGACCCAGTACACTCGTTATCTGACCATAGCTCTTGCTATTTTACAGTCCACCGGAATTGTGGCACTGGCAGTGCGCGGTCAATTGTTCGCAAACTGCCCTTTGCCACCTATCCCTGATCAGTCGGTCTTCAACCTCGTCATCATCGTCACGGTCATGACGGCGGGTACTGCCGTGGTCATGTGGCTCGGAGAGCTCATCACCGAGCGTGGCATCGGCAATGGCATGTCGCTGCTGATCTTCTGCTCGATCGCCTCCCGAATTCCTACCGAAGGTAAGAACATCCTGGACCAAAACGGCGCACTGGTGTTCTTCTTTGTGTGCCTTTTCGGCCTGGCGATCATCGCAAGCGTGGTGTTCGTCGAGCAGGGTCAGCGGCGGATACCGGTGCAGTACGCCAAGCGAATGATCGGTCGCCGCATGTACGGTGGAACATCGACCTATCTGCCGCTGAAGGTGAACCAGGCGGGTGTGATCCCCGTCATTTTCGGCTCGTCCTTGCTCTATCTGCCGAACTTGGTCGTCAATCTCACGACTTCGCCGGGCCAGACCGAACCGAGCTGGTGGCAGACATTCATCAGTCGCTATCTCGCTGATCCATCCAATCCAGTTCACATCGTAATGTACTTTCTGATGATCGTGTTCTTCACGTATTTCTACGTTGCGATCACGTTCAATCCCGAAGAGCGTGCTGAGGAGATGAAGAAGTTCGGCGGGTTCATCCCCGGTATCCGGCCGGGACGTCCGACCGCCGAGTATTTGAGCTTCGTACTGAACCGCATCACCCTGCCTGGTTCGCTGTATCTGGGTACCATTGCCGTGCTGCCCAACCTGTTCCTTGACTTGACCGGTGAAGGACAGAATCAGAACTTCCCGTTCGGTGGTACCGCAGTGTTGATCATGGTGGGCGTTGGCCTCGACACAGTCAAACAGATCGAGAGTCAGCTGATGCAGCGCAACTACGAAGGGTTCCTCCGCTAGTGCGTATCCTCATTATCGGGCCACCAGGTGCGGGAAAGGGTACCCAGGCCGCTGTGCTGAGTGAGCGGCTCGGCGTGCCACACGTCTCCACTGGTGATCTTTTCCGGGCACACATCAGCGATGAGACCGAGTTGGGTAAGCAAGTCAAGAAGTACCTCGACGCAGGCAAGTTAGTGCCCGATCGGATCACCAACCAGATGGTGCGTGACCGGTTGGCGGAAGTGGATTGCGACGTCGGGTTCATACTCGACGGTTTTCCCCGTACGGTCGGTCAGGCGAAGGTGCTGGCCGACTTGTTGCGCTACCGGGGCTGCGAACTCGACACTGTACTGCAACTCGATGTGCCTTCGGACGTGGTCGTCGCTCGCCTGCTGGACCGAGGCCGCGACGACGACAGCGTCGAGGTGATCCGGCGCAGACAGCAGGTGTATCGGGAGGAGACCGCCCCGCTGCTCGACTTCTACTCCGGCCGACTGATTACCGTGCCTGCGGTCGGTTCGATCGAGGACGTAACGGCACGAGCGCTGGCCGCGCTGCCTACCCGAGCGTGAGGGTGTCATGACCAGGGGCGGGGTGCGTGCTGTTGTGCGGCGCTTGCGAGGCAGAACCATCGAAGTCAAGTCACCTGGCGAGGTGGAGGCGATGCGAGCTGCCGGCGCGGTGGTCGCTCGTACGTTGCGCCTGCTCGAGCGGCATGCTCGGGCCCACGTCAGCACCGGTGAGCTGGATGAGCTCGCCGAGCAGGCTATCCGGGACGCCGGGGCGGTGCCGTCCTTCAAGGGCTATCATGGCTTTCCCGCGTCGATTTGCAGTTCGGTGAACCACCAGGTGGTGCATGGGATACCCAGCCGTACGCAGGTACTTGCCGACGGCGATCTGGTTTCCCTCGACTGCGGCGCGATCCTCGACGGCTGGCACGGCGATGCCGCAGTGACGGTGCAGATCGGTACCGCAGTCGAGAGCGATACCCGATTGTCCGCAGCCTGCCGGGCTGCCCTGGACGCCGGGATCGCGATGGCGTTGCCGGGTGGAAGATTGACCGACATCTCGCACGCTGTCGAAACCGCGGCGCTGGCGGCGGCAGCCGTTGACGGGGTGTCCTACGGGATCGTGGCCGACTATGGCGGGCACGGCATCGGCACCGCGATGCATATGGAACCCTTCCTGCCCAACATCGGCCGCCCGGGACGTGGTCCTCGCCTGGTGCCCGGAATGGCCTTGGCGATCGAACCGATGCTCACTGCGGGCAGCAATCTCACCGAGGAACTCGACGACGGCTGGACCGTGGTGACCCTGGATTGTTCCCGTGCGGTGCATTGGGAGCACTCCGTCGCGGTGACCGACGATGGGCCTTTGGTGCTCACTATCGAGTAGCGCAGGGACGTCGCAGCTGTCGAATCTGCTGTGGGACCATCCGATGGCATCCGTTGGGCGCTGCGCAGCAACCCCTGGCCGAACACCCACTACATCAGGTGAATCGGAGCCGGAGACTGGTGGTGTCGCAGGGGGACAGGCATCAGCGGGGGAAGGGTGGGTAGCCATGGATCTACTTGAAGGCAAGGCGGTGGTGATCACCGGTGCGGGCCGAGGTCTCGGTGAGGCCTATGCGGTTCACGCAGCGCGGGCAGGTGCCTGTGTGGTGGTCAACGACGTCCAGGGGGATTTGGCCGAGGCGGTTGCACGCCGGATCATCGGGGAGGGTGGGAAAGCCGTAGCCAGCTCGCAGTCAGTTCGTGATCAGGACCAGGCCAGCGCGATCGTGGAGCGGTGCCTGGCACAGTTCGGCAGGGTCGACGGTCTGGTGAACAACGCGGGCCTGTACCACGAGGCACCGCCCTGGGCGGAGGACATGGATCTTGCCCGCGAACTCATCGAGGTCAACGTCCTCGGCTCGTTGTACTGCGGCATCGCTGCCGCCCGGGTGATGCGCAGGCAACGTGCCGGATCGATCGTCAACATCGTCTCGAGTGCATTGTTCGGCCAGCGCAGAACCGGTACCTATGCCGCATCGAAGGGCGCGGTGGCCGCGATGACGTATTCCTGGGCATTGGATATGGAGGGACTGGGGGTACGAGTCAACGGGGTGTGCCCGATGGCCTGGACCCGGATGGTGGAGGCATCCCCGGCCGACCGGTTGCGCTGCACACCCGAACGGACGCCGGATCGGGTTGCCCCGCTGGTCACCTACCTGCTCTCGGACCGTTCTCATGGGATCACCGGGCAGCTCATCCGGTTCACCGGGGACCAGCTGAACATTGTGCGCCCCCCAGCGATCAAGGAGTCAGTGCTGCGTGGCCAGGGCTGGGACACCGACGATTTCGCCTCGGCGTTCGAGGGCGCCCTTGGGAACTGTCTCGAATCGTTCGGTCTGGAGCAGCGGATACCTTCCGGAGTCCGAGTCCACAGCCCTGCGGCCGCTGTGTAGGCGTCCGGCGGTCGGAGAGGGTCAGTAAGAAAGAGCACTGTCGGCACAGTTGGGCGTCGTGAGAGGCTGACCTGCATGAAGATCGAGCACACGTTCACCGTGCCGGCGCCGATCGATATGGTCTGGCGTGCCCTCCTTGATCCCGAGCGCGTCGCCCCATGTTTTCCCGGCGCCACCGTGACCTCGGTCGACGGGGCCGAGTTCGCCGGCACGGTGAAGGTTCGGCTGGGTCCGATCTCATTGCTGTACAAAGGGTCTGGCCGCTTCACCGAGACCGACGAAGTGGCGCACCGCACGGTGATCGAGGCGTCCGCTTCGGCGTCCGGGGGCCAGGGCACTGCTTCGGCCATCGTCACCGCCGGTCTGGTCGAGAACGGCGGAGCCACCACCGTGACGGTGGAGACCCAGCTGACCATTATGGGCAAACCGGCTCAGTTCGGTCGGGGCCTGATAGAGGACGTCGGCAAGAAAATCATCAGTCAGTTCGCCGACTGCCTGGCCGGCATCCTCGGCGCGCCGGCGCAGCCGGCCCCGGTCGGCCTCGAGAGTCCGGTCGACTCGGCCGTGTCGGCGACTTCGGCACCGGTTCCCTCGGACGGGCAGGTGCCTTCGTCGCCAGCCCGCCCGGTGCCACCCCGGTCAGTGGCGCAGCAGACGGATGATGAGATCGACCTGCTGGCTGCCTCGGGTGGAGCGGTCGCCAAGCGGGTCGTACCGGTGATCGGTGGGCTGGTCCTGCTCTTGATGATTCTCCGCTGGCTGCGTCACCGCTGACCGTGTCGCAGAGGCGCAATACCGTCGTCGTCGCCGGGCTGTGCGGAGCTGGCCTGGCGCTGGTTTATTCGCTCCTCCTGGAACAGGAGAGCAACCGGCAAGCCAGCGCGTCGGGACCCGGGGTGAGCGCCTCGACATCTGCGGTGAGCGTCCCAACAGCGGAAGCCGCCTCGTTCACGGTGGTAGCCAGCGGTGACGTGCTGATTCACCCGGCGCTCACGGCACAGGCCGTCGCGGACTCGGGCATTGCGGTGCCCGACTTCGGCCCGTTGCTTGCGGGCGTCGCGCCGGAGGTGTCCGCAGCCGACCTCGCGCTGTGCCATCTGGAGGTGCCGCTGGCCGAACCGGAGGGACCCTATGCCGGCTACCCCAGCTTCAACGCGCCGCCACAGGTGGCGGCTGCGCTGGCCGGTATCGGCTACGACAGTTGCAGCACGGCCTCGAATCACACCCTCGACCAGGGTCGAGGTGGCGTGGGCCGCACTCTCGACGCGCTGGACGCGGCCGGGCTGGCGCACACGGGGTCGGCCCGCTCCGTCCAGGAGGCGGCTCGACCGCTGATCCTGGACCTCGGCGTCGCCCGGGTGGCTCAGGTGTCGTTCACCTACGGGTTCAACGGGCTCGAGCTCCCGGCCGACGCACCCTGGCTGGCCAACACGCTGGACCCCGAGGCCGTGCTGCGCGCCGCTCGGGTGGCCAAACAGGCAGGCGCGGACGTAGTGATCGCGAGCCTGCATTGGGGGGTCGAATACCAGACTGAGCCGACGGACGGCCAGCGCGAGCTCGCCACCCGACTGCTGGCCGACCCCGCCGTAGACCTCATCGTCGGGCATCACGCACATGTCGTGCAGCCCTTCGAACTGATCGGCGGTGAGTGGGTCGCCTACGGCCTGGGCAACCATGTTGCGCGGCATGCCGAGCCCCGGGGCAGCACCGAGGAGGGCGTGATCGCCCGGTTTACCTTCACCCGGACGCCGGAGCGCGGATGGCGGGTGACCCGCGCCGAGTACCTGCCGACCCTGGTGCGGCTCGGCCCGCCGATCCGGCTGGTCGAGCTCAGCTCAGCCGCACCGTCGGCCGGTTCGGCGCAGGCACTGGACCGCATCGACCAGGTGGTGCTCTCCCGTGGCGGTTCCCAGGCCGGCCTCACCCGCCCTGGTCCCCGTTGACCTGTTGGAGGCCGGCCTGGCCGGGTAAGCCTCCAACGTTGACCCAGCAACGCAAGGCTCAGGCACGGACCTGTTTGAAGCTACGGGTGGGCGTTCGGGCTGGTCAGGCGGCTGCCCGCGATGGCGTGAGAACTCGTCCAGCGCCGACGGTGGTCGTTGATCCTGCCGAAAAGAGCCGACGCGCCACGTTTACGATGCAGGACAATGACGAAGCCGCACGATATCGCTCTGCTCAGACTCGTCGCGCAGCGCATTGCCGGACCCGGCTTTGCCACGGCGACCGATGCCGTGCGTTGGCTTACGGCCGCGCAGGCGCAGGACTATCCAGGGGCCGTTACCTCGATCGCGCTGCGAACCGGGTCCCGAACCCGGCAGATCGTCGAGGCGTCGTTGAACGCGGGTGAGGTCGTCAGATCCTGGCCGATGCGGGGCACCCTGCATTTCGTCCTTGCCGAAGATCTGCCATGGATGCTGAGCCTCACGACCGAGCGGCTGCTTGCGGGAGCGGCATCGCGGCGCGCGGCACTCGGCCTGGACATGCAGATCATCGAGCACGCCAGACAACTCGCCACGGATGCGCTGGCGGGTGGGCGACAACTGCGCCGCGACGCCCTGCTGACCATCTGGGACGACGCCGGCCTGCTCACGGTGAAACAGCGCAGCTACCACCTCATCTGGTATCTCGCGCAGACCGGAACACTCTGCTACGGGCCGGTGCGAGACGGCGAGCAGGATATCGTGCTGGTCGACGACTGGGTGCCAAACCCCAGGCGCCCAGAACGCGAGGAGGCACTCGGCGAATGGGTATTGCGCTATTTCCACAGTCATGGGCCGGCCACCGTCAAAGATTTCGCGTGGTGGACCAAGCTTGTCGTGGCCGACGTCAAGACTGGACTCGCCGTCGTTAGATCCCAGCTTGAACGGCTCGAGGTCAATGGCATCGAGCACTTCATGCACCCGCAGACAGCAGCCTTGCTCGACTCATGCCGAAGCCGCGCGAAAGGGGTTTTCCTGCTTCCTGGCTTCGACGAGTATATGCTGGGCTATCAGGATCGCGGCGCGGCGCTACCCGCCGAGTTCGCCCAGCGCATCATCCCCGGTAACAACGGCATGTTCCAGCCTACCGTCATCGCCGACGGCAAGGTCATCGGCACCTGGAAGCGAGCCGGTCGCGGCGCTAAGCAGACCGTGCTCGCCACACCGTTCACCTCATTTTCGAGTACGATTCACGACACGATTACACGGCTGTACGATGCCCTTCCGTAGCGCATCAGTGAGGATGGTGCGGCATGAACACGACGACCGAGTTCTACCAGACGTTGAGCACCCTGAGTTTCACGCTGCTGGGTATCTGGTTCGCATTCCTGCAACTCGGCGACGGCGGATGGCGCAGTGACCCACGACGTCATCGCTGGAACCTGCATATCGCGCTGCACTTCTTTCTACCGGGATTTCTCGGACTGGGCGCGTTGCTCAGCGGAGGCGGCGATGTTGGACTGCTCTGGCGGATCGTGTTCATCATCGGCGGGTTGGTGGGCCTGGTCGAGTCGTTATCTTTCCTGCGGTTACCGGGGAGTCCCCTGGCGTTGCCGGGGCAGTTCCTGCGAGTTGCGGATCCGGGGCTGTACACGCTGATGGTGCTGGCTGCCCTCCTGCCGGGAGGGCTGCTCCTCGTGACTCCGCTGCAGATCGAGGGCATCGCCACCGGCCTGCTGTTCATGTCCGGCCTCTGCTACGTCTGGCTCGCCTTCGCCGAGCCCGCATCCTCCACTCCGCATTCCTGAACCTGACCCCGCTACGGGCGCACGACTTCGACCAGGAAAATTGCTGGCTCGGTGGTGCGCGGTAGGTTGGCCGCATCCGTCACGATAGGGGAGTGATTTGTCCCGGAGCTGGTGTGCCGCCAGTGTGCTGGTGTTGGTGCTGATCATGGCAAGTTGCGCGCCAGCTGCGGCACCCGCGCCGGATGCTGCACCTGACGCGGGTGGATACCGATCGGACACTGGTCCTGACACCAGTACAGTGACCGCGCCGTCCAGTGTGCCGGTTCCGGTGCCAGTGCCGGTTCCGGTGATGACGGGCGAATCGCCTGCCGCGGTGGTCCGGCCAGGTGATGTCATCGAGCACGGTTCCCGGGATCGGGCGTTGGTTGCGCTGACATTTGATGCCGATATGTCTCCATCGATGCTGGAGCGGTTGCGCGCCGGGACCGTTCGCAGCTGGTATGACGACAGTATTATCGCTGAACTTCGACAGACTCAGACCCCGGCAACCATCTTCGCCACCGGCTTGTGGGCCATAGAGTATGCGGATGAGCTGCACGATATAGCCGCCGATCCACTGTTCGAGATCGAGAATCATTCCTACACCCACGCCGCCTTCCACGGACCTTGCTATACGCTGAACGTGCTCACCGCCCCGGATGACAAGATTCGCGAAGTCGTCGATGCCGCACAGGTTCTGGAGGAGGTCACCGGGCGGGCGCCGCAATTCTTCCGATTCCCGGGTGGCTGTTATGCGCACTCCGATGTCGCCCTGGTTCAGCAGACCGGTGAGCGGCCGGTAGGCTGGGATGTCGTCTCCGGCGACCCCTTCCAGCAGGATCCCGGGGTTATCGCGCGCAACGTGCTCGACAACGCGCGGCCGGGCTCCATCATCGTGCTGCATCTCAATGGTGCACCCAACGCGCCCGCAACTGCCGCCGCTCTCCGCGAGATCATTCCCGGACTACGCGCCCGTGGCCTTCGTCCCGTTACCCTCGCGGAACTACTGCTCCAAAGATGAGAGCCAAGCCGCCCCTGGCGCGACTGCGGAGTTTTCTGACCTCACCTGCTACGGATTGTGTTTATTTATCACCAGATCGTGTTGCTGGTTCACCCCGTATGACACTGGTGATGGGCCTCCACGCTTGTCAGGCTAGGCGCGCCGGGTTCACTGGTAACATCTGGTACATGATCGAATCCACGCGGTGTTAGAGGGAGGAGAACACGGTATGGCGAAGTATAAGACGCAGATTCAATGGGGCGGTCCTGACGCGGACTGGCATGATGACACCGACCTCACTATCACTATCAGCAATCGTAAGGCGGTAGTCCCGGACGGGGGTCGACCCGCGACCGGCACGCAGGTCTCCTGGTCAGGCCCAGAAGGCAACGCGTCGATCACGTTCTTCGATAACGGCAGCAGATTCCAGGGAACAGCTCAGTTCCCCACCGAAGGGCCGGTCGGTTACCGGGGCAACGCGCGGTAAACGGTAACCAGTCTGCAACTGTTGACCGCCGCCTTC
Source organism: Pseudonocardiaceae bacterium (assembly GCA_050700355.1). Lineage (GTDB taxonomy): Bacteria > Actinomycetota > Actinomycetes > Mycobacteriales > Pseudonocardiaceae. The sequence goes on from JBOHHE010000440.1 coordinate 24,961, forward strand.
CGCGGAAGGCGGCGGTCAACATGAAGCCAGGCTCAGTCGATCGGAGGCCGGACTGGGCCAAGGAGATCATCGGCGTCCACGATCCGGTAGCCGTAGCCTTGCTCGGCGAGGAAGCGCTGGCGGTGGGCGGCGTAGTCGGTGTCCAGGGTGTCGCGGGAGACCACTGAGTAGAAGTGTGCTTGGCGTCCGTCGCCTTTCGGACGCAGCAACCGGCCCAGGCGCTGAGCTTCCTCCTGCCGGGAACCAAAGGTGCCGGAGACCTGCACAGCCACCGACGCCTCCGGCAGGTCGATGGAGAAGTTGGCCACCTTGGACACCACCAGCCTGCGCACGTCACCCCGGCGGAACGCGTCGTAAAGGTCCTCGCGCTCCTTGTTCCGCGTCGAACCCTGCACCACCGGCGCATCCAGGATCTCGCCCAGCTCCTCCAGCTGATTGAGGTATGCGCCGATCACCAGAGTCGGCTCCTCGGGGTGGCGGTCCAGGATGGCACGGACGACGGGCATCTTGGTCCGGGCGGTGGAGCAGACCCGGTAACGCTCGGCGGGCTCTGCGGTGGCGTACTCGAGTCGCTCGGCGTCGGTCAAGGTGACCCGTACTTCGACGCAATCCGCCGGAGCGATCCAACCTTGGGACTCGATATCGCGCCACGGTGCGTCATAGCGCTTGGGTCCGATCAGGGAGAACACGTCACCCTCGCGTCCGTCCTCCCGCACCAAGGTGGCCGTGAGGCCGAGCCGACGACGGGATTGCAGGTCTGCGGTCATCCGGAAGACCGGCGCGGGCAGCAGGTGCACCTCGTCGTAGATGATCAGACCCCAGTCGCGGGAGTCGAACAGCTCCAGATGGCGGTATTCGCCCTTCGACTTGCGCGTCATGACCTGATAGGTCGCGACCGTCACCGGCCGAATCTCCTTGCGCTCACCGGAGTACTCGCCGACCTCGTCCTCGGACAGCGAGGTGCGCGCGACCAACTCGCGTTTCCACTGCCTGCCTGCGACCGTGTTGGTGACCAGGATCAGCGTGGTCGCCTGGGCCCGGGCCATCGCGGCGATCCCGACGAGGGTCTTGCCCGCTCCGCAGGGCAGCACCACGACGCCGGAACCGCCGGCCCAGAACCCGGTTGCCGCGTCGCGCTGGTAGTCGCGCAGCGACCAGCCGTCTTCGGCCAATTCGATCGGGTGTGCCTCACCGTCGACGTAACCTGCCAGATCCTCAGCGGGCCAGCCGATCTTGAGTAGGGCCTGCTTGAGCCGGCCGCGTTCGGAGGGGTGCACCAGCGTGGTGTCCTGGTCGACGCGGCGTCCCAGCATCGGAGCGATCTTGCGATGCCGGAGTACCTCCTCGAGTACGGCACGATCCAGCGATACCAGCACCAGGCCGTGCGCGGGGTGCTGCGTCAGCTGTAGCCGGCCGTAGCGGCCCATGGTGTCCACGACGTCGACCAGCAACGGCTGTGGCACGGCGTACCGGGAGAAGCGGACCAGCGCGTCGACGACCTGCTCGGCGTCGTGCCCGGCGGCGCGCGCGTTCCACAGGGCCAGCGGGGTGACGCGGTAGGTGTGCACATGCTCGGGGGCACGCTCAAGCTCGGCGAAGGGTGCGATCGCGGCGCGCGCTTCGCCGGCGGCGGGGTGGTCGACCTCGAGGAGCAGTGTCTTGTCCGACTGGACGATGAGCGGCCCGGATTCGGGTGCTGAACTCAATGCGTTACTCCTCCCCTGCCACCCGTTTGTGACGCTGCAAGCTGACTCGTGGGTCCCATAATATTCGGGGATAAGTCCGATCGGATGACGATCGCGGGGGCGGCTTCATCATCCGATCGCCAGGGGGAGGGCTGACTGTGACGATGTCGCAGAATTCTAGGACATCTCAGGAATCGCTCCACGAGGGCGCCCCCCGACCTCAGCCGGGGCCGCCGGTTTCAGGGTGCGGTGGACGTTCGCCGTTGGCCGTCATCATGGTATTGAGCCTGATGGTTGCGCTCGGTGCCAGCACGGTGTTCCTGCTCCGCGGCGGTCCAGACCATGGCTCAGGCCAAAATCCAGCGGACCAGGGCTCAGCACAAGGCAGCCCAGAGCCCGCCGCTGGGCAGCCACTCGGGAGGCCGGCGGCCGGGGAGCACTCGGAGCGTGGCGAGCTGACCGGGACTACGACGCTGTCCGACCCTGAGATCACTACGGCGAAGGCCCCTTTCGACACCCCCGGCCAGTGGTGTGCACTGCTCACCTCGGCGGACGTCCTGGCGGTGACCGGCATCGACCAGGGAGGGAAGCCCGAGGTCGGGATGATGTGTACGCACTACTTCGGGGACGACGCCGGCTACCTCATGGTCAGTGACATCCCGGCCCAGGAGGGAATGCCGCACCTGGTGCGGGGCAACAGCGCGATCGTGTTCCAGCGTGATCCGGCGGCCTGTGAGGTCAGTGTCGCGCTCAATCACGGCGGCGGCGTGCTGGACATCGATATTCGCGGCGTCGTCAGCCCTCGCATGGCGCTGTGCGATGTTGCGACACTCCTGGCGACCCGCGCATTTGATCGGCTTCCCGACGCCTAGCCCTTCGTGACCGTTGATCCGTCCGTCGAGTGATCAGATGGCCGTACCGGCGCTCACGCACGGCAGCCGCGTCCGACCATCCGGGTCAAGCATTCTGCGCCGAGTGGGCGATGTCAGAGGTCAGCACTAGCGCTATCGGTTCCTTTGGAGGACGGTCTGGGGCTGACCCGGGGAACAGCAGTGCTCAGTTCGTCGTATTGTCCGTCCCCTATACCGGGCTAGCCGGCTCGGTGCCTGGGGATGCAGGCGTCCGCGTGGACGCGATTCGACCGCTGTGACCGGGGGCGCCGGCCGGATACGTCTAACGGCCGTTGCTCAAGTCCTGCGGAGGAAATTACCGTGCCACAGCGAGCGTCTCGCGACTTCGGCACTTCTGCCCGAGGCCGTTCGTGACCAGCCAAAGCGTTCCCACGTCCCGGTGGTACTGGGGCCACTGGCCGGTCCTGGTCAAACTGGTCGCTGCGGTTCTGGTGCCGACCCTGGTGGCGCTGGTCGTCGGCGTGCTGCAGATCGCCGACCATGCCGGGGCCGCGCCAGCCTTCGGCCGGATCTCCCAGATTGCTGGCGTACAGCAGAAACTGTCCGAACTCGTCGATGCCGTTGGACGGGAACGGGATCTGGCCACAGAGTTCGTCGCGAACGATCGCTCCGGCGACGAGGGTGCCCTGGAGCAGCAGTTCCGCACAGTGGACAGCCACGGTGCGGCGGTGCGGACGGCCGCCGAGCAGGTCGGGGATCTGGAGCCCACCGGATACGCCACCGTGCTGGATCAGCTTCGTGCGCTGCGATCACTTCGCCAGAGCGTGCTGACCGGCACCGGCCCGGTCGACGTGCTGGTCGCCGAGTACGGCGCCGCCATTGATCCGTTGATCGGGCTGGACGCGGCCTTGGTCCGTCAGCTCGTCAACGACGTCGTCATCGTCAACGCTGCCGCCGTCGTCAACGATGCCGCCGCCGCGCATGCCCTGCTCGCCGTTCGTGAGCAGATGGGTCGCCAGCACGCGATCGTGCTCGCGACCCTGATCACCAATCGGATCAGCGCGTCCGAGATCAGCGACGTGCAGGCGGCGGCGGTCCGGCTGGACGCCGAACAGGATCAGTTCGAGCGCGCGTTGGACCCGGCGCAAGGGATCGGCTACGTCTCCCGGGTAGTGGGGGAGGCTGAGCTTTCGCGGCAGCGGCTGTTGCAGCTGGTGCTGGATCGTGGCTTGGCGAAGAGCGCACCGAATATCGCGGTTGCGGACTGGAATGAGCGCACCGTGTTGGCCGTCGAGGACGTCGCGGGCGTGGCGAACGAGCTGCGGCAGCAGATCATCCGGACCGCGCAAGCTCAGCACGGCGATATTCGCGCTGCTGCGGGATGGTACGCCGTCCTCCTGTTCTGCGCGCTGGCGCTGGGTGTGTTGATCGCGGTCCTGATGGCTCGCTCCATGCTGCGACCACTTGGCGTGTTGCGGCGTGCCGTGCTGGACGTCGCCGAACGGGACCTGCCCTCGGCCATGGCCCGGGTCCGGGAGGGCGATCTGCCCGACAACGTGATCGCGGTGATCAAGCCGGTGCCGGTCAGTGGCCATGCGGAGATCGGACAGGTCGCCAGGGCCTTCGACGAGGTGCACCGGCAGGCGGTGCGGCTGGCGGGCGAGCAGGTCCTACTGCGTGCGCACGTCAACGACATCTTCGTCAATCTGGCTCGCCGCAGTCAGGGTCTGGTTGAGCGTCAACTCCAGGTCATCGACCGGCTGGAGGGCGGTGAGCTGGACCCCCAGCAGCTGGAGAACCTGTTCCAGCTCGACCATCTCGCCACCCGGATGCGCCGCAACAGTGAGAACCTGCTGATTCTCGCGGGTACGGACACGGGTAAGCGGTCCAGCCGCCCGGTTCGGCTCGTGGACGTGTTACGCGCTGCGGTGTCCGAGGTGGAGCAGTACCAGCGGCTGGTGCTCCAGCAGTCACCCGGCGTGCTGGTGCTCGGCAGGGCGGCTGGGGACCTGGTGCACCTGCTGGCAGAGCTGGTGGACAACGCGACCCAGTTCTCTCCGCCGGACACCCGGGTCAGCCTCCGCGCTGAGTCCGATGCGGACGGTTCGGTCCAGATCGAGGTCCTCGACCGCGGTGTCGGAATGACCGAGCCGGAGCTCGTCGAGGCCAATGAACGCCTCGCCAGCAGACCCGTCGCGGACGCCTCGGTGTCACGCCGGATGGGGTTGTTCGTGGTCGGTCGCCTGGCCGACCAACATGGCATCCAGGTCCGGCTGCGTCGCGGCGACGATGGCATCGGTGTCGGTGCCTGCGTCATCATGCCGTCCCGGTTGGTTCGGTCGGCGTCGGAGACCGGCGCTGTCCCCTCTGGGGTCACCGTGATTCCGCGCGAGTATCCACCAAGCACGGCCGGGCACCTGACCAACGGCAGCGGGACCAGCACGGCACTGGGGAGGGCTTTAGGCAGGACTTTGGTGCAGACCGGTCCGGCGTCGCCCTCGGCACTGCAACGTTCGACGCCGATCTTCGACGATGTGGCCTCCGCGTGGTTCCAGGAGCGCCGCAAGGTGCCGGTGCAATGGCAGGGGACGTCCGCACCTGCCGAGCCAGCGGCGGGTGCGCCCACTGGTGGGCTGCCTCACGCCGGGGCGGATGGCACGGCAGAAACGAACAGCGGGGTAGGAAAGCACAGCTCAGCAGGGGCGAATGGCACAGCAGGGATAAATGGCAAGCATGCGGACTGGGACAGCGCCGACGATAGTTGGCGGGCTGCGCAGGCGCGAGCCAGCCAGGTGCATGATCCGATGCAGGCCAATGGCACGGCTGAGGCCGAGGTCACCGCTAGCGGGCTACCGCGTAGGACACCCCGGGCGTTGCTCGTGCCCGGCACCGCGGACGTTGCGGAGCCCGCCGGGGCCAAGACCGCGCCGGCCCGTAGCGCGGAGCTGATCCGCGGTCGGCTCTCCAGCTATCAGCATGGCATCCGCGAAGGTCGTCGGAGTCGCCTCGACGCGGGTTCGGCCATAAATGGTTCCGCTCAGCAGCAGAAAGCAGAAGAGGAGACGACGTGAGCGTTCCGCGCCCGCAGCCGGACCGTTACGGATGGTTGGTGGATGACTTCGTGAATCGGGTGCCCGGGGTGGCCCATGCGGTGGTGGTATCGGCCGATGGGCTGCTGCTCACCGCTTCGAACCACCTACCCCGGGAACGGGCAGATCAGCTCGCCGCAGTGGCGTCCGGATTGGTCAGCCTGACTCAGGGGGCGGCTCGCTGCTTCGAGGCGGGCCAGGTGGTGCAGACGGTCGTGGAGTTGGAGCGCGGCATTCTGCTGCTGATGTCGATCGGTGACGGCTCGTGCCTCGCCACACTGGCGGCCCCGAACTGCGACATCGGACTCGTCGGGTATGAGATGACGCTGCTCGTCGACCGGGTCGGTGCGCAGCTCACCCCGCTGCCTCGGGCCGGTTTGCAAGGTTCGCTGGGGTCGATGAGTTAGCCGGAGGTTGCGCGCAGTGAGTGAGCCGGGTGGATCGAAACACCACGAGCAGTCGTCCGCCGACGTACTGAACAGGCTCAGCGGCGGCCCTCGGCGGTCGGAACCGGCCCACGACCGCAGCAAGTCGATCGAGGAACCACCGGTCGAGCAGCGGACGATCCCATGGCTGGCCAGCTCCCGACCCGCAATCGGATCCGACTCGCTCTCAGCTCAGTGGCCGGTGGAATCGCAGTGGCCGGTGGAATACCAGGATTGGGGCGAGCTGCCCAACTTCGTCCCTGGGATGCGTTCCTACTCCTGGATCCGAGGGCGCACCAGACCGGTTCATAACCTTGCGGTGGAGGCGCTGGTGTCCACCCGTATACGGGCCTCCGCACTCGTGGAGTTGACCAGTATCGAACATCGGTCCGTGGCTGAGCTGTGCGGCGCACCGCGGTCGGTGGCCGAGGTCGCCGCTCTGTTGAACCTGCCGCTGGGTGTAGTCCGCGTCTTGCTGGGGGACATGGCGGACCTCGGTCTTGTCGTTGTGCACCGCACCGCGACCCACTCCGGCGATGCGCCGGGCTTCAGTTTCCTGGAAAGGGTGTTGAGTGGACTCCGTCGACTTTAATCGGGCCGACTTCAGCCGGGCCGACTTCAGCCGGGCCGACTTCAGCCGGACTGACTCCGGTCGGGCTGACGTTATCTCCGCGAAGATCGTCGTGGCCGGAGGTTTCGGGGTCGGCAAGACGACCTTCGTCGGATCGGTTTCCGAGATCGTGCCGCTGACCACAGAGGCCGTGCTCACTGAGGCCAGCACCGACATCGACGACCTCGCGGCCGTCCCGACCAAGTCGACCACCACGGTGGCGATGGATTTCGGCCGCGTCTCGTTGGATTCAGAACTGATCCTCTATCTGTTCGGCACCCCTGGCCAGCACCGGTTCTGGTTCATGTGGGACGACCTGGTGCGCGGCGCGATCGGCGCGGTGGTGCTGGCGGACACCCGGAGGCTGGCCGATTGCTTCGCCGCGGTGGACTTCTTCGAGGATCGAGGGTTGCCCTACCTGATCGGGTTGAACTGTTTCGACGGCATGCTGAACCACGGCGTCGAGGACGTCCGCGATGCGTTGGTCATCAATCCTGAGGTGCCGATCGTGCCGTGTGACGCGCGCGAGCGGGAGTCCACCAAGCACACCCTCATCGCCCTGGTCGAATACGCTATGCGCCGGTCCGTGGCGGCCGGTGCCTGACTCGGTCGGCGGTTATGCTGTCCCTGCCGAACACGATGCAGCGACGCGCACCGTACCCGGGGGACGGCGCCTAGATCGAGCGGGAAGGTACGTAGGCGTGGCCGTCCAGGAAGCTAGCCCCCGAACCCCCTCCAAGCAATCCGAAGGCACCCCCACCGCTGTGGCTCGGGACGGGATGACCGCGCTGAAGTTCGGTGGAGTGCCCGGCATCGCCGTTCTCGGTGGTGATTTCAGCCAGCTGCGTCGTCGCGGCGGCTGGTGGCGGATGCGGGACTGGCGGCTGCGCACCAAGCTCACCGCGGTGTTGCTGGTGCCGCTGCTGCTCGCCGGAGTGCTCGGTGCGTTGCGGGTCGCTGATTCGCTTCGAGAGGCGAGTCGGCTTCGAATGGCGGCCGGGCAGGTGGCGCTGGCCCAGCTGGCCGGAGTGGCCGTGCACGAGCTACAGCGGGAACGACAGCTGGTGCTCGCTGAGCTGATCAGTCCCGACGCCGTGGACGACGCCGCGCTGCCATCCCAGATTCAGCGGGTGGACGTCGGGATCACCGCACTGGGTGCGGACGGTTCCGGGGGCGCCGATCTGGATCCTGCCGCTGTCGCGGGGTCGGTAACTTCCCAGGACCTGCTTGCTCGGCTGGCTGACCTGCGCAAGGAGGTACTCGGTCCGGCACCCGCCGAGGATCGCGTCATGGCCGGCTACACCGAGGCGATCGCGGTCCTGCTGGAGTTGCACCGCGCGATGCTGGATGGCGCAGGTGATCCGCTGCGGGGGCAAGCTGAGAGCCTCGCGGCCCTGGCCATTGCCAAGGAGCAGCTCTCCGCCCAACATGCGGTGCTGCTGGCGGCCATGCTGTCCGGTGAGCTCTCCGACGAGCGGCTGGACGTCCTGCGCACTGCGGATGTGCGGTTCGATGCCGCACTTGAGGGGTTTAACGATTCCGCGCCACCCGAACAACGTCAGCGTTACGCCACCACTGTGACCGGCGATGCGGTGCTCACCCGACAGCAGCTGCTGGACAGCGCCCTGACGGAAGGCGCTCAGGGCGCCGAGCCCCCGAACCTGCCCGCTGACTGGGATGTCGCTGCGACCGAGACCTCCGGCCTGATCCGCCAGGTCGAGACAGCCCTGCTGGACGAGCTGCGGACCGACACCACCGCCCTCAGTACACGGGCGTCGTATGCGGCCGTTCGGGATGCGGCCGTGGTCGCTGCTCTCATAGTGCTCGCCGTGGCGCTGCTCGTCGTGGTGGTGCGCTCGCTGCTGAGACCTCTGCGCGCGTTGCGCACTCATGCGTTCAACGTCGCCGACCAGAGGTTGCCCGACGCCGTCCAGCATCTTCGGTCCACCGACAACAAGATCGGCGAGACGACGGTGGACCCGGTTCCGGTGTACTCCCAGGAGGAAGTCGGCCAGGTCGCCAGGGCTTTCGACACGGTGCACGTGCAGGCCATCCGGCTGGCTGCGGAGCAGGCCATGTTGCGCAGCACCATCAACGACATCTTTCTCAACCTCGCCGGTCGCAGCCAGCAGCTTGTCGAGCGGCAACTGAAGCTGATCGATCAGCTGGGGAGCGGGGAGCAGGATCCCGAGCTGCTGAACAACCTGTTTCAGCTCGACCACCTCGCCACCCGGATGCGACGCAACAGCGAGAATCTGCTGGTGCTGGCAGGCGGGGAACTGTGCTGCGATGCCGAGAGGGGGACCTCGGTAATCGAACTGTTGCGTGCCTCGAGATCGGAGATCGCGGAATACGATCGGGTAACGCTGCGGCGCGCACCCGCCGCGGTCGTGTCCGGGACGGCCGCGGGTGATCTGGTGCATTTGATCGCCGAGTTATTGGACAACGCAACCAGCGCAAGTCCGCCCGATAATTCGGTAACACTCAGTAGTGAGATCATGGAGGAAGGGGACTTGCTGGTAGAGATCATCGACTGTGGGACCGGCTTGCCGCCCGGTGAGCTGTACGCGATCAACGAGCGGCTCGCCGCACCACCAGCGCCCGACGCTTCTGTGTCCGGTCAGATGGGTCTGTTCGTGGTCGGCAAGCTGGCCGCGCGGCACAGTATCCGCGTGCGGCTGCGCCAGCAGCGGGGCAATTTCGGGATTACCGCATCGGTGCTGCTGCCCCCGTGTCTGGTGGCCGTGGACACCTCGGTCGAATCCCTGATGACAGGTCCTCCAGTCTTCAACGGTGCGTTCGGCACCGGGTGGAGTGGGGAGAACGGGGAGCTGCCGCTGCGGGTCTGTGTGGTCGAAGATGCCGCCGATCCGGACCAGCTCAGCCCCTCCTCGATCGGCGGTCTGATGACCGTGCGGCGGCGCCGTCCGCGCAGTGCGGAGGAGGAGTGGTTCGAGCTCTTCGGCCATGAAGAGCCAGAATCCGGGCAGTGCCCGACACCACCCAGCGGATCGGGACCGGAGGCCGACGTCTCGGAATCGAGATCCGTGCCCGATGTGCCGGAGCAGGCGCGTGAGGAGATCTTCGAATCGGTCTCAGCCTGGTTCCGGACGGAGCGCTCGGCGGCCCCGCCGGTGTCGACCACATTGGAGGAGTGGCGGTCGGCCGGAGACGATGGTTGGTCTGCCGCCAAGGTGTTGCGTGCCCAGGCCGACTGCGAGATCACCCGTTCCGGGCTGCCGAGGCGGGAACCGGGTGCGCAGCTCATACCCGGATCGGCAGGCTTTCCCAGGTCCGGCCCGGCTTCGGCGGTGAATATCTCGGCCCGCACAGCGGAGGAAGTGCGCGGTCGGTTGAGTAGTTATCAGCAGGGGTTGCGGCACGGCAGGCACTCCCGCTTCGGTCTGGACGACCGGCTGGCCCATACCCCCGCTCGGCAGGAGCATTCCGATGAGAGTTCGTGTCATCCCGAGGAGGGTTCGCGGTAAGGGGAGCAGCGCCATAGTCTGAGCTTGACCGGTTCGGTTGGCTGGTGGACAGCGTTGCGCGCGCAGTTGCAGAGCAGCCTGCCGCGCTGGTAGGTCGCCGGATCAGTTCGCGATGCCTGCCGCGTCGCCGGCTCGCATTCCGCGCACCAGCGTCGTCAGTTGCTCCGCTGACAACGCCCGGGGTAGCGCGGGAGGACGGGACACCCGGGCCCGGACCGGGGCGCGACGAGCTCCGGTGCGCAGATCGATCAGTTGCCCGTCAGCGTTTTCGGCGACCGGGCTGAACCCGGCCGATCGCAGTTCGCCCAGTAGCTCAGGTAGCGGCAGTGGACTGATCACCACGGTGCGGGCGAGCCCCCGCAGCGCGGTGCGCACGGCGACCGGATGCGCCAGTAGTTCGGCGAGCAGGGCCTCATCGTCGCAGCGCAGGAACGACGCGCACGCGCCGGCGCGCAACTGGCCGTGGCGGCGCGCCACATCGTCGATGAGGTAGCTCAGTGACTGGGGTACCGAGGTCCGGGATCGGACCCGGAACAGTTCGTGCAGCTCGGCTGCGCTGCGTCCGGCGTCCAGAGCGCGGCGCACGGTGGCCTCGCTCACCCGATAGACGGTGGCGCCGCCTGCTGACTCCACGTCCGCCACCAGCCCGATCTGCCTGGCCAGCTCCGGTTCCAGAGGTCCCGGCGCGACGATCGTGCGGTCGGCCTGGACCAGCACGTGGTCCACCGGCTTGGGCAGGGTGGCCGCCAAGGTGGTTATGGCCGGCGTGGTGCCCTCGGCGAGCAACACCCGCGTGGCCGTGCTCACCGCGCCCAGCGCCACCATCCCGAGTACGGTCGCCTCCTCGATGGTCCAGCCGACCACCTCGTCGCGTAGGCGCCCGCCCCGCCGCGGGGCCCGCCAGGCCAGCACCGCAGCGAAATCTGCCACGCTTTTGATCGCTTTGCCGGCGGGCAGCTCGGCGAGCGCTTCGAGTACCCACCGCCGCTGGGCCGGTGCTCGCGGTCTGCGCAGTTCCTCGGACAACGGGGCCCGCGTCCGGTCCTTGTCGTCGCGTGTCCCGGCCAGCCCCGGCAGCCGCGGTAGCTCCAGCCAGGCGTCCGCCAGCACGGCCCAGCGTCGTTCAGGTGGTGCGGCCAGCCAGGTGTCGGCACCCACGGTGGGTAACCACACCAGGTCTTCGGTACAGGTGACCAGCCCCGCCGCGACGGTGACCTCGGTCAGCAGGACCACTGTCGACTCCTCGACGTCCAGCATCCGCGCGGTGCGCCGCACATCCCGAACCCCTACGCCACCGGAGCGCAATACCGCGGGCGGCTCCCCTGACCATGTGGTCAGCAGGTTCTCGACGTGTCGCAGCAGGCTCAGCACCGCGCCGGCAGCGGTCGAATCCACCGTGGACGGATCGAGTACCCGGGTGGGCCACTCCGGCTGAACCGATTCGAGCTGGCCGAGCGGGTGGTCCCCACGCACGGCGACACCTACCTGCGCAGGCAACTCGACGGTTTCGGAGTCGACCCGGCGGAGCAGCCTGCGGGCCAGCAGGCGGGCCACCGGGGTGTGTGCCCGGCTCAAGGGAAGTACCTGCGCGGCATCGCGAGTCTCACCGATCGGTGACCCATCAGCCAGCGCCCGCAGCACTCCCAATTCAGCCTCGGACAGCTCGGCGAGCAGCGCATCGACATCGACCCCAGCCAGCTCTGGTGCCGGGCGGCCCAACCCGCCCGGGTGCGGTCCGGTGACCTCCCGGGCGGCTGGGACGACGGCGAGCGCTTCGTCACCGCCCCAGGCCAGCGCGCGGCGTCGCAGAGTGTCCAGTGCTCGGGTGGTGTGCCGAGCCGGAACACCACGTCCGAGCAGCCGGATGAGGGCACTGCGAGGCACTGGGGCGCTGTCCGCCCCCGCTACGACCAGAGCGGTGAGCACCGCCAAGGTGAACCGATCGAGGTCTTCGCAGGCCCGGGCCACCGACGCCGGGATTCCGGCCCGGGTGGCCAGCACAGCGGAGTCGGCGGGCGGGGGTACGGCGAGGTCCGGGCGGGTGTTCAGGAGCGCGGCGAGTGCGTCGTCGTCCAAGCCGCGCAGCCATTGCGCCAATGGGGGGAGTATGGCGGGCATCGTCTCCACGGTAGTCAGGCCCCGGGAAGGTCATTCTCGGCGCTACCCGGCACACTGGAAGCTGACTCAATGAGGAGGACATTGTGGCCAAGCCCAAGCACACCGACCGGATCGACCCGACCTGGCCGACCTGGTCTGATGAGGACCACCCGGTCAGTGAGCTGCTGGCGCCGATTCAGGGCGCCCTGTCCCCGTACGGCGAGGTCACCTTCCCCCTACCCGCCGACCAGATCCCCTACGAGCACCCTCACACCGAGATCAACCGCTAACACCCCTCTGGCGTGTCCGCCTCCCCTGCGCACCGTGTCGCGCCCAGGTGCCCGTCGATCTCGAGCTCTACGTGAGCGCGACCGGTGGCGGGCTGTGGTGGGGGGGTCACGGATCCGTGATCAGATGACCCGCTAGGGTGCATCATCGCGTGGCCGAGCTCCGGTCGCGCCGCCCGTCGGGGAGGGCGCCATCAGATTCGCACAACCCGACATCAGTATTAGAGGCCATGACTCACTCTGCTCTGTTCGGCCGCCGCTTCCTGGTGTTCGCCACTCTCGGTGGAGTCGTTGTCCTGGTGCTGACGATGGTCGGGGTGGCCTTGCTCTCGCCGTCGGATGACAATGCCAATGACGTCGAAGGTGCCCCGGCGACATCGGCGGCAGTTCCGCCGGCCCCGGTGGCGGATGTGTCGGTACTCCCGGAGAGCACTACGCACAGCACCATCGAGGCCCCTGCCGATCCTGGTCCCGCGGTGCCCACTGACGGCACTGTGGTCCATCCCCGGCGCGAGATGCCGGTCTTCGCGGACCCTGGTGGTCCCGCGATCGCCAGGATCGGTTCCGAGCAGATCGGTGACACGTGGTTGCCGGTGATCGACGAACAGCCGGGCTGGGTGCAGGTATTGCTACCTTCGCGGCCCAATGGGTCGACCGGCTGGCTGCTGGCCGAGGAGCTCGACCGTGCCACGACCCCGTACTTGGTCCGGGTTCACCTTCAATCGTTCGAGATGGAACTGTTCCGCTCCGGGGCGCTCCTGGGCAAGTGGACCATCGGGATCGGCAAGAAGTCCGCTCCCACACCGGTGGGGCGGACCTTTCTGCTCGGGTCGTTCAGCGACTACAAGCAGCGGTACTCCCCGGTGATTCTGCCGCTGGGCAGCCACAGCCCCACTCTGGACAGTTTCGGTGGCGGCCCCGGGACCGTCGCGATTCATACCTGGCCCACCGATGACGTCTTCGGTACCCCTTCCAGCGATGGCTGCATCCGGGTCCCGAGCGATGCTCTCGACCAGTTGACCGAGGTACCCCTCGGGACACTCGTCCTCGTCGATGACCAATAGTCGATGACCAATAGACGAGACGAGTAACAAGCGAAAGGACAGCACGTGATCAGTAGAAAGCTCGCCGGTGCCGGCGCCGCCGGAGTCGGTGCTGCCACTGCGGTGGTCGCCCTGCTACTGGGAACGGTATCCGGCAGTGCAGCTGATGAGCCCACCTCCTCAGCCTATGGACTCGCGGCGGACGGTCTGCTCCCCATCGAGCCGACCCCGCAGGTGCAGGCGCCGCCCGATGGCGAGGAGGCGCTTGTCGAGCTGCCTTCGCCGCTGGGTGTCGGGGTGCTCAAGGTGACTGCCGCCGGAAACACCTCTTCGGCCACCGCTGTCGACATCGACATCCAGGATCTGCTCCAGGCCCAGATCATTGAGGCGACCTGTGACAACGGCGTGGGCGACGTCTCGATCCTCGGGGGCGATCTCGCCGGCACGGCGCTGCCGTCCGACCCGGGGGTTGGGGAGGGTCTGAATCTCTCGCCGATCGCGGCTGTCGTGTTCAATGGGCAGAGCGACAACGACGACGGCTCGCTCACCGTCGAGGCGCTGCGAATCTCGGTGCTGCCTGGTGGTCAGCTCCCTGATCTGGCCATCACGCCGACTGACCTGGAGCAGCTCAAGGACCTCGCGCCGAACCTGAATGTTCCGACCGTGGAGCAGCTGCAGGCGCAGGCCCAGGCTGAGCAGGCGCCGGCGGAACAGACGCCGGCGGAACAGACGCCGGCTGAGCCGACCCTGGAGGACCTGCTCGCTCAGCTCGAGGAGCTCAATTCGGGCCTGGAGCTTCCGATCGCCGACGGAGACGCCCTGCTGGAGGTCGTCATCTCCTCCGCCACCTGTGGCGCGGAGAAGGAGATCGCACCGAGTGAGGCGCCGAAGCCGAAGCCGGTGGAGACTCAGCTGCCGGTCACACACTGATCTCATCCTGAGGGGGCCGGCGCACCGTGGGCCGGCCCCCTCAGCCGACTTCTGGGAGGGCGGATGCCGGTTCCCGGACCCGGATACTCCATCATCGTGCGGGTGCAGGCTCCGCCCTCGGCCGGGGCCGCAGGCGATCTCACCACTGCCGTGGGGCGGGTCGGGGCGGTGATCACTGCCTTCGACGTCGTCGAATCGCATGCTGACCAGATGGTTGTCGACATCAGCTGCAACGCGCTGTCGCAGGAGCACACCCGCAGTGTTACCGATGCGCTCGACGCGCTGCCCGGAGTGCGGGTGCGCAAGGTGTCCGACCGGACCTTCCTCATGCACCTCGGGGGCAAACTCGAGGTGACGTCCAAGGTTGCGCTGCGCAACCGGGAAGACCTCTCCCGGGCCTACACTCCCGGCGTCGCCCGCATCTGTCAGGCGATCGCGGCGAACCCACCGGACGTCCGGCGGTTGACCATCAAGCGCAATACCGTCGCCGTGGTCACCGATGGTTCCGCCGTGCTCGGGCTGGGCAACCTGGGTCCGGCGGCGGCATTGCCGGTGATGGAGGGCAAGGCGGCACTGTTCAAGCGGTTCGCCGGGGTGGACGCCTGGCCGGTGTGCCTGGACACCCAGGATACCGAGGAGATCATTCGGACGGTCCAGCTGATCGCACCGGTGTACGGCGGGATCAACCTGGAGGACATCGCCGCGCCCCGGTGTTTCGAGATCGAGGCACGGCTACGCGAGCTGCTTGATGTGCCGGTGTTCCACGACGATCAGCACGGTACGGCTGTGGTGGTGCTTGCGGCCTTGCGCAACGCGCTGCGGGTGGTGGGCAAGGAGCTCACCGAGTGCCGGGTGGTGATCTGCGGCGCCGGAGCCGCCGGGTCGGCGATCATCCGGCTGCTGTTGCCGCTTTATCCGGCTGATGTCGTCGCTGTCGACAGCCGCGGCATCGTGCACCCCGCCCGGCCGAACCTCGACGAGAATCTGGCCAGGCTTGCCGCGATCACCAATGCGGACCGGCGCACCGGGTTCCTGGCCGATGCGGTGCGCGGCGCCGATGTCTTCATCGGGGTGTCGGCGCCGAACCTGCTCACCGCCGCCGACGTCGCCACGATGGCGTCCGATGCGATCGTGTTCGCGTTGGCCAACCCCGATCCGGAGATCGACCCTTTGGAAGCGCAGCGCCACGCCGCCGTGGTCGCCACCGGCCGCTCGGACTACCCCAACCAGATCAACAACGTGCTGGCCTTCCCCGGAGTGTTCCGAGGCCTGCTCGACGCGGGCGCGCGTGAGATCACCGACCAGATGCTGATCGCCGCCGCGACGGCGATCGCGGATGTTGTCGCGCCGGACAACCTCAATCCGTCATTCATTGTGCCCAGCGTGTTCGATTCCACGGTTGTGCCCTTGGTGGCCGAGGCGGTCCGCCGGACGGCCCAACAGGAGCCAGACGCGCTCCGGCCGTAAGATTGATCGGTGAGTTCTGCGAGTTCGGGGCAGCGGCTGACCCATGTGGACTCCCATGGCGCGGCCCGGATGGTCGACGTGTCGGGCAAACAGCCCGGCGCCCGGATGGCGATCGCCACCGGTGTGCTGCGCACCACCGAGGAGGTGGTGCGACTGTTGCGGGCCGAGGCGTTGCCCAAGGGCGACGCGCTGGCCACCGCCCGCATCGCGGGCATCATGGGGGCCAAGCGGACGCCCGATCTGATCCCGCTATGCCACCCCATCGCGCTGTCCGGAGTGACCGTGGATCTGGATCTCTCCGGATCCGAAGTCCGGATCACCGCCACGGTCCGCACCACCGACCGCACCGGGGTGGAGATGGAGGCACTCACCGCGGTCGCCATCGCCGGACTCGCGTTGCACGACATGGTCAAGGCGGTCGATCCCGCAGCGGTGCTCGACGCGGTGCGGGTAGAACGTAAAGAGGGCGGGAAGACGGGGTTGTGGACGCGTCAGGAGGACCAGTGACACCGACGACCCGCCGTGCTGTCGTGGTGGTGGCATCCAACCGGGCCTCGGCCGGGGTGTACGCGGACCGCACCGGTCCGGTCATTGTCGGCTGGCTCCGGGAGCGGGGTTTTGCGACGCCGGATCCCGTGGTGGTGCCCGATGGCTCGCCGGTGCGCGACGCGGTGGCCGGGGCCGTCGCCGATGCGGTCGATGTCGTGCTGACCACCGGCGGCACCGGGATCAGCCCCACCGATCGCACGCCCGAGGCCACCGAGCCGCTGCTGGATCGCGCGCTGCCGGGACTGGCAGGCGCGATCCGCTCCTCGGGGCTGCCCCATGTGCCCACCGCGGTGCTCTCCCGCGGCTTGGCCGGTGTGGCCGGTCGCACGTTGGTGGTGAACCTGCCCGGCTCCACCGGCGGGGTCCGAGACGGCCTCGGGGTCCTCGACGGGGTGCTGGCGCACGCTGTCGACCAACTGCACGGAGCCGACCATGCGGGCAGCGGGACCGGCCAGCCCAGCGTGGTAGGTCCGCATCCGGCGGGCCCTCAACCTGGCCAGAAGTCTGATCATCAGCCGGATTACCAGCGTGGCTCGAGGCCCGGCGAGGTGTGTCGCGCCGCGGTCACCGAGGAACCGCTGGATGTGGAAGAACACACCCGGCTGGTGGCCGCTCGGGCTGCCGGTGCGATGGTGAGCTTCTCCGGGGTGGTCCGCGATCACGACGGAGGCCGGGTGGTGCGCGCGTTGGAGTACTCCGCCCACCCCGGCGCGGGTGAGGTGATCGCGCGGGTGGCGGCGCAGGTCGCTGCGGCACACCCGGCCGTGCTGGTGCTGGCGGTCAGCCATCGGATCGGGCCGATGGCCATCGGGGACGCCGCGTTGGTGTGCGCGGTGTCCGCTGCGCATCGTGATGCGGCCTTCGCGGCCTGCATGGCGTTGGTCGATGAGGTCAAGCTGCAACTGCCGATCTGGAAGCGCCAGGAGTTCGCCGATGGGTCGGAGGAGTGGGTCAACTGCCCCTGACCTCGGTACGCTCCCCGCCGGTTCGCGGGCACCACGCCGATCGCGCCCGCCTCAACGCAGACTCAGCCGCTGGCCGGGGTGGATGACGTCGGGATCAGAGATCGTCTCGATGTTCCGGGAGTAGATCTCTTGCCAGCCGCCCGTTACCAGGTACCGGTGCGCGATCAGGATCAGGGTGTCACCGGGCAACACGACGCAGGTGGCGCCGGGCTTGTCGAACCGGAAGGGGACAGTCGGCTCAGCCGCGTCCCGGGCGGGCGCAGCGAGCATGATAGGGGCGCCGAAAACTGCTCCCAAGAGCGAGTTGAGCGCAATCGCGCTGACTAATCGACGGGTTGCCCGCGACGGACATCGGTGCTTGTCGGGATATCAAGGCATTGCCGCACTCCAGATCGTCCTCGGCCGGTTTTCGGGTCCGGTCCTCAGTGACGGTACGTAGGCGCCCCCGCCGCGCTGCATGCTCCAGAGCTGTGACCAGCATCATGTCAAGGATCGTGGCACTGTGCCGACGATCGGCATCGTCCCAGCCAGGAAGCTCGCGCGGAGCCACGAGTCGAGGCGAACAATTCACCCCCGGTGATATCTGCCGGGGTCCAGCGAAAGGGTTACCTCGGCGCCCAGCTCAGCCCCCCGCGAATGGTGGCAATACATCGAGCTCGGCACCGTTGGTTATCGGCACGAGCCGGTCCCGCACCGCCACTGAGTCGAGTAGGAAGCTGCACCTCGCCAGTACCTTGTTCAGGGCTTCCCCGTGCCGCTCAGCCACCACGTCCAGAGCGTCGCCAACCGTGGCACCCGCATCGAGCTCGACGCCCTCGCTGTGCAGGCCTGCGGCAGCGCGTGCCGCTGCGAAGTAACGTACGGTCACTACAGGCATGGCAGCTCAGCCCCCTGCTCGGAAGTCGCTGCGTCCACACTACCGGAGGAACTCACCCGATTGAGCCCTTGCGAGTCGGGGTGTAACGAAGCGAGCACGCTATGCAGTCACGGTCACCTAGGTCATGCGCCTGCTGGACCTCCGCAGTTGCGGAGGTACTGTATCCCCCGTGCCGCGCTATCGGATGTCCGAGATTGCTGAATTGTTCGGTGTGAGTGATGACACGGTCCGGCGCTGGGCCGAGTCCGGCCAGCTTACCGCCGTCCGGGATGGTGGTGGCCGCAAGGCCGTCGAGGGCGGCGAGCTTGCCGCGTTCGCCAAATCGCAGGCGCATACCCCGCGTGATCCCTCTTTGGTGGACCGCTCGGCGCGCAACCGCTTCGTCGGGCTGGTCACGGAGGTGATCTCCGACAGCGTGATGGCGCAGGTGGAGATCCAGTGTGGCCCGCATCGGGTGGTCTCGCTGATGAGCAGCGAGGCGGTGCGTGAGTTGGGGCTCGAACCCGGGGTGCTGGCAGTGGCCGTGGTGAAGTCCACCCAGGTCATTGTCGAGACACCAGGAGGTTCGGCTTGACCCAAACCATGGGCTTGACGCGGCCCAAGGACCTGCACGCGGTCCGCATCGGCCTGCCCAGCGTGCTGTGGGTGCCTGCGGTGGTGGCCTTCGGGTTGATTCTGCTGCCGGTGGCCGGTCTGATCGTGCGGACTCCGTGGCCCCGGTTCGTCGAGCTGATCACGAGTGAATCGGCCCTCGCCGCGCTAGGATTGTCGCTACGCACCGCTACGGTGTCCACTGCGCTGTGTGTGGTGTTCGGTGGGCCGTTGGCGATGGTGCTGGCGCGCGGAACCGTGCCCGGCATGCGGTTGGTGCGTTCAGTGGTACTGCTGCCGCTGGTGTTGCCGCCGGTCGTCGGCGGTCTGGCCCTGCTGTATCTGCTGGGGCGCAACGGCTTCGCGGGACAGGCACTGGACCTCGCGCTCGGGGTGAGCGTGCCGTACACGGTTGCGGCGGTGGTATTGGCCCAGACCTTCGTCGCGCTGCCATTCCTGGTGGTGAGCCTGGAGGGGGCGCTGCGCACCGGAGGTGAGCGGTACGAGACGGTCGCCGCGACCCTCGGTGCGTCTCCGTGGATGGTGTTCTGGCGGGTGACCGTCCCCCTGGTGTTGCCGGGACTGGGCTCCGGGATGGTGCTCGCTTTCGCCCGTTGTCTCGGAGAGTTCGGGGCCACCATCGCCTTCGCGGGCAGCCTGCAAGGCGTCACCAGGACCTTACCGCTGGAGGTGTACCTGCAGCGCGAGGTCGATGCCGAGGGTGCGATCGCCCTGTCGCTGGTGTTGGTGGTCGTGGCCATCGCGGTGATCGCCGTGGCCCGGCCGCGCGGAGCGGAGGGATTGCGGTGAGGCCAGGGCTGCACGCGGAGGTGCACGTCCATCGCGACGACTTCGACCTGGACGTGGCGGTGCAGGTCGAGCCCGGCGAGGTACTCGCGGTGCTGGGGCGCAACGGATCCGGCAAGTCCACCCTGCTGGCCGCGATCGCGGGCCTAGTACGTGCCGATACCGGCCGGATCACCTTGGCGGGCCGGGTGCTCACCGACACCACCGCTGCGGTGCAGTTGCCGCCGCACCGCAGGCGGATCGGGTTGCTTGCCCAGCAGCCGCTGCTGTTCCCGCACCTCTCGGTGCTGGACAACGTCGCCTTCGGCCTGCGAGCCTCGGGAGCGGGACGCCGAGAAGCCAGGGCGGCCGCGCTGCGCCACCTCACCGAGGTGGATGCCACCGAGTTCGTGCGCCGTCGCCCTGGGCAGCTGTCCGGCGGGCAGGCCCAGCGCATCGCGCTGGCCCGCGCTCTGGCCTCGGGGCCCGATCTGCTGTTGCTGGACGAGCCCCTGTCCGCGGTCGACGTCGAACTCGCGCCTGCGCTGCGGTCGTTGCTGCGCTCGGTGGTCTCCGACCGGCTCACCGTCGTCGTCACCCACCAGGTGATCGACGCGCTGGTGCTGGCCGACCGGGTGCTGATCCTCGACGGTGGCCAGGTGGTGGAGCAGGGTCCGACGCTGGACGTGCTCACCCGGCCACGCAGCGCGTTCGCGGCACGGCTGGCCGGGCTCAACATGATCCCCGGCATTGCGACGGTCAGTGGATTGCGTACCGCTGACGGCACCGAGCTGATCAGCGCGTCGTCTGCCGCCGAACCCACCGCGGTCGGTCAGCCCGCGGTCGCGGTCTTCGCCCCCGCCGCGGTGGCTGTGCATCTGGATCAGCCAGGGGGCAGCCCGAACAACGTGATCCGGGATTCGGTGGTGGCATTGGAACCGCAGGGCGCTCTGGTCCAGGTGCGGGGCACGACCGGGCTGGCTGCGGACGTCACGCCGGGCTCGGTCGTCGAGCTGGAATTGCGCCCTGGTTCTACAGTGTGGTTCGTGGTGAAGGCGGCTGAGGTGGCCGTGCACCCCACACATACCGCGCCTGAGCGTCAGCATGCGGCAGTTGGAACTGTTGGGAGGTTGAAACAGATGCAGGGACTGCCTGACAGGTCGTAAGCTGGACTCACGCGTCCCGGGTGCGCTCGGGGCGCGTTCGTGTTGCCGGTATGCGTACTCCCGGCGAGCGGTCTTCGACGAGGGAACGGTGAGGTCTGTGCCGACCGGCAAGGTCAAGTGGTACGACTCGGACAAGGGCTTCGGTTTCGTCACCCAGGACGGTGGCGTCGACGTGTATGTGCGGGCCACTGCGCTGCCGACTGGGGTCGCCGGTTTGAAGGCCGGCCAGCGGGTTGAGTTCGGTGTGGCGGACGGTCGGCGTGGTCCGCAGGCCCTTTCGGTGCGGCTGCTGGAGCCACCGCCGTCAGTGGCCGAAGCCCGGCGCCGCCCGGCCGAGGAGCTACACGGCCTGATCGACGACATGATCAAGGTGCTGGAATCACGGGTGCAGCCGGAGCTGCGCCGGGGACGCTACCCCGATCGTCGCAATATCAAGCGGGTCGCGGACCTGGTGCGAGCCGTCGCGGGCGAGCTCGATCCGTGAGTCGTCAGCTCTCCTCGACGGTGAGCACCCACGCCGCCCTGATCCGGAAGTTCGGCTCGCCGTTTCCGAGTTCCGGCGTGCCGTATTGCTGTACCTCCAGCGCCTCAAGGGTGCCTGATTCGGGAATCTGCAACGTATAGTCGGATCGCGTGCCAGGGGTGAAAACCACACTGCGGCCGCCGGCCTGCTCGCCGTTCCTGGAATAGCGGAATACCACCTGCCAAGGAGTTTGGGCCACCGAGTCGGGTACCGAGATGCGTATCGGCTGATCCGCCGGGACAGCGAGCACCGCGATTGCGGAATCGTTGCTCTCGCACTTGACCAGCTCGACGTCGCAATACCGGATCGGCCCGGTCGTGACGCTGTTTCCTTCGAAGGAAGAGGTCCTTTCGAAGGAAAAGGTCACTTCCCGGTCCGGCGCCGACGCGCAGCCGATGAGTACGGACGTCATCAGGATGGCAGGCAGTAACGCTGGGCGGGGCATGACCGGCAATTCTAGGATGCACCGCCGAACCCGGGGAGAAGTGACGAGCCACGCCGGGCGAGCAGGGTTTGGGCCAGCCCCGCGCTCAGCAGCACCGAAACGGAGACGAATCCGATCCAGTAGGTGGGCGGCAGCAGCACGCCCAGTGCGCCGCCGGTCACCCAGGCAAGCTGCAGCACGGTCTCCGAGCGGCCGAACGCCGAGGCTCGGGAGGCTTCCGGCATGTCCCGTTGGATCACTGCATCCAGGCAGACCTTGGCGATCGCGCTGCACGTCGCGGCCACCAGGGCGGTAATCGCTACCACGACGATCCCCGCCACCAGGGCGGTGAGCACCGCCATGGTGAGTCCCGCAGCCACACAACCGAGGATGGCCTGGTCGGGTTTGCTGAAATGCGACCGAGCACCGACCGCGTTGCCCAAGAACGCACCCAGTCCGGCCGCCGCCCCGACCAGTCCCAGCAGCACCAGCTGCCGTCCTGGCGAGCCCTCGGTCTGCGCCTTCACCACGAACGCCATGAACAGGGTGAGAAAGCCGGTGAGCACCCGAGCGGTCGCGTTTCCCCACAACGCGACCACCGCATGCCTGGTCATCAGCTGCCGGCGGCGTTTGGCGCCGAAGTCGCCGACCCGGTCAGTCCGCAATTCTGCCCCGTCGGTCCGCAGCGAGGCGGGAACCTCACCTTCGGTCACCTCGACCCACGTCGGGATGCGCAGGCACAGCGCAGCCCCGCCCAGGCACACGACCGCAGTGAACCACAGCGCACCCGGGGATCCGGCCAGCGCGGCCACACCTGCGGCCATCGCCCCCACCACACCTCCTGCGACCAGCCCGAACACCGTGAGCCGCGAATTGGTCTTGACCAGAGTGATCTGCGAGGGCAGCACTCTGGGGGTCACTGCGGCCTTGAGCACCCCGAAGGACTTGGACAGCACCAAGAAGCCCAGCGCGGCCGGGTAGAGCAGCCAGTCCTGCACATGTATCGCCATCACGACCAGCAGCAGGGCGCGCCCGACGAACGACAGCGCCATCGCCACCCGCCTGCCCTGTTGCAACCGGTCCAGCAGTGGTCCGATCACCGGGGCGATCACCGCGAACGGCGCCACGGTGATGAGCAGGTACAGCGCCACATTGATGCGACTCTCCGCCGTGGCGGCCGCGAAGAACAACGTGTTGGCCAGCGCAACGGCGATGGCGGCATCCGCCGCGTAGTTCATCATCGTGGCGTAGGTCAGCGAGGACAGCCCGGAACGTCCCGCCCCGTCGGCTGTTGTTGCCCGGTGGAAGCGTCGGGCGCCGCCGGACACCAACTGCTTGCTCCGCCATGCCGCAACGCGGGTAACGGTGATCTTGCTCGGGTACCGCAGGGGAGGTGGAGCAGGATCGTCCAAAGGTTGCCGCGTGGCCTGATCTGACGTCGTCGGATTTGGCGCTCTCGGGTCTGGTGTCGTCGGTGTCGGGATCGCCCAGTCCGGTGTCGCGGACCGGCGAGGCGGCCAGTCCGGCTCCTCGGCTGGACGGGTGAGGTGTGGGGTCGACGGGGAGAAGGGTGTCGTAACGGGGGAGAATTCGGGTAGCCGCGCTTCGGTGCGCGCCTCGTCGGTGCGAGGATGACCAGTGGACGCACTCTCGGGCACCCAACGCCGACCACGTCCCACCCCCCGGCGAGCGCGCTCCACCCTGCGCCGTTCCCCGGAGCGAGGATCCTCGGCGTCAGACGGGGACGCAGACCGCTTCACGACCTCCATCCTGCACCACACAGCGAGCCCTCGGGTTTCCCACCCGAGCGCGTTAACCCGGCTGGACGTGGCCGAGCCTGGACCCAGCGTCATGGCCGGTGGGTTTCTGTCCTGAACCTGTGAGGTATCAGCTCGCCCGGTCGGACACTCCGTAATCCCAGGAGACGATGCCAGTCTGACATTACTTGCGCCCCATCCCATCGGGGTGCCGGATGAAATGGAGATCATCATGACATTGGGGCCAGGGGGTTCCTTTACGCTATCCATCACATCATCGGCCAGTGGCGAGGTCATCGCCAAAGCGTCACTGACCTGCCCGCCGGATTGTGATGACTCCCATCCTGACCCGGCCGCCGCCTGCAAGCAGTTGAGCCAGTTCAATGGTCGGATCGAGGGCATCCCGGAAGACCCAGGGCCGTGCACACGGGAACTCAAACCGGTGATCGTGGCCGCCTCGGGCACCTGGAACGGCGAACCACGCTATTACAAGCAGGAGTTCTCCAACCGGTGCGTCGCCATTCGCGCGACCGGCGGGGTGATATTCGCCTTATAGCGGAAGTGCCCAGCGCCCGGCACACCGCCCGGAAGGGTGGTGGGTTCAGGCCGGGATGAAGCGGACTCGGAACATCACCGGCCAGTATTTGCCGGTGATGAGGAATTCGTCAGTGCCGGGGATCGCCGCGATGCCGTTGAGTACGTCGGCGGTGGATTGCTGGTCGGCGTCGAGCAGGTCGGGCGCTTCGACCACGCCGGTTACCGTGCCGGTGGTGGGGTCGATCCGCAGGATGCGGTCGGTTCGGTAGACGTTCGCCCAGACCACGCCGTCGGTGCAGTCCAGTTCGTTGAGCTGGGGCACCGGATCACCATCGAGTCGGACCGCCACCTGCCCGGTGGGGGCGAAGCTCGCCGGATCCCGGAAAGTGAGCCGGTCCGAGCCATCGCTCATCACCAGTCGGCTGCCGTCATTGCACAGCCCCCAGCCTTCACCTTGGTAAGCGACCCGGCGACGCTCGGCGAGAGTGGTCGGGTCACGCTCGATCGCCACCTCGTTGGTCCACGTTAGCTGCCACAGCCGGTTCCCCACGACGGTGAGCCCCTCACCGAACAGGGGCGCGGGCAACGCCACCTCCCGCAGTACGGTCGCCGGTGACTCTGCTGTCTGAGATCTGGTGGCCGCAGACAGTGCGCTCGTCCGCACTCGGGACTGTCCGACCTGCCCACTGCCCTCGTACAGCATCCCCTCGGCGATCTCCAGCCCCTGGGTGTACATCGTGTTGTCGTGCGGCAGGGTGGCCAGAACCTGCACCCGAAACCGGGGCGCCGCCGGCTGTGCCGCTGTGTGGCCACCCAGAAGCACCATCGCTGCCAGGACCGCCGCCAACAGCGCTGCTGACCCCAGCAGAACGGCGGTCGGGATACGGATCACCCACGTAGCGTTGCACAGCCTCGGTCAGCCGGGCGAGGAGTGCCGATCCTCAGTGCGGCACAATTGAAGGTGTGAATGCCGAGCCGAGCCCCAGTCTCGCTGAGACCGTCGACCTGGCCGGGACCGTCGGGCTGGCCCGGCGGGCTGCGGAGGACGAAGCGGGCGAGTACCCGGTGGGCCCTCACCTCGGCACGGAACCCGAGGACGGTGGTGCGGCAACACACCTGTTCGAGACCACCCTCCCCGGTTACCGGGGTTGGCGCTGGGCGGTCACGATAGCGTCGGGAGGGCCGGAGACACCGGTGACGATCAGTGAGGTGGTGCTGCTGCCCGGCCCCGACGCGTTGATCGCGCCCGCTTGGGTGCCGTGGACCCAACGGGTCCGGGCCGGAGACCTCGGGGTGGGAGACCTGCTACCTCCCGAGGCGGGCGATCCGCGGCTGGTGCCCGGCTACCTGATCGACGACGACGAGCCGGTGGAGCGGCTCAGCCCGGAACTCGGTCTTGGTCGCAACCGGGTACTCGGCCGCGCGGCTCGCCTCGAGCTGGTGCAACGGTGGCGCGATGGGGACAACGGCCCTGGGTCCCCGATGGCGCTCAGTGCTCCGGGACCATGCGTGACGTGCGGGTTCTATCTCCCGCTCGGTGGGTTGCTTTCGACTTCCCTCGGCGTCTGCGGTAACGAGCTCGCCCCGGCTGACGGGCAGGTGGTGCATGCCGAGTTCGGCTGCGGGGCGCATTCGGAGGTCCAAGTGGACACGGGCCCGAGTGTGCCGGTGGCCGAGCTGGTCTATGACGATGCCGAGCTGGTCTACGACGATGCCGAGCTGGAGTACGACGACGCCGAGCTGGAGTTGCTGCCTGGGACACCGGTGGAGTGAGCGATCCATTCGGGACCGCCGCGCTGCGGGACGGGGTGCTGGCGGCCTGGCGGGGGTCTCCGACGCGGTTCCGGGAGGACGCCAACGCCGAATCGGACCTGGCCCTGGTGGGATACGCGGACCGACTGCTGGTCGAACTGGCCCAGAACGCCGCTGACGCGGCGCAGCGGGCCGGGCTGCCGGGATACCTGCGAGTCACCGTCGAGGCCGATGAGCTGCGGGCGGCGAACACCGGTGCGCCATTGGACGCCGCCGGGGTGGCTGCGCTGGCCGCGTTGCGCGCCTCGGCCAAGCGCGAGGCGCGCGGCAGCATCGGCCGGTTCGGCGTCGGCTTCGCGGCGATCTTGGGCGTCACCGACGCGCCGAGGGTGGTCTCCACCTCGGGTGGGGTGGGCTTCTCCGCCGAGCGCACCGCCGCCGAGGTGGCCGGTGATCCGGCGTTGGATGCGGAACTGTCCCGGCGCGGTGGCCGACCGCCGGTGCTGCGGCTGGTATGGCCCGCCGAGGGTGCCCCGCCACCCGGGTTCGACACTGAGGTGGTGCTGCCGCTGCGGCCCGGCATCGATCCGGATGCCCTGCTCGCGGCCTTCGCGCAGGAGGCTGGTGACCTGCTGCTGGCGCTGCCGTGGCTGCACCGTATCGACATCGGCGAGCAGCGGCTGCGCCGCGAAGGTGACGACCCGGTGCTGGTGTACGACGGTGCGGGGGTGCAGCGCTGGCGGGTGGTGCACAAGGCCGGGCTGCTGCCTGCCCGTGCCTTGACCGGGCTCGGTGCCGAGGCGCGGCCGGAGTGGACCCTGTGCTGGGCGCTGCCCGTTGACATCGACGGTGCGCCGCAACCGATATCTGGTGAGGTGCTGCACGCCCCGACCCCGACCGCCGAACGGCTCACCCTGCCCGCCCGGCTGATCGGTACGGTTCCCGTCGATTCCTCGCGGCGGCACGTGCATCCCGGCGCCGCCGCCGACCTGCTGCTCGATGCCGCCGCGAAGGCCTACCCGGAGCTGGCTGCGGCGCTGGCGCCCGAGCAGCGCACCGCCCTGGTGCCCGAGCCGGGATTTCCCGCCGGGGAGGTCGACGCCGCGCTGCGCGATGCGGTGCTCGCCGCGCTGCGTACTGCCTGGTGGTTGCCGGCTGCTGCCGGCGGGGAGCTCGCACCCGCGACCGCAGCGGTGTTGGACAGGCCATTGCCCGACCTGGCCGCGCTGCTCGCCGATGTCATCCCCAATCTGCTCGACGCCGAGCTGGCCGCACCCCGGCACGCCACGGCGCTGGCTGCGCTCGGCGTGCTCCGGCTGCGCCCGGCCGCGATTGCCGAGCTGCTGGCCGGGCTGGAGCGATCACCCTCGTGGTGGCGACGCTGTTACTCGGCGCTGGCGCCCCTGCTCGACGCCGATCCGACGGCCCGCGAGGAGCTCGGCGCGCTGCCGGTGCCGCTGGTCGACGGGCGCACCGTCACCGGCCCACGCGGCGTGCTGCTGGGCAGCGTCGTCGATATCGGAGCGGCCGACGTCGGTGGCGCGGCGCAGCTGCGGCTGGTGCACCCGGAGGCTGCGCATCCGCTGCTGGAGCGCCTCGGTGCCCACGCCGTGGGGCCTGCGGAGCTGCTGGACGCGCTGCGCCCTGCCGTCGAACGCAGTGTCGACGATGCCGAGGACGGTCTCGACGTCACCGGCCTGGTCCGGGCGGTGCTGGCACTGGCGCAGCGGACGGGGATGCGACCCTGGCTCGGCGCGCTGGCGCTGCCCGACGAGGCCGGTACACCGCGGCGCGCCGACGAGCTGGTGTTGCCCGGTGGGGCGTTGCGGGAATTGCTCGCCCCTGACGCGCCACTGGGCGTACTCGATCCGGCGACCGTTGCCGCGTATCCGCCCGACGCGCTGCGCGCGGTCGGCGT
This sequence comes from Pseudonocardiaceae bacterium, assembly GCA_050700355.1. Lineage (GTDB taxonomy): Bacteria > Actinomycetota > Actinomycetes > Mycobacteriales > Pseudonocardiaceae. Next base: position 52,778 of record JBOHHE010000440.1, read on the forward strand.
GCTGAACTCCTTCGCGGTGCTCGAGGACCTCCATCCCGACGGCCCTGACCACGACTTGGACGGTGAGGAGCAGTGGTGGGCGCAGTCCGCTGATCCGCCCGCGCTGCTGGCCGTCCGGGATTTGGATCTTGTCGATGAGCGGTGCTGGCCCGCCGCGCTACGGACGCTTGCCGCTGACCCGGCCTGTCTCGCCGCGCTGCGCCAGCCCGGTGGCTATACCGGCTGGTGGCTGGCCCGCAACGCCCGGTTCGGTGCCTATCCGCCGCCGCACTGGCGGCTGCCGGGGGCTGTCTCCTTGGCCGGGCTCTACGATCCGGTGCCGGTATCGGAGGTCGATCCGGCCCTGCTCGCCGCCGCTGGAGTGCGTGCCGGGCTGAGCATTACGGGGCCTGCCGACGCCGCCGACGTGCTGGCCCGCCTCGCCGACCCGGCCCGGGTCATCACCCCAGCGCTGGTGCACGCCGCGCACGCCGCGTTGGCCTGCATCGACCCCGACGCGGTGGACCCGCCGAATCGGGTGCGGGCGGTAACCGGCGACGTGATCGACGCTGGCCGCGCGGTGGTACTCGACCTGCCGTGGCTGGCCGCGGTGCTGCCCCCCGACGAGCTGGTGGCAGGCGGTGATCCGGGTGCCCTGGCTGATCTGCTGGACCTGCCGCTGGCGTCCGAACAGGTAACGCCCGAGCTACTGGACCGGGGAACCGGGCGGGTGGTGCGCTGGGCGGAGCTGGTGGAGGTGGTCGCGGTGTGCGCGGCGGCCGGCCTCCCGGTTCCCGACGGAGAACTGCGGCTGCACGACCATCTCCAAGTCCGCCACCAGGCTACCACCCACACCGTCCCCTTCTGGGTAACCCCAGACGGCACTGTGCACGCCACCGACCCGGTGCGCGCTGCTCTTCTATTGTGCTCCTGAACCGCAATGCAAGTTATCCATATCGCCACTTACCAGAAAGCGGTCAGCAAGGATCCAAGTTATATGGGTCGGGCTTATACCCTTTCGAGCTCAAGCCGGGGAAATTTGTGCTGAAGAATTGATCCCAAGCGCCATTGATAATGAAATCACTGATCGCATTGGTTACCTCGTTACACATTTCACTGTTCAATCGCAGGCCGACGCCGTACCGTTCCTGGGCACCGAAGGTGAGGTCCGGAAGGACGGAATACGAGCCTCCGCTGTTGAGTTCGAATCCATATAGTATCAGTTGATCGGTGGATACGGCGTCCACCTGATTTTTCGCTAACCGATTAACGCACTCCGAGACTCCTGTCACCTGAACGATGGTGATTCGATCCGCCAAGGAACGGAATTGCTCCAACGATGTGCTGCCCGCCGGAGTGCAGACGGTCTTTCCGGGCAGCCCGTCAATGTCTCTGATGCGGTTGTCTCCCGATCGTACCATAACTCCCTGTTGTGTGATCATGTAAGGTCCCGCCAAGTCGACGTATTTTCGCCTTTCGTCGGTTATAGAGAGCACTTCGACGACGACGTCGACCTCCCCGCTCATCAGGGCGTCGACCCGGTCTTTGATTAGTGTATCAACAGGCACTGGCGTGAACTCCGGACGCAAATGTCTGCCAAGCCAGCGGAACAGGTCGACGTCGAAACCTCGTCGAAGGTTCGTTCCTTCGTCCTGTTCTCCTAATCCGGGTAGGTCGGTGGATACGCCGACGTTCAAGGGCGGTCTGGTACCACTCGGCACTGCTGTAGTTGTGGTTGTTGGCTCGGCGGTACCGCCTCCGGTACTACAGCCTGCGAGGATGAGCAATCCTGCCAGGATAATTGATCCGGTTCTTGTTCTTCTCGACATGCGGTACCCCAGTGGCTAATTGAAGAGAACGGCTTCGTCAACGTGAATTCTAAACAAACAATCTGGGTCCGGTGTGGACAGATAAACGACTAAGGTGGCACTGCGTGTCACACTTTGCATGTTCAGTTCGATTTCTTCTTCTGAGCGGATCCCGGAAGTTCTTTGGCGTTCTACACCATCACCCTTCAAAGTGATGTCCAGTCGAGCCGGTGCTACGCAGTCGCCAACCTCCCGTAGATTTTCAAGCCGAAGGGTCAACGAGAGTTTGTCTCGGGCGGAAGGATCTTCGAGAATGTCAAATTTGGCCTCCCTGCCAGCTCTTATCTCTTCTCCGCTGGTGATGATTAGGTGGTCGGTCATCTGGATATCGGGCTTGTTGAGGACAATCCAGAGAATCAATATACCGCCCACAAGCAGCGCGAGCATGCCGGGTAGCGAAACAATAAGAATTGTTTTTCTCGTCCATTTTGCAACACTGATATGCGAAAGCTTCGTGTCGTCGGACGAAGGGGGTCGTCGTGGCCCGACGAGGTGGATTAAGATTGAAAAGATCAGTGACATGCCTGTCAGGAGCACAGAGAGCGGCCCTGCTGCTTCATTCCCTTTTTCGCTTTGGAGAAGCAACAGTATTACTAGGGTGATCAGGACGAGGGTGACGGGTGCGACCCAGATGAGATGCCATACCGCCATCGCATGACGGTGGTGGCCGGGTCGAGAGGACCGATGTGGTGGGGCATCACCTTGTTGTGAATCGCTCTCGGGTAGGACGGTCACACCCCTCCTATTGATCATCCTCCTCTCGAAGGGAGGTGTACCCATGTCTCTTGCCAGAAAGTTTCGTGCGACATCCCGAACAGGCTTGATGGGACTATCTCGATTTATAGTTCACTTGTTATCGCCCAAATGGGTGAATCAACTTGTTTTATAGGGGGAATCTTTAACTACAGTATGTAGTGACATCGCGGAGGTTGGGCTCTGAGTCGGCTCGTCCGGGCAAGTGCGCATAGGCCGCGCGGGCTGCAACGGTCCGGTCGGATTTCTGGAACCGGGTCAGAGTAGGCCGCGTTGGGCGGTCCGGGAACCGCGCTGGGCGGCGCGGCGCTGCAAGTAGATCATTGTGAGGCCGAGCAAGCCAAGCAGCCCACCGACCACGCACGCATACGTCCAGCGGGACGTTCCACCCGCGAGAAGAAGCACCACCGCAGCGGCGAACCAGGCGATGGTGCCCAGCGTGATGACCGGCCGCGGATCGGCGAGGCTACGGGGCAGCGGCGGGGGGTCGGGCGGCATACCTGGCACGCTACTCGGGTGGTGAATGCCCGAGGGTGGCTCCGCGCCCGCAGCCCGCATCTGACCGGCATGTTCGGTTCATTGCAGGTACGCAATTACCGGCTCTTCGCCATCGGACAGGTCGTCTCCCTGATCGGCACCTGGGGCCAGCGGGTGGCGCAGGACTGGCTGGTGCTCGAACTGTCCGGGGGCAGCCCGGTGGCGCTGGGCATCGCGGTGGGGCTGCAATTCTGTCCGACGCTGGTGCTGTCGTTATGGGCCGGGGTGCTCGCGGATCGCTACGACAAACGCAGAATGCTCATCGCCGGCCAGATCGGGATGGGGCTGTGTGCGTTGCTGTTGGGGCTGCTCGACGTTGGCGGAGTGGTGCAGATCTGGCACGTCTACCTGCTGTGCCTGCTGCTCGGCAGCTTCTCCGCGGTGGATGCTGCGGTCCGACAGGCATTCGTGGTGGAGATGGTCGGGCGCGGGCAGGTCACCAACGCGATCGCGCTCAACTCGATGACCGTCAACCTCGCCCAGATCATCGGTCCGGCGGTGGCGGGGCTGGCCATCGTGGCCGTCGGTACCGGATGGGTCTTTCTGGGGAACGCGGCGAGCTTCGCCGGAGTGGTCATCGGGCTCGCCCTGATGGACGTCACTCGGCTGCGCCGCAGCGCGCCGGTTCCGCGCCGCGCTGGGCAGTTGCGGGAGGGATTGGGGTATGTGTGCCGCCGACCCGATCTCGTCGTGCCGCTGACGCTGGTGTTCTTCGTCGCCACCTTCGGCCTGAACTTTCACACCACCCTGCCCGTGGTGGTGCGCAATGTGTTCGGCCGGGGCGCCGACGCCTACGGGTTACTGGCGGCACTGCTGGCCGTGGGCACGCTGGCCGGAGCGACGGTCGCGGCCGGCCGCAGTGGCCGGGGGCCGCCGCGGCGTCGCCTGCTGG
>JBOHHE010000441.1:0-1703 GCA_050700355.1 Pseudonocardiaceae bacterium
GCTGCGCTATCACAAGATTGTGCTGATGGCCGACGCCGACGTGGACGGTCAGCACATCCGCACCCTGCTGTTGACGTTGCTGTTCCGGTTCATGCGCCCGCTGGTCGAGCACGGCCATGTCTTCCTCGCCAGCCCCCCGCTGTACAAGATCAAGTGGCCGCGCGCCGAGGCGCAGTACGCCTACTCGGACCGGGAACGCGACGGGCTCATCGCGGCCGGCAATGCCCAAGGCCGCAAGCTGCCCAAGGACGACGCGATCCAGCGCTACAAGGGCCTGGGCGAGATGAGCGCCAAGGAACTGTGGGAGACCACCATGGACCCGGCCAACCGGGTCCTGCTGCAGGTCACCCTGGACGACGCCGCCACGGCCGACGAGCTGTTCAGCGTCCTGATGGGCGAGGACGTCGAATCCCGCCGCTCCTTCATCACCCGCAACGCCAAAGACGTCCGCTTCCTCGACGTCTAACTCTGTATCCATACAAACTCGGCGGACGGCGTGGAAGACTGACCGAGGATGTGAGGAGACGCTGTGACAGCTGTGCCGCAGCCGCCGGAGAATTCGGTTACCAGGACGCTGGCCCGGTCACTGCCCGGTTCGCCACCACCGAGCCGTTCCCGGTTGATTTGCGACTGGACGGTCTCCTGCCAGGGTGGGATCACACTAATGACTCCAGGCATGCAGGGAGTGGGTGACGTCAGCCGAAGGGGCCATGCTCAGGTCAGTGCAGGCACTGCTGGTGCGGATGGCCCAACCCTGGGCATGCGCTATCCCCTGGTCGACCCCCAGGGTAACTTCGGCGTCGGTTCATGATCCAAAGCCGATCCGGGCGAGGTCCGTGCGGGCGAAATCGTCTCCGACACGGTCCTGTGTCGCGTGCCGGACATCGGTAACAAGATCCCGGGCTGTGGTCGCTGCCCGGTCTCGGCCGGTTGAGGCCACGCGCTGGGTCACAGCGTCGCGACGCAGCGTTGCAGGCGGACGCGGTCCTCGGCGGTGGGGTTCATGCTGGCCCAGCAACGTCACCGGTTACGTCGTGAGCTGGACCTGCCGCGCGATGAACACGATCTCCTTGCGGAGCAGCTGCTGGGTGCGTTGCACGAGGTGCTGGATGAGCTCGGCGAGGATGAGCTGGACTACGAAGGGATCACGCTGCTGTTCTGGCCGAAGGCCGAATTCGACCGCCTGCTGGAGCGCTGGCCGGGCCTGAGCGGGGAGTTCGGCCAGAGGCTGGGACGGGTACCGGACCATGACGCAACGAACCCTGGTGCTGTGGTCAGAATCTGGTCATACCCGGCTGACCCTGCTGGCCGGCTCCGCCGACGAGTTGGCCAACTATGCCGATCGCACCGGCAGCGACCCCACCGATCCCCAGGTTCGGCAGGGCTATGTGGAGCAGCTGGGAGAGCCTCCCGCGAAGATCGCCTGGCCGCCCGGTCGCAACCAGCATTGCTGGTGCGGCTCAGGGCTGAAATACAAGAAGTGCTGCCTGCCTCGCGGCCGTACCTGAGCACATCGTCCTGGCGCGAGGCTTCCCGCGGGCAAGGATCGATCCACGACACCGAGCTCTCGCGGAGAACCTGCCAACACCCGTGCGCCCCACACCCTCGGCCCACCCGGCCATACCACACCCCGCTCATCCACATCCATGGCAGTAGAGCCTAAATACCACTACAAACACATGAAGGCGTTGCCAGGTCAGGTC
>JBOHHE010000442.1:0-5974 GCA_050700355.1 Pseudonocardiaceae bacterium
GTGAAGGAAAACCGGTAAAAATCACTGGTTTTCCTTCACAAACGGCGATCATGGACGTGGGAACATTGCCCTGGAGTGCGGCGACCTAAAGAGGGTTGTTGTACGTGTCCTCGACGGCCTTCGAGCCGACCGAGCTGATGAGGATGAGGAACCTCTCGTTCTGCGGCTGCATCCGCAGGCCCAGGTAAGTCCTCATGGGCCGTCGGCATCACCGTACGCGGCGTGTCACCGCTTCGAGAGGAGCTTGTCCGTCCACAGCGGACGATAAAAGCAAAGGCAAGGAGGTTGCCCACTGCCTGCCACTTTCAACATATAGCGCACTGGTGGGCTTGCGGCAAGACCCGGGTCGTGCCGCAAAATGTCCGACCGAAGCCAGAACCTGCGGAAATCAGGGATTCGCGAAGTATGTGTGCCGTTGTCGACGTAGGGGTCTGGTGGGATGTTGAACCGCCAGTGGGACCTGCGGTGCCGTTGCGGGCACTCGGCACGCAGGTGCGGGTGCGCGCGCCGCCGGACTGCGCGGAGCAGCTGGCCGAAAGACAACCTTGTTGAATGGGGATTTCATGATTGACGTGATGATTGCCGGTGGCGGACCGACTGGGTTGATGCTGGCCGGTGAGCTGCGGCTGCACGGTGTGCGCGTGCTCGTGCTGGAGAAGGAGGTGGAGCCGAACAAGGTGGTTCGTGCGCTGGGTCTGCACGTGCGCAGCATCGAGGTGATGGACCAGCGCGGTCTGCTCGAACAGTTCCTCGCGCTGGGCACGCAGTACCCGCTCGGCGGTTTCTTCGCCGCCATCACCAAGCCGACGCCGGACCGGCTGGACACCGCACATCCGTACATCCTCGGCATCCCGCAGCCCACCGTCGATCGCCTGCTGGCCGAGCGCGCCACCGAGCTCGGCGCCGAGATCCGGCGCGGCTGCGAACTGGTCGGGTTGAGCCAGGACGACCAGGGGGTGAGCGCTGAGCTGGCCGACGGCACGCAACTGCGCTCGCGCTACCTCCTCGGCTGCGACGGCGGCCGCAGCACGGTGCGCAAGCTGCTCGGCGTCGGCTTCCCCGGCGAGCCCACCAGGCGCGAGTGGCTGCTGGGCGAGGTGGACGTGGCCGCGCCGGCGGAGGAGCTGGCCGCCGTGATGGCCGAAGTCCGCAAGACCGAGAAGCGGTTCGGCATCGGGCCCTTCGGGGAAGGGGTGTACCGCGTCGTCGTGCCCGCCGAGGGAGTGGCCGAGGACCGCACGCCGCCGACCCTCGAGGAGGTCAAGCACCAGCTGCGGGTGGTCGCCGGCACCGACTTCGGCGTGCACTCACCGCGCTGGCTGTCCCGCTTCGGCGACGCCACCCGGCAGGCCGAGCGCTACCGGGTCGGCCGGGTGCTGCTGGCCGGCGACGCAGCGCACATCCACCCCCCGATCGGCGGGCAGGGCCTCAACCTCGGTGTCCAGGACGCGTTCAACCTCGGCTGGAAACTGGCCGCCGAGATCGGCGGCTGGGCCCCGGCGGGGCTGCTGGACAGCTACCACACCGAACGGCACCCAGTGGCCGCCGCCGTGCTGGACAACACCCGCGCGCAGAGCGAGCTGATGTCCCCGGAGCCGGGCTCGCAGGCGGTGCGCCGGCTGGTGTCGGAACTGATGGACCTCGAGGAGGTGAACCGGTACCTGATCGAGAAGATCACCGCGATCGGGGTCCGCTACGACTTCGGCGAGGGGCATGAGCTGCTCGGCCGGCGGATGCGGGACGTGGGACTGAAGCGAGGGCGCCTCTACGAGCTGATGCACGCTGGCCGCGGACTGCTGCTCGACCAGACCGGCCGGCTCTCGGTCGCGGGTTGGGCGGATCGAGTCGACCACGTCATCGACATCAGCGAGGAACTCGACGTACCCGCCGTGCTACTGCGCCCGGACGGCCACGTGGCGTGGGTCGGTGACGATCAGCAGGAGCTGCACGCCCAGCTGCCCCAGTGGTTCGGCGCCGCCGTCAGCTGAGCGCCCCGGTCACCCCGCCCACGCGACGACAAGATCAACACGGGTGTGACGTCAAGCCGTGCCGTGGTGGGTGAGCGGGCCCCGGTGAGCGAGGTCGAGGGTGCACCATTCGCCAACACGTCGTGCACCCGAGATGCCAACCTCATCGACGGAGCCGACTTGTATGCAGCACTGCATGCTGACCAGCATGCAAGGAACGAGTGTGCGGATTGATTTCGCCACCCACCAGGAACTCAAGCGGCTCGCAGCGGAGTTAGGCGCGAGCGTCGGAGCGACGGTGACGCTGGCGGTACGCAGGCTCCGCCAAGACCAGATCGGGGCGCAGCTCCGCGACGAGCTCACCCCGGCGGAGGCTGACTGGCTCGATGCTGAACTCGGGTGACGTCGTTCAGCTGGATCTGGGGCTGCCCTCCGGGCGCGAGGTCAGCTTCTGGTATTCGGTGGTCGTGGTGACGGCCCAACGCATCCTCGACGCCGGGCCCAGTGTCGTCCACGGCGTACCGCTGACCTCGCGGATTCGGCGGTTCGGTTCCGAGGTCCGGATCGACCCGAATACCTCGAACGGGCTGGATCGACCCTCGGCAGCTCAGTGCCAGCATCTGAGGGCCGTGTCAACCGGCAGGATCGAAAAGGTGTGCGGCAACGTGGGCGCCCAGGCCCTTACCCAGGTCCGCGAGATGATCAGCGTGATCCTCGATCTCATCAGGTGATACCACCTCCAGTTCGCGCGGCGAGCCAGCCAGACCGCTCGCGGTATACACCACAGCGGATACACGCCTCTACCGCGCGGCGCAGAAGGATCGGTGTCTCGTGGCAATCTCCGCGGTGTGGCCGGAACGTGAGCCGCCGTACTGCACCCGCTTCCTCGGCAGCGCGCCGGTCCGCCAGGATCGACAGCCGTGACCGCTCCCAGGGTGTTCCTCTCCTATACACGAACGGACGGCGTCGTCGTACGGGCGTTCGCTGACGAGCTGCAGACCCGCGGTTTCGTCGTATCACTGGACGTCGAGTTCCTGCAACCCGGCGAGCGCTGGGAGGACGCGATCCTCGCCCACGTTCTGGCAGCAGACGCCTTCGTCTTCTTCGCCTCCCCCGCGAGCGTCCGTTCCACCTGGGTCACCCAGGAACTCACGGCGTTCATCGACCACAGCGACCGCCCTGTCGTGCCCGTGTTGCTCGGCGATGTGAGCTTCACCGACCTGCCAGCCCCGCTGGCGCGCTACCAGGGCATCGTGGTGGACGACCTCGCCGACCATGCCCAGATTGCCGCCGCCGCCGGCACCGTCGCGGCCGCTCTCGATCGGCTCGTCACCGACATCCCGAGGCAGGCGGGCCCGACAGACGACGCCCAAAGGCTCGCCAGCGACATCGCTGAGAACCTGCGCCGTCCGCCGGACACGGTGATTCCCGCCGATCACGTCTTCCTTGTCCACGGCCACGACTTGGGGTTCCGCGACGAGGTGGAGCGATTCCTCGCCGATCTCGGGCTGCAATCGGTGGTTCTGGCCAAGGCCGAGCGTGAGGAACGATCGATACTGGACAGATTCGAATCCCTCGCAGTCCAGGCCGGCTTCGCGGTCGTTCTCCTCTCCCCGGACGATTACGGTACGGCGGTCCGGCAGTTTAAGGCACCGAGGGGCGGCCAAAACGCCCTTCGGTACCGCGCCCGCCAGAACGTTGTCCTAGAGCTCGGATTCTTCTATGGTCGCCTCGGTTGGGAACGGGTGCTCGTTATCGAGAAGGCGCCGCCTGAGGATTGGCCCGAATTTGAGCGACCGTCCGACCTCGCTGGCGTCGTATTCGTCCGATCTGGCGGCGATCGCGACTGGCGCAGCGAGCTTCGCTCGAAGCTTGCCAAGGCCGGGATGCTCGGGTGAAGTGTCGGCATCAGCGCCGCCGCGGCGTGACCTGCCGAAGGCGGGGAAGAACCGGCTGCACTTCGACCTCGCTCCACCGGTCCACGGTGATCAGCAAGCAAAGGTCGCCCGGCTGATCTCCCTGGGCGCGACTCGCATCGACATTGGCCGGGGTGACGTGGACTGGGTGGTCCTAGCCGATCCCGATAACAACGAGTTCTGTGTGTTGACTCCCGATAGCGAGACGAAATCGGTCGCGAGGGGTTGACCCTCGTGGTCTTCCACGGACGGCACAGGCGGGTGTTGTCCGGTGTGCCGTCCTGTCCGCGTGCGGTGATGAGTTGCCTGGTGATCGCTTTGCGGGTGGTGCGGTGCGTTTCGAAGTAGATCACAATCATTGACGGTTATGCGTAGGTAGGGCGTGGGGATCGCGCCGTGGGCTGGGTGTGGGTAGCCGATTCTGTGTGCGGGAGTTGCTGGCCGACCTCGTCGCCGGGGCCGACACCGGACTGCTCACGCCATTCGCACGCAACCTCGCCTCGTGGCGCTCGACCGCGGAAGTATGGTCCGATCCGGCCCTGGCCCGTGAGCTACAGGGGCACTTCGACGGCGACGGCCCCGTCATCGACCGGCCGGAGGTGGCGTGAGCGGCCGCGGTGAGCAAATCCCACGACCGAACCCGTGGCTCGTCCGGGCTGCGGATCGACGAGAGTGACGGGAAATCCGGGTCGGGCTGCTGGGGGTGCAGCGCCAAGCAGGTGGTGTGGGGCAGATCGACGGTGGCCTGAGACGGTCGAGCTGGGTATCGAAGTCTGGATCGGCGGACTGTTGGCGTCCAGGTACCTCAAGTTTAGGTGAGGGCTTGGCGGCTGTGCTGCAGGAAGGCGCGTTCGGTCGCGTTGTCGGTGCGGGCGATCGCCGCGTCGTAAGCCGACACCGCCTCGGCGGCGCGGCCAAGGCGGCGCAGCAGGTTGGCGCGGATGGCGTGGAAGAGGTGGTAGTGACCGAGGTCGAGGCCGTCGACGAGGGGAAGCGCCGCGGCTGGTCCCTCGACTTCGGCGACCGCGACCGCGCGGTGCAGCGCCACGACCGGACTCGGGGCGAGTGAATAGAGCTGGTCGTACAGCGTCAGGATCTGTCGCCAGTCGGTGGCGGCTGTGGTCGGCGCGTCGCTGTGCACGGCGTTGATCGCAGCTTGGATCTGGTACGGGCCGGGCTGGTTGCGTCGCAGGCAGTGGCGGACCAGGGCGTGACCTCGGCGATGAGGTCGCGATCCCAGCGGGCGCGGTCCTGGTCGGCCAGCAGCACGAGGGCGCCGTCCGGGCTGGTCCGGGTGTTCCGGCGGGACTGGGTGAGCAGCATGAGCGCGAGCAGCCCGATGACCTCCGGTTCGTCGGGCATGAGCTCGGCCAGCAGCCGCCCGAGGCGCAGAGCCTCCGCGCAGAGGTCCTCGCGGACGAGCGCCTCTCCCGAGCTGGCCGTATAGCCCTCGTTGAAGATGAGGTAGACCACGGCCAGGACGGCCCGGAGGCGGTCCGGGAGGTCGGCACCGGCGGGGACCCGGTAGGGAATGCGCGCGTCGCGGATCTTGGTTTTGGCCCGGACCAGCCGTTGGGCCATGGTCGATTCGGGTACCAGGAAGGCACGGGCGATCTCCGTCGTGGACAGCCCGCCCAGCAGCCGCAGCGTCAGCGCGACCTGGGCGCCGGTGGCCAGCGCGGGGTGGGCACAGGTGAAGATCAGGCGCAGCCGATCGTCGCGCACGGGGCCCTCCTCGGCCGGTTCGTCGCGGGTGTGCAGCAGGGCGGCCTGGGCATGCCGGTCGGAGCGGGAGGCTTCGCGGCGCAACCGGTCGATCACCCGGTTGCGGGCGGTGGTGATGATCCATCCCGCCGGGCTCGGGGGCAGCCCGGTAGACGGCCAGCGGTGCACCGCCGCGGTGAACGCGTCCTGGACCGCCTCCTCGGCGAGGTCGATGTCCCCGACAACGCGGACCAGGACGGCCACCGCACGCCCGTACTCCTCGCGGAACACGCGCTCGATCACCGATTCCGGTACCTCCGGCATGCCGGAGCTCACCCGCAGGTTCCGTCCTGCAGCGGCCTGACCTCGATCGGGAGGGTGATCGCC
>JBOHHE010000443.1:0-12568 GCA_050700355.1 Pseudonocardiaceae bacterium
CCCCGCACCCTTCCCGTTCCGCTTCCTGCGCGCGAGCATGATCGCGTGGTATCGCGGAGACCCGTCAGTACGCAGCCCACCAGTGGGGGTCGAGCCGACCTCGGGCCACCAGGACCGCAGGCCCGGTCAACGTGCTGCCGTCGGCGGTGATGGCCACGTGCACCTGCCCTCCGGGCACCGCCACATCGGCCTCTCCGGTGTCCCGGCACTGAGCGTGCAGCACGGCGGCAAGCGCGGCGAGCGTCCCGGTGCCACAGGAGCAGGTCTCCCCCACTCCCCGCTCATGCACCCGCATCCGCAGCCGGCCATCGTCGAGCACATTGACGAACTCGACATTGACACCGTAGGGAAAGACCACCGGATCATGTCCGGGCGGGACGGTGAGGTCCAGCTGCTCCACCGCCACGTCGGTCACACAGGCCAGGTGCGGGTTACCGACATCCACGGCGAGGCCGGGAAACGCCGCACCCTCAACGGTCGCGGTGAACGTGCCTGCGCTGCGCACCGGCCCCATCGCGACGGCCACCGCGCCGTCATCGCGCACCCGCACCGAGCGCGGACCGGACCTGCTGCCGATCCGGAACTCGGCATCGGCCACCAGTCCAGCCTCGGCCAGGTAGCGGGCGAATACTCGCGCGCCATTACCGCACATCTCAGCCATCGATCCGTCGGCATTGCGGTAATCCATGAACCAGTCACCCGGTGCGGTACCCGGCGGCGCGTCAGGCACCAACGCGCCCGGCACCACCCGCAACACCCCGTCCGCACCCAAACCGCTGTGCCGGTCGCAGAGCACGCGAACCCGGGAGGGCGTCAGCTCAACCTCACCGGCCGGATCCGGCAGCAGGACGAAATCATTCCCGGTCCCGTGCCCCTTGACGAACTCGATTCCCTGCTCCATTGTTCCGCGAGCTTATCGGTCCGCCAGCAGCGACAGCGCTACGCCGAGCAGATCCGGTCGGTCGGCGTTCAGCCACCGGATCCGACTGTCCCGCCGAAACCAGGAGCGCTGCTTGCGGACCAGGCGTCGGGTCGCACGCACGGTCGGCTCAGCGGCGGAGGCGGGATCAGCCCCGGCATCCAGGGCCGTGAGGACATGCTGATAGCCCAGTGCCCGAGACGCCGTACGCCCCTCCCGTAGCCCCTGAGCGAGCAGCTCGCGGACTTCTTCGACCAATCCATCGGTGAACATCCGACTCACTCGAGCGTCGATCCTGGCATCCAGCGCGGCCGGATCGGTGTCCAGGCCGATCTGTACCGCGTCGTAGCGCGCCGGCCCTGGCTGTGGGAGCGACGCCGAGAACGGCCTGCCGGTGATCCGGATGACCTCCAACGCTCGCACCAGCCTGCGCCCGTTGCTGGGCAGTATCCGATCGGCCGCCACCGGATCGAGCTGATGCAGCCGGTCATGCAGGGCGGCGGCGCCACCCTCGGTGAGTTCGGCTTCCAGTGCGGAGCGCACCTGCGTGTCGGTACCAGGAAAGTCCAGCTCGTCCAGCACAGCTCGGATGTAGAGACCGGACCCGCCCGCGAGTACCGGCACCCGGCCCTCGGCGAGCAATTCCTCCACGACGGCGCGGGCCCGCACCTGATAGACCGCCACCGATGCGGTCTCGGTGACGTCGAGGATATCGAGCAGATGGTGGCGCACCCCGCGCTGCTGCTGCGCGGTCAGTTTCGCGGTACCGATGTCCATCCCCCGATAGAGCTGCATCGCGTCGGCATTGACCACTTCGCCGCCTAGCGCGGTGGCCAACTCGACAGCGAGGTCGGACTTGCCCGTGGCGGTCGGGCCGACCACCGCGACGACCCTGGACCGCCCGTCATCAGGCCGCTCCCGACGGCATTGAAGCAGGTCGAGCGCGGGGATCGAGGGATCCGCGGCCACCTCCGTACCTACGATCATCGCTGCAAGGCTAGTGCCCACTACCCACCTCCTCCCCTGACCTGCTTGAATGCCGCCGTGGCCGGAGCGGAGGCAACCCCTCACCGGTCGAAGCGCAGGGGCCCCGCCCACCGGGGCGCCCGCAGCCGGACGCGGCGGCGGGCACGAGGTTGAGGAAGGCCGGCATGACCGAGCAGCTCAGCACCCAACAGATCGACACCGAACGCCCCAGCATTGACGCTGATCCCACCCCCAACACTGCATCCCTTCCCACCCCCCGCCCGGTGGTAGCGCAAGCCAGCCGGGATCCAGGCCGCTGGGGGCGGATCGACCACGACGGCATGGTGTACACCGTCGGCCCCGACGGCGAGCGGTCCGTCGGTTCGTGGCAGGCCGGGACACCCGAGGAGGGCCTGGCGCACTTCGCCCGTCGCTTCGACGATCTCCTCACCGAGGCTGAGCTGCTGGAGTCCCGCCTGAACTCCGGAGCGGGTGATCCGAAGCAGGCACTGACCCGGGTGGCCGCACTGCGCGACGATCTCGTCGAACCGACAGTGGTAGGTGATCTCGCCGGCCTCTCCGCCCTGCTCGACTACCTGCAGCACCATGCTGAAGAGGTCCTGGCCTGCGCCAAGGCGGCCCGCGAGAAGGCCAAGGCGCGATCCATCGCTCGCAAGGAGGCGCTGGCCGAGGAAGCCGAACGGATCGGTGCCGATTCCACCCAATGGAAGGCCGGTGGTGACCGGCTGCGCACCATTCTGGACGAGTGGAGAACGATCAAGGGTGTGGATCGGAAGACTGACGAGGCGCTATGGCGCCGGTTCTCCAAGGCCAGGGACGCCTTCACCCGGCGGCGCGGTGCACATTTCGCCGAGCTGGATCGGCAGCGCATCACCGCCCGGCAGCGCAAGGAGGAGCTGGTCGCCGAAGCCGAGAAGTTAGCCGAATCCACCGACTGGGGTCCTACCGCCGGTCGGTTCCGGACACTGATGGCGGAGTGGAAGGCAGTCGGGCGAGCCCCGAAAGATGCCGACGAGACGCTCTGGCAGCGCTTCCGCACGGCCCAGGACCAGTTCTTCGCCAGCCGGTCCGCCACCTTCGCTGAGCGCGATTCGGAGCTCGAAGAGAGCGTGCAGCGCAAGGAGGATCTCGTGGTCGCGGCGGAGCGGATCGACCCCACCGGCGACATCGAGACAGCTCGCGCACAGCTGCGCGAGATTCAGGAACGCTGGGACACTCCAGGCAAGATCCCTCGGGAACGGATCAGGGCGCTGGAGGCGCGTCTGAGAGCCGTCGAAGAGCGGGTGCGCGCAGCCTCCGACGCCCAGTGGCGGCGCACCAACCCAGAGGCCGAAGCCAGGGTGGCTCAGTTCCGGGAGCGGGTCGAGCAGTACGAGACCCAGGCTGCGAAGGCCCGCGCCGCCGGGGATGACCGACGGGCGAGCGCCGCGAAAGCTCAGGCCGACCAGTGGCGCGAGTGGCTGGCCGCCGCCGAGCAGGCGGTCGCGGGCCGGTGAGTCACCGGCGGGACACCGCGAGCCGAAACCAGGCAACCGCGAGCACCAGCACCGCGAGCGCCGCCAAGATCAGTCCGATGCCGGGGCCCGCCCCGTCGGTGGTTTGCCTGGACCAGATCGCCCACACCCCGTCGAGTACGCAATAACCGCAACCCAGCGCGCTGGCCCAGACCAGACCCCAGCGCCGGGTGATCAACGCCAGCGCGGAGAGCCCCACGCCGAACCCGAGGGCGACCGCGGCGAACAGCCTGGGTAGTAACCCCACCTGCTCAGCTGGGTCGGCGGCGCCCCGCAGGACTTCCCAGCCGCTGGCGTCGGCCACCCACGGCAACAACATGGCCAGCAGCAACACCATGATCGCGCCGGCGATCACGACCGCCCGGAAACCGGGATCCACCAGTCGCAACGCCAAGCGCTCCACATCGTCGATCTCGGCGCGCAGCCGGTCCAGCTGCTCCGGATCCTCGGTCATGATGTCGGCCGGCCGAACGACGGCAGTCCCAGCACCACCCCGGGCGTCGTCGGCCGACGACCGGCGGCCGAGGCATCACCTGCGGCCGTCCGCCGGTGCGTTATGGGTGGAAGATCGGATACCAGGTGGTGCGGCGCCCCGTAAGTGATCTCCGTGTGCACCACGTCACCGGGCCGAATCTCGGCCCCACCCGGCTCGAAATGCACCAGCCTGCCGTCCCTGGCCCGCCCGCTCCTTCGATGGGTGACCGCGTCCTTGCGGCCCTCGCCCTCGGAGACGAGCACCTCCACCTCGGCACCGACCAAGGACCGGTTCAGCCCCCAGGAGATCTCCTCCTGGAGCGCGACGAGTCGATCGTAACGGTCTTGCACCACCGGCTTGGGCACCTGCCGCGGCAGATCCGCGGCAGGCGTGCCCGGCCGAGGTGAGTACTGGAAGGTGAACGCCTGCGTGAAGCGCGCCGCCCGCACCACCTCCAGGGTGGCCTGGAAGTCGGCCTCGGTCTCGCCGGGGAAACCCACGATGATGTCCGTCGACAGCGCCGCGTCGGGCATCGCCGCACGCACCTCGTCGACGATCTTCAGATAACGCTGCGCCCGATAGGAGCGACGCATCGCGGCCAGCACCACGTCCGAGCCGGATTGCAGTGGCATGTGCAACTGGTGGCAGACATTCGGGGTGCTCGCCATCGCGTCGATGACGTCGGAAGTGAAGTCGCGCGGATGCGGGGAGGTGAACCGGACTCGCTCCAGCCCGCCGACCCGCCCGCAGGCACGCAGCAGGTCGGCGAACGCGCCCCGGTCACCGAACCCCACCCCATAGGCATTGACGTTCTGCCCGAGCAGGGTCACCTCGAGTACACCCTCGGCCACCAACGCCTCGACCTCAGCGAGCACCTCGCCGGGACGGCGGTCGACCTCCTTGCCCCGCAAGGTGGGCACGATGCAGAACGTGCAGGTGTTGTTGCAGCCCACTGAGATCGAGACCCACGCGGAGTGCGCGGAATCCCGCTTGGCGGGCAGCGCGGAGGGGAACATCTCCAGGGACTCGACGATCTCCACCTGGGCGGCCTCATTGTGCCTGGCCCGCTCCAGCAGCACCGGCAACGAGCCGATGTTGTGCGTCCCGAAAACCACATCGACCCACGGGGCCCGCCGGGTGATCTCGCCACGGTCCTTCTGAGCCAGGCAGCCGCCGACGGCGATCTGCATTCCGGGGTGTTCCCGCTTGACCGGACGCAGTTGCCCGAGATTGCCGTAAAGCCGGTTGTCGGCGTTCTCTCGAACGGCGCAGGTGTTGAGCACCACCACGTCGGGCGTCTCGTCCGGCCCGGCAGGGATATAACCGGATGCCTCGAGCAGCCCGGCCAGCCGCTCCGAGTCGTGCACATTCATCTGACAGCCGTAGGTTCGCACGCGGTAGCTCCGCGGGCGCCGCTCGGTGCTCACCGTCGTCGGGGTCACGCTTCCCTCACCAGGTCAGGGTACGACCGGGGCCCAACCCCGCCTCGACCGCCTCGGTGACCGAAGGTGAGACTCCATCGAAACGCCGTCGCCGGTAAGAGCCGGGCCGACAAGCGGTCACCAACCTGGCCTTAGTGATCACTGATCAGGATCGTGCCTGAGGCCCATCTTGGCCTGATCTGGTCACCGAAGGTGAGCAGATGCTGCCGGAGAGCTCGGAAGAGTGGCTGATTTGTGACAGAGTTGTAACATATTTCTCGGAACTGATCACCGTCTGTAGGGTATGGATGATCCCTACGCTCTCACCCCCGGAGGACCGTGTGAGTTCCACCGCACCATCCACCGACCGGCCGATGATCCGGATCGCCGGTGTCAATAAGCACTTCGGGTCGCTGCACGTGCTGCGCGACATCGATTTGGAGGTCGCCCCCGGGGAGGTGGTGGTGGTGCTCGGCCCTTCGGGCTCCGGCAAGTCGACGCTGTGCCGCACGATCAACCGGCTGGAGCCGATCGACTCGGGCCACATCGAGGTGGATGGCTCGCGACTGCCGGCGGAGGGTCGCGCGCTGGCCCGGCTGCGGGCCGACGTCGGGATGGTCTTCCAGCAGTTCAACCTCTTCGCCCACAAGACCATCGCGGAGAACGTGATGCTCGGCCCGGTCAAGGTGCGCCGGATCGGCAAGTCCGAAGCACATGAGGCCGCGATGACACTGCTGAAGCGGGTCGGGATCAGCGACCAGGCCGGCAAATATCCGGCGCAACTGTCCGGTGGGCAGCAGCAGCGGGCCGCGATCGCCCGCGCGCTGGCCATGCGTCCTAAGGTGATGCTCTTCGACGAACCGACCTCGGCGCTGGATCCCGAGATGGTCCAGGAGGTGCTCGACGTCATGACGTCGCTGGCGGGAGAGGGCATGACGATGCTCGTGGTCACCCACGAGATGGGTTTCGCCCGCCGCGCCGCGCACCGGGTGGTGTTCATGGACGAAGGGGAGATCGTCGAGGATTCGGTCCCTGACCAGTTCTTCACCGCGCCGCGATCCGAACGCGCCAAGGATTTCCTTGGCAAGATCCTGACGCACTGAGGTGTTTCCCGGGTCATACCCTGTCCCGGCTCCAACTATGTGAAAGTAAGGAAGATCGATGCGCTGGAACCCTGTGCTTCGAGTGAGTATGGCGGTGGCCGTCTTCGCGATGGTCGCCACGGCGTGCGGTGAGCAGGAGTCACTCGATAATAACGACACGCCGCAGTACCCGGTCGCCGAGAATCCGCAGTTCGAGGCCGGCACAACGATGGCCGAGCTCAGCCAGGCCGGCAAGATCACCATCGGTACGAAAGTCGACCAGCCGCTGTTCGGGCTACGCGGTCTCGATGGGCAGGTCCAGGGCTTCGACGTTGAGGTCGGCAAGATCATCGCAGCTGGTCTCGGGATCGAACCGAAGGACATCACCTGGAAGGAGGCGCCTTCCGCGCAGCGTGAAGAGCTCATCAAGCGCGGTGAAGTCGACTTGGTGCTGGCCACCTACACGATCAACAACAATCGCCGTGAGCAGATCAGCTTCGCGGGCCCTTATTACCTCGCAGGCCAATCGCTCATGGTCAAGTCCGATAACACCACGATCACCGGGCCGGAGTCGCTGCGAGCCAGTGGCGCCCGGGTGTGTTCGGCGCAGGGTTCGGCTTCGTCGGACAACATCCTGAAGTACATCGATATCACTCAGCAGACGCTGTTCGACGTCTACTCCAAGTGTCGTGACGCACTGCGCACCGGTCAGGTCGACGCGGTGACCACTGACAACGTCATTCTGCTCGGTTTCATCTCACAAAGCGATGGGGCATTCAAGCTGGTCGGTGACACGTTTACCGATGAGCCCTATGGTATCGGCATCACCAAGGGGGACGTAGCATTCTGCGAGTTCATCAATGCCGAACTGACAAAATCGGAAGAATCCGGCTCCTACCTGCAGGCATGGGAAGCCACAGCGGGTGCAGTCACCGACGAAAAGCCGACGCTTCCGCAATTCGATCCCTGCAGCTGAGTGACCTTGAAGCTGGGGAAGACGCTGGTGGGGGCTTCGCTGCCCCCACCAGCTGAGGCGATCCCGGCTAAGACGATCGCAGAGGAGCACCTGCCATCGATGTGATCATCGAGAACTTCGGCGTGTTCGCCGATGGATTTCTCAAGACATTGCAGATCTGTGGCTACGCCGCAATCGGTGCCCTTGTGGTCGGTATCGTGATCGCGGCCTTTCGGGTTTCTTCCGTTCCGCCGCTACGCTGGGTCGGCACAAGCTGGGTCACCGTGTTCCGCAACTGCCCGCTCACTGTGGTGCTGTTCTTCTGCGCCTTCGGGTTGCCCGAAGGCGGAATCAACGGGACCTACTATTGGTTCGCGATCACCGGCCTGGTGCTCTACACCTCGGCGTTCGTCTGTGAGGCGGTGCGCAGTGGCATCAATTCCATCGGCACAGGGCAGGCCGAGGCGGCCCGCGCGATTGGTCTCAACTTCACCCAGTCGCTGCGCCACATCGTGCTACCCCAGGCGCTGCGCACCGTGGTGCCCCCGCTGGGTAACGTCATCATCGCCATGATCAAAAACTCTGCGATCGTCGGTGCCTTTGGTGTCGGCGGCGAACTGTTCAGCGTGTATCCAACACTGGTCTCCTCCCGGGGACTTCCGCTGATCCCGGTACTCCTCGGAATGACTGTGGGCTACCTGATCATCGCCCTGACAGCCGGACTACTGCTCGGTGTCCTCGAACGGAAGGTGGCGCTGGCCCGATGACCGCCCCCGTCCTATACGACATTCCGGGACCCCGGACTCGACGCCGCGTGTTGATCGGCTCAGTACTCGCGAGTACCGGGCTGTTGACCATCGTCTGTCTGGTCGTCATTCGCCTCTATAACCAGGGCCAGCTCTCCGAGCAGCGGTGGGGTCCGTTGCTCAACCCTTACAATTCGCGCTTCGCCGCGCTGTGGTCCGAGCTGCTGGACGCTCTCCTGCTCAATGTTTATGCTGCCGCGCTGGCGATGGTGCTGTCCCTGGTCATCGGCACCCTGCTGGCGGTGGCCAGGATCACCAGCGCACCCTGGTATCGGTGGACGATCGTCGGTGTGATCGAGGTTCTGCGCGGTCTCCCCGTGGTGATCATGATCTACCTGTCGTACCGGATCCTGCCCGTGATCGGCGTGGATCTACCGCTGCTGTGGTATCTGGTCATCGGGCTCACGGCGTACAACTCGGTCGTCATCGCCGAGATCGTGCGCAGCGGAGTCGCCGCGCTGCCACGAGGTCAGGCCGAGGCGGCATCCGCTCTCGGCCTGACGCGGAGCCAGTCACTGCGACTCATCCAGTTGCCGCAAGCATTCCGAATCATGCTTCCCGTGCTGATCAGCCAGCTTGTCGTGGTGTTCAAAGACACCTCCCTGGGCTTCATCATCGGGTATGAAGAGGCGATCCGCACCGCAGGGATCTTCGCTCAGCTCTTGCAAAACCCGCTGCAACTCTACTTCACCATCGCGGTGATCTTCATAGTGATCAACTATCTACTCAGTCGGCTCGCCGTGTGGGTCGAGCGACGGCTGAGCCGGGCCAGCGCCGTTCTCACGCCGAAACAGCCCATCGTCGGGACAGCAGCCTAGAGTCAGGCGGGTGTATGTCATCGTCGAGGTGATCGTCCGTGTCTGAGGGCCAGCTTCAGCATTCGTGGCCAGACCCGCCACCGAAGCCGAAGGCATCGCGCGGTACCCGCGCGTGGACCGTGCTGCGCGCTCTGCACGCGGGTGGCTGGCTTCGGCCAAGGAGACTCGGCTGTCTGTTCCTGGTTCTCGTGATGCTCCTGTTCGCCGCTCTGTGGTTGGTGAGCTCGGCTGTCAATGGGGTCACCGCGATGTTTCGCCCTGATCCGGTGCCGGGCGGGCCGTTCGACACGGTCATTCCCACCAGCCCGACAAGCACCGAGCCACCCGGCCCCGACCTAGTCCTGGGCGGCAAGCTCATTGTGGCGGTCCAGAATGTGCCCGGTCTGGCCGAGCCCACAGCCAACCCGGGTGGGTACACCGGGTTCGGCATCGCGCTGATCGAACTCATCGCCGGCGAACTCGGAGAGGAACACGGAACCATCAACTACAAGTCGGCGCCGACGACGAACGTCGCAGCAGGCATGTTCGCCCGCGGCGAAGCGAACCTGGCGCTCGGCGAGTTCGGCATCGCCGCACAGCCGGGCTCCGAGCTGGGCATCGTGGTTCCGTACCTGGAGAGCCCGCTACAACTGGCTGTGCCGTCGGACAGCATTGTGACCGGCCTGGACGCGCTGGACCAGGGAAGGGTATGTGCCCCCCGGAACTCCTCGGCCGAGGCTGCGCTGCAGGGTCGGCTGGGTGACCGCCTTACAACCCGGGCCAACCTCGGTGCCTGCGAGAACCTGCTCGGCGCGGACGTCACGGCAATCGTCGGTGACGACCTGGCTCTGCGCCGCCTGCCCGCTGTGACGAGCGGCCGGGTACGGATGGTCGGCGAACCGCTGGGGACCACCGAGTACGGCATCGCGGTACAACCGGACGATAATGTGCTTCGGGATCGGGTCACCGCCGTCCTGCGCAAAGCGATCGAGGACGGCACCTGGACCCGTCTCTACACCGAGTCCTTCGACAAACCGGCGCCCGAACCGCCACCCATCCGATGACCGCGGCTATCCCCGATTGTGGCGAAACAGTCGGGTGAGCGGGTCGAAGCGCAGGTCCACCACCCGCTCCTTCATCGGGATCAGGGCGTTGTCCGTAATCTTGATGTGCTCAGGACAGACTTCGGTGCAGCACTTGGTGATGTTGCAGAATCCCAGGCCATGCTCGTCCTGGGCCTCCTTCTTGCGATCCACACCCTGCTCGGCGGCCGCGTCCAGTGGATGCATGTCCAGTTCGGCGATCCGCATCAGAAAACGGGGCCCGGAGAAGCTCTCTTTGTTCTCCTCGTGGTCGCGGATCACATGACACACGTCCTGGCACAGAAAGCACTCGATGCACTTGCGGAATTCCTGCGAGCGCTCCACGTCCATCTGCTGCATCCGGTACTCACCTGGCTGCACACCCTTGGGCGGGACGAACGCCCGAACTTCGCGCGCCTTCTCGTAGTTGTACGACACATCAGTGACCAGGTCGCGGATGATGGGAAAGGTCCGCAGCGGAGTGATCGTCACGCTCTGCTCCGGCGGCAGGGTGGACATCCGGGTCATGCACAGCAGGCGAGGCCGACCGTTGATCTCCGCGCTGCACGACCCGCACTTGCCCGCCTTGCAGTTCCAGCGCACCGCGAGATCAGGCGCCTGGGTGGCCTGCAGGCGATGGATCACGTCGAGCACTACCTCACCCTCGTTGACCTCAGCGTCGAAGTCGACGAGTTGCCCGCCTTCTGTGTCACCCCGCCAGACCCGGAAACACTGCTGGTAGCTCATTAGTCCATCCCTCCCGGGAGCTCCTCGGCGGTGAAGTACTTCTTCAGCTCGTCGAGCTCGAACAGTTCGACCAGGTCCGCGCGCATTGGCAGCTGTTCACGGCGCTCGAGGGAAACGCCACCGTCCTCGTTCTGCGTGCACGCCAGCACCACCCGACGCCACTGCGGGTCCATCGCGGGATGGTCCTCGCGGGTGTGCCCGCCACGGCTCTCGGTTCGTTGCAGCGCAGCCCGGGTGATGCACTCGCTCACCGCTAACATGTTGCGCAGATCCAGCGCCAGGTGCCAGCCCGGGTTGAACTGGCGGTGACCCTCCACGATCACGTGGTCGACCCGCCTGCGCAGCCCATCGAGCTTCTTGAGAGCCAGCTCCATCTCATCGGACCGGCGGATAATGCCGACCAGATCATTCATGGTCTGCTGCAGTTCCTGATGCAGCGCGTACGGGTTTTCGGCGCCCTCACCGGTGGTCTCACCGAAAGGGGCCACCGCCCGGTTCGCCGCAGCCTCAATGTCGGTGTCGCTGCTCAACGGCCGGGATCCGCCGAGGGAATCTACGTAGGACGCCGCCCCGAGCCCAGCTCGCCGACCGAAGACGAGCAGGTCGGACAGTGAGTTACCGCCCAGCCGGTTCGAGCCGTGCATCCCGCCCGCGACCTCACCGGCGGCGAAGAGCCCGGACACTGACGCCGCTGCGGTGTCCGCGTCGACCTCCACTCCCCCCATCACGTAATGACAGGTCGGTCCGACCTCCATGGACTCGGCTGTGATGTCGACGTCGGCCAGTTCCTTGAACTGGTGGTACATCGAGGGCAGCCGCTTCCTGATGGCCTCGGGGGACATGCGGGTGGCGATGTCGAGGAGAACGCCCCCATGGGGTGACCCGCGACCCGCCTTGACCTCGGAGTTGATCGCCCTGGCGACCTCATCCCGAGGGAGCAGCTCGGGCGGCCTGCGATTGTGCTCCGCGTCCTCGTACCAGCGGTCCGCTTCCGCCTCCGTGGTCGCGTACTTGTCTTTGAAGACCTCGGGGATGTAGCCGAACATGAATCGCTTGCCCTCGGAGTTGCGCAAGACTCCGCCATCGCCGCGTACCGACTCCGTCACCAGGATCCCTTTGACACTGGGGGGCCACACCATCCCGGTGGGGTGAAATTGCACGCACTCCATGTTGATCAGCGAGGCGCCCGAGCGCAGCGCGAGCGCATGCCCGTCCCCGGTGTATTCCCAGGAATTGCTGGTGACCTTGAAAGACTTACCGATCCCGCCGGTGGCCAGTATCACAGCCGGCGCGTCGAAACGGATGAAGCGGCCGGTCTCGCGCCAATACCCGAACGCCCCGGACACCACAGCACCGTCCTTGAGCAATTCGGTGATCGTACACTCGGCGAAGACCCTGAGATTGGCCTCGTAGTTGCCGTGCTGGGCGTAGTCCTCCTGCTGCAACGATACAATCTTCTGTTGTAGCGTACGGATGAGCTCCAGACCCGTGCGGTCACCTACATGCGCCAATCGCGGATACTCGTGACCACCGAAGTTCCGCTGGCTGATCTTGCCGTCCTTGGTGCGGTCGAACAGCGCACCATAGGTCTCCAGCTCCCATACTCGCTGCGGTGCTTCCTTCGCGTGTAGCTCCGCCATCCGCCAGTTGTTGAGGAACTTGCCCCCGCGCATGGTGTCACGGAAGTGGACCTGCCAACTGTCCCGTGGGTTGACGTTGCCCATCGACGCCGCGATACCGCCCTCGGCCATCACGGTGTGCGCCTTGCCGAACAGGGACTTGC
>JBOHHE010000444.1:0-1526 GCA_050700355.1 Pseudonocardiaceae bacterium
CAGCTGCTCACCGAACACGCCCATGTCCCGGGTGTGCGTGACGCTGGTGTCCGACCAGCCCTGGATCTGCTTCATGGTGTCGACCCGATCCATCCACTCCTCCTCGTAGGGCACCATCACCCGGCCACCGAGGAAGTCGCGCATCTCCGGCCGGGCCAGCAGCCACTGCATGATCAGCATTTCGGCGCGGGCCGTGGACGGCAGGTCGCCGAACTGGTTGTGCGCCCCCTCGGCGAGCACCAGGTGGGTCTCGCGCAGCGCGTTGAGCAGCGGGAAACCGTCCGCGATCACCGTCGTGTCGTCGTCCTCCTTGAAGAACAGATACGACAGGTGCAGCAGGTTGTGGAACGATTCGATGAACTTCGACCGGCTGTCGCTGGACCGGTTGTCGGTGATCGCCCGGCCGATCAGCTTCAGGCCGTACTCGTGGTCGTACTCGAAGGCCCGCCTGCGCACGGTCAGCCGGTGCATCTCGTCCTCGACGAAACCCCAGAACAGATTCGCCAGCGGGCGCAACGGGTCGAGATCGAAACGCACCAGCGGATCACGGCCCTCGCCCGGGCGTCGGTTCTGGAACCGCATGAGAATCGCATTGAGCGTCTGGACGAGCATGCCCTCCTCATGCCAGTACGACCAGATCAGTTCCATGGTCAGCGGTCCGGTCAACCGGGAGCGCAGGATCCCGTAGCAATTACTGGTGATCTCCCCCGGATCCTTGATCGGAATATCGGCCAACCGCTCGCGGATGATCTTCAAATAGGGCAGGGTGACCACCCCGTCCAGCTTGAGCAGCTCGTAGAACTGCTGGCGCAGCAACTTGAGATCCTCCAGGGTCACCGGGGCGGTCCGGGCGTAGCGGCGCGCTTCGGGCTCAAGAAAGGCGCGGGCCTCCGGTGAATCGGTGGCCAGTTCCTGCTCCATCAGGTCGGGGTCGAGAAAACCCACCGGATCGACACAGTTGCCCTGGGCGTCGACCACGCCGCATTCCTGCATGAGGAACGCATCGGTGGCCTGCTTGAGCACCTGGTATGCCTGGGTTCCGGTGAAGTTGAGCGCCTGGCCGGTGCCGTTGCGGTTGCGGACGTCGATCCCGCGGGTGAGCACCGCGTCGATGAATTCCTTGTAGCGGCGGAATCCGATCGCCAGGGTGCGGTTGCGAATGAGCGTCCAGAGCACCTGGTCGGGGGTGCTCACCACCTGGGTGCGTTGCAGGCTCACCGGCACGTTGCCCTGCGAATTGACGACGTTGGACTGGACGGTGATCTCCCACGGATCGGTCACCAGATTCTGCGAGCTGCCCCCTGTCCGCCGGGCCTCGGTCAGGACCTGCTCGCCGGGCGACGGAGCACTGGCCGGTGGAACGCTGACCGGCGGAGCGCTGACCGGCGGAGCGCCGGCGGGCTTGCCGCCCGCGCTCGCGGAACCCTCGAAGCCGGCCAGGACCGGGGCCTCAGGTGAGTACTGACCGCTGCCCGGTGGCAGCGACGGCGCGGGCGTCCGCGCGGTGAGTTCGCCCCGGGTGGCGA
>JBOHHE010000445.1:0-39692 GCA_050700355.1 Pseudonocardiaceae bacterium
ATCGGTCACCGGCCGCCCCCGGCGTCGGCGCCAACGCCGGGAGCGACGGTGCCTGCCGCGCGGAACGTGTCCCTCCGGTGCCTTCCGAAGGGGACGGCCCGCCGGGCCTTCCGCCGGGATGGCAACCAGAGCAGCACGACACCGCCCAGCACGACCAGAGAGGCCGCGCAGATCGTCAGGAAGATCGTGAACACAGCGGCCCCTTTTGCGCTCGGCATGGTGTCGCCGCCCGGCCCGGATTCGGGCACGGGCCGGGCGGCTGGCCGCCGCCACACGACGACCGTGACACAGCATGACGTTCCGCACACAATCATGCAAGTTTGCGCACAAAATTTCTGATAAATCCTCGAATGAAGAACTAAAACTGGTGCGAGTCCTTGCAGGCTGGGAAGCTGCCCGCGTGCCTCCCAAGTTCACCGCCAACGCCCGTCTCAAGCGCCTCGGCTCTGCGCTCCGAGACCTGCGCGCCGCATCCGAGCTGACCGCCGACCAGGTGGCAAAAAGCCTCAAGTGGTCCGGCTCCAAGGTGAGCCGGATCGAGAATGCCAAGCAGTTCGGGTCCCCCGGTGATGTCCGAGACCTTCTCACCCTCTACGGCCTGGGGGAGGAGGAGATCGAGAAGTACGTGACCATCGCTCGCCAGGCCAAACAGCGCGACTGGTGGCACAAGTTCGACGATGTGCTGCCGGAGTGGTTCGAGGGTTACCTCGGTCTCGAAGCGGAAGCCACCAAGATCAGCACCTACGAGTCGGACCTGGTTCCCGGCCTGCTCCAGACCGAGCGATATGCCGCAGCTCTACTGGCCGCCTTCCCTCTCCGCACCACGCCGGACGAGATGGAGAGAGCGGTTGAGCTGCGCCGGGCACGCCAGACCCGGCTCTCCGGTGACAATCCCGCGACTCTCGATGCAGTGATCAGTGAAGCTGTACTGCGTCGCGTCATCGGGGGTCCGCAGGTCATGCGAGTCCAACTGGAATCCCTGATCAACGCAGCCCAGGAGCCCAACATCACCCTGCGCGTGCTCCCCTTCACGGCCGCCGAGCATCCCGGTCTCGACGGAGCGTTCAGCGTGCTGGAGTTCCCCGACCCTGCCGACGGTCGTACGGTCTGCGTGGAAGCGTTAACATCTACCCTCTACATCGAAGGGACCAGGCAGGTCGGCATCTACCGGCTGGCGTTCGACCAGGTCCAGGAGGCGGCCCTCGGGCCGGATGAGACGATCGAGGTCATCGCCACCAGGGTCAAGGAGCTCGAGAAATGGGTACGCACCGTCCAGGCGGGGGTGAGGGACTCTTCCCTCTGAACTGGGTCAAGAGCAGCCGCAGCGGTACTGGAGGCGGCAACTGCGTGGAGGTCGCCAACCTGACCCACGGAGCTCGAGCCGTCCGCGACTCCAAGAACTCAACCGGCCCAGCCCTGATCTTCACCCCCGCCGCGTGGGAAGCGTTCACCACAGGAATCCGCGACGGCGAGTTCGACTGACACCTGTCGGCGAATACGCCAACCTTCGAGTACAGCTCGTCCCGCGACTGAGCTGTAGTCGTAGCGTCACCACTGGCCCGCTGAGGAGTCAGCCCACTCCGAGGGACGACGATGTGAACGAAGCGTAGTGTGCCGCCCAAGGAAGGGACTTGATCAAACGGGTCGAGGCTGACGGTTAATGAGCGACTCGCACGCGTATGTGATCCTCATCGGTCCGACCCCGGACGGCCACTTCGGCGTCTGGGCGCCTTACCCGCCCGGCTGCATCGCCCTGGGTGATACGGTCCAGGACACCGAGCGGGAAATGCGAGCTGAGCATGCCATGGCCTTCACCGTACAGGCCCTCCACCGGCTGGAACGCGAGCCCTATGGCACCGCCCACGGCCGAATCCCGGCGTTGCGGCGAGCACTGGAGGGCAGCCAGCGGGCACTGGTGTTGGACGAGTGGGCTCGGTCGCTGCCTGCTGTTTATTACCCTTGGTTCGCGTGGTGCTCATGGATCAGGTTGGGGAGCTCGGCCAGCCGGAACAGGCACCGGCTGCTCACCGTTTCGTCCTCCATGATCTAGCCCCACGGGCCCCGGCGGATCAGTGCAGTGCTGATACCGGCGTTCTGGGCCGGTCGGATGTCATCCGGACGAAAAACGCGGGCGAGGGTTTCTCCACTCCCCAACTGTCCGAGGCGCCGATCACGTCCACCGGCAGGCCGAGCGCCTTCAAGATCCGCTCCGCGCGGGCGGTCTGGTTACCGGCCAGCCCGACGCGCAGCCCCATCTGCTGCAACTCGTCCAGGCACGGGCGAGCATCGGGGTAGAGATTCTCCTCGGCGAAGGTCTCGGGTTGACCGGCCGCAGCGCGACGCTCCCGCTCGGTCACCAGGTCAAAACCCGGGCGGAAGCACTGAAACACCTCCCGGTAGTCCCCGCCCCGCGCGATCACCGCACCGAACACCGCCGAGAACGTATGCCGCGGCACGCCCAGCCAGTCCGCCCACGTCCTGTATTCCCGAGTCTCATCGACGATCGTCTCACCAACGTCGAAGAACACCACCTCGATCCGTGACACACCGCCTCCTGACCCTGTCCGCATTAGACTACGAGCACGGTGCCAAGGTTCAGCAGTGCAGTGGAGTCGGGCTGATCTGGATGGCCTCGCCAACCATCCCGTACAACTGAGGTGGATCGCTCACTGAAGTTCGATCTCTGCTTCGGCGAGTAGTTCGAATTGAGCTCGGAGCTCAGCGTAGAGTGTCGAGTACCATGGGTCCCGTTCCAGGACGACAGCGAGTGCGTAGCGCTGCTTGTTGTCGTCGCCATCCCAACGGTTCGTGTTGCGTACCACGATCACCAATTCGCTGGAACCACTCTTGAACGGCCGGGGGAACTTACGTGAGGCCCACTGGTTGGCGCCGCGAGAACGCATTGTGGTGCTGGGTTGCAGTTGGAGATGCGCCTTGGTGAGTGGGGCTGGGACGGCATTCATGTCGTCCAGAGGTGCGGCGTAGAAATTGCGGATTTGTTCGACGGTGACGCCGCAGTAGGCCCAGAAGTCCATCCGGCTTGCCAAGTAGTCCAGGCGCGTCGGCCGGACCGGGGGGTCGTAGGCGAGAGCGACGGTAATGCGCCGCCAACCGCCGCGCTCGGTGAAGGAACTCGGCAGCGTAGCGGTGAAGACATGCATGTCGTTGACCCGCATGGCCTCTTCCGCGAGCAACACAACCCGGTGGTCATTGGATGCCTCAGCGCGTTCCGCTGAGACCTGGCCGTAGCCGGTCAGTCTCGCCTGCTGCGTCCGCGCCACGATCTCGCTATCACTCTCGATCACTGACGGTGTGGGTTTCGCAGAGGCCAGCAGCAGCGCGCGCACCCCATTAGCGGTCAGAGCCGGATAAGCGCCAAGTACCCGTAACGCGGCGTGGCTGACCAGCGGGGCTGCGAACGATGTGCCGAGGCTGGTGGCCAGCAAACCTATCGGGCCGGGACCCGTCTGCGCCGAGCACATGGGCCGCGGGATCCATCTCCACCAGGCGGTGGGTGCCATGGTCGTAGCTGAACCCGCCTCCTGGTGCGCACAACTCAGGCTTAATCATGTACATCGGGCCAGGCCCGGTCCGGGTCGTCGGACTTGGGTGCCCCGCAATCCCGAGTGGTTGGCGATCGACGTTCTCTCTGGCCGGAACCGCGCCTTGGTCGAAATCTGTACAGAGGGCGCCAACGGTAAGGGCAAGCGCGGCCGGCGCAGGGTCGAGAAGCCCACTCGAATCGTCTCCGAGTATCAGCATGGGATAATCATTGATTACCCGGGGCGTACGCAAATGCTGGGCCAGGGGGTAATTGCCGGTGCTGATGACGACAACAAGGCCGAGTCGACGGGTGAGGTCATCGATGGCGGCGGCGAGCACAGTAGGCCGTGGCGGGCGGTAGGGGCGCCGAAGGTCACCGACGGAAACGTTAACAACCCGGGCGCCGGCATCCGCGGCGCGGCGGAGCGCACCAAGAAGCGTCGTTTCCCACAGCAGGTCATCCGGGAAAAGAAGATCGTCGTCCAGTACCCGGATGCTCAGCAGCCGACCGGCGGGACGCAGCGGTGTCCTGGACTCAAGCGCAGTTTCCAACGAGCCGTGCAGCGCCAGGCTCGCGACGAAGGTGCCATGCCCGTGCCCATCGCTCCCATCACCGATACCGATCGCATCGACCCCGTCCACGGCCGGGCCGATCAGCGGATGAGCCGAGGCAACTCCGGAATCGATCACCGCAACCAGCGGTGCGCCAGGTGCTGGTGGAAGTATCACTGGAAGATCAGCGGGGGCGGTAGCGAAAACCTGAAGCTGGGTCAGGAGGGGGCGGGGTAGCAGATCGATGCTGCGGGCCCGGTTGGTACGCGCCAGATCGGTCACCGCGCTGGTCGCCACCTCCACCCGCAGAAGTGAGAGACCTACCCAGGGCCGGAAGTCGTCCGCGATCAGTCGGCCGCCGGCTGTGCTGACCGCGCGCAGGAAGTCTTCCCTTCGGCGCCGCGCTTCGGCCGCATCCTCAGGGCACCAGCACTGCACGTCGATCTTCACCGCGTCATCGAGGTGTTCGAGAGATCCGAGGTGACCGCGAAGAGCCGGGGAGAGCACATCGCCCGCCTCGAGGGGTCGGGGCCTGATGATCGCGTCGAAGAGCGCTTCGTACGGTGCGGACCGCTCAGTCCCACGCTCCTCATCACGCCGTGGCCCAGTGCGGTACGCATCCAAGCGACGAAGGAATTCGGTCAGCTCCGGATCTGAGGCGAACGCGACCATGGCGAGTTCACCGGTCAGGTCCAGCACCTGCAGCTCGGCACGTTCGAGTAGCGTCGGATCGAGCCGGTGGGCCAGTTCGATGACCAGGACCAGTTCGGGCTCCACACCGAGGATGGGGCCGCGGAGATGATGTGTTTGGATTGCGCGAATGGCGTGGTCTCGAATCGAATCCGCATGCTCGGCTCGATCGGCATAAGCTGGCGAGCCCGCACCGCCTCCTTGCCGCATTCGCCGAGGCTGCGGCGGAAGTGCCGCAGCCAACCGCAGATGCCCGTGCGGTGTCGCTGGGAGCGATAGTGATTGCGCAGCGTTCCCGGCCATGACCGCACCGTAGACGATCAGGTCTGGTTCGGAAGGTCCTTTGACGCATCCGAGGCCCCCGCGGCGGCACGCTTCAGTGCCCTGTTCCGCGATCTCAGGCGGGCGACAGCGGCTGACATGACGTCGTCATTGACTTGCCGGGAACCGGCGAGCACCGTCCGGCGTATCGCGTCAACGCAGACCAATTCGACCTCGGCCGGCGACGCGGTCCGCAACTTTCGAGACCAGCTCCGCGTCGAGATGCTGTGTTCTACCGCCCGCAGCCGTAGGCCGATCAGAGTGGCAATCTTATCCACGCCTAGTGCTGTGAACGGCACGACCTCGTCGAATCTGCGCCACATCGCGGTATCCACCAGTTGCGGGTGGTTGGAGGTCGCGACGACCAGTGACTCGCCCTTCAGGTCTTCGAGCAGTTGCAAGACGACGGCCGCTACCCGCCGGATCTCACCGTGATCGCCGGCCTGCGCTCGCTCCTGCGCGAGCACGTCAAACTCGTCGAACACCAGGACACAGGGGGTTTGCTCGGCGAATCGTATGACGGCCGCAACGTTGCGGCCGGTGTCACCGAGATACGAGGAACTCAACGCCGCCAGCGACGCGGTCGCGACCGGCAGACTCAGCTCGGCGGCCACGGCATGAGCACTCGCGGTTTTGCCGGTGCCGGAAGGCCCGACCAGAAGCAGTCGCTGGCGAGGCCGCAAACTATGACTGGTCAATACGCTGCGGCTTTGATTCTCTGCCACCACCTCCCGCAGCACCTCGACGGTATCGGCGCCGAGTACCAGGTCGTCGAACTCCCGATCGGGCTTGGACAGGCGCAGCAGCGGGCGATCGTCTCGGCTCTTCGGGATCGGGCGCAGCGTCAGGGGAACCTGGGCGCCCGGTTTGAGGTCGCGATGCAGGGCGTCTTCGAGCTCCGCGGCCAGCAACCGGTGGTTCTTGCGCCGCTCGTCGGTGATGATCTCGGCCGCGGCGCGACGGAAGGCAGCGTCGTCACCACGGGAGTAGCCGGCGAAGAGCTGCCGAAGGAGATCACTGCGTGCCATGACATCCCTTCGCCGCGTGCCGCCACTGTCCCATGACCGTACGACGTTTCCGGCATCCGGGGCAGGGGTGAACCGTCGCTGGGCGCGGTGCTACGCCCCGCTTGTCACGACGCGCGATGAGAACGACGAGCCAATCATCTCCATGGGTCTGCGCCTAACACATCGAGGTAGGTTTCTTTCCCAGCCGGTTGGTAGTAAGCGCAGCGGTCCGGGACGCATCCCGACGGACCGTTACCTCTACAGCAAGCGGACGAAGTGGAGGACACCTGTGCCTACAACGATCATCCCCGGCGCGGCTACCGCACCTGAACTCCGTGCTCACCTGGCCGTCCCGCCGGTGGGCGACGGTCCCTGGCCCGGCGTCGTGGTGTTGCACGAGGCCTACGGGCTTACCGATGACATCCGCCAGCAGGCCGATCGGCTCGCCGCGGCCGGCTATCTCGCCGTGGCCCCCGATCTGTTCACCGCCGGCGGCGCGTTGCGCTGTCTACGCTCCACCGTCGCAGCGGTGATCAGCGGGCAGGGACCAGCCTTCGGCGACATCGACGCTACCCGCCGCTAGCTCATCGGCCGGGCGGACTGCACCGGGACGGCAGGTGTCATCGGCTTCTGCCTGGGTGGTGGTTTCGCGCTGCTGGTGGCCACCCGCGGCTTCGACGTCTCCGCCCCGAACTACGGGGCGGTACCCAAGCATGCCGAGACCGTGCTGCGGGGCGCCTGTCCTGTGGTGGCCAGCTACGGCCGCCGTGACCGCCTCATGCGCGGCACAGCCGATCAGCTGGACCAGGTTCTCACCACGCTCGGTGTGGAACATGACGTGAAGGAATACCCCGACGCTGGGCACTCCTTTCTCAACCGACACAACAGTGGACCCTTCACCATCCTGCAACGCGTCGCCGGCTTCAATTACCACCAACCGTCCGCCGAGGACGCCTGGGCACGTATTCTCCGTTTCTTCCACACCCACCTCCGTGACGCCGAATCATCTTAGCAATGCGTGTCGGACCGCACGCTGGGTGCTGTTCCCCACGCGTCACCGCAGTTCGGCGAGGTTGAACCGGCTGAGGCGCCGGAGGTGCTGGCGCGGCATATCGCCGACGCAGTGCGCCGGGCATTGCAGGATGAGCCGCATCATCAGGGCTTGAGAAGATCAACGACCTGATGGCGGAGGTAACTGACGGCGCCGACGTACTAAGAAAGGTTACTATTATGTGATCTACGGCTGCCACACCTCGAATTTTATGGTTAGCTTCGCTAGCTGGCCGAGAGTATCCGTTGTCATAGCATCGATCTGTATAAGTGCGATGTTTCTTTTGTCGGTCCTGACGCAAATCTGGTCGTCGACTTTAAGGCTGGCGACATCGAGCTGGTTCATACCGCTATCCGGCTCGGTATTGAGTGCCGCGACACAAGATTCGAATGTTCGTGCGTCGGTCGCGAGTGTATAGAGGTGCGGTCCACCGTCAGCGGTGTGGATACCCTCTTCGTCGGCGATGATATCCGCCTGTTCGCCGCACCGAGATGGCCCAAGACGCGGGCGCATGTCTCCCCAACCGGGACACCCTGTATCCATGTCCACCTTGTCCTGGTCGTTCGTCGCTATTGACGACGATGGTCGGAGGACGTAACCCTGTTTCGTTATGAATGGTTGTGGGGCATCCTCACGGGCGGCGGTTGGTGACGGCGGGTAATCGCTAGAGCTGGTTAGTGGCGAGTCGCTCGCCGATGAAGTGGTAGCGGGCGACGGACCACTGGCTGTGGCGCCGGACTGGTTGTGCGGAGAGATAACTACCGCAACGGCGATAAGGGCCACAAACATGGCTGTTCCTACCATGATTCTAACAGTCTGGCGTCGACTGCGTCGCTGGTCGGTTACTAAATGAGTTGCTAGTGCCAGGACCAGCGCAGCAGCAACACCAATGATGATAATCGTAATTTTCGCTTGCAGATCACTGTTGACGAAAGTCAGAAGCAATGTAAAAACGCCGACGAAGATACCGATCCACTCGGGGATCGAGATGCGGTGATCAGAATAACGGCCTTGACCCGCCGACGTTGCATGTTTTTCAGGGTCGTTCACGGCACTCCCCATGCTTGCCCTCCATGTGGTTCCGAGCGAAACTAAAGTATAGTGAACAATGCGGTTGATTCGCGGCGTACACCGGGGTGTACGTGTCAGGGGGAAAGCTCCAAAAGCGGGTACTAACGGGACACGAGGCTCCACGCGGCGGTGAGGTTGGCGGCACGGGTGGGTTCGTTGACCTCGCCGAGGTATCGCTCATGGGTCTTGCCCTGGTCGTACCAGCGTAGGTAG
This sequence comes from Pseudonocardiaceae bacterium, assembly GCA_050700355.1. Classification (GTDB taxonomy): domain Bacteria; phylum Actinomycetota; class Actinomycetes; order Mycobacteriales; family Pseudonocardiaceae. The sequence goes on from JBOHHE010000445.1 coordinate 8,449, forward strand.
GCGTAGACCCGGCGGCTGGACGCGGGCAGGCGCAAGGTGACGGAAGCAACCGCTCGGCGCCCGTCCGGCAGGAGTACTTGGCGGGCATCGCGACCACCGGCGGCATTGTCTTGTTCGATCGCTCGCGCGGCGTGGGTCAGTCCGGGGGGTGGACGCCAGGCCGCGGGCTCGAGGCGGGAGGATTTCCACGACCTCGGATTGGTTGTGGCGTCGGTTTGGCTGAGGTCGAGGACACGCTGGGCGGCGGCGGCGGGGTCGGCCAGGACGTCGGATTCCCATAGCCGGATTACGGTCCAGCCTTGTTCGCGCAGCGTGCTGGTGACCTCGCGATCACGCCGCATGTTTTTTTCGATTTTCGCGACCCACCACTCGGTCCGGGTGGGGAAGAGATCGGCGAGGCTGGCTAGGCCTCGGCGGTGGTGTTCATTGCCGTGCCACATGTCGCCGTCGACGAAGACGGCTAGTCGTCGGGAGCGGTTGACGATGTCGGGCCGCCCCATGACATCCTTGCCATGTAGGCGGTAGCGGAAGCCACGAGCGTGCAGGGCACGCCGTAGCGCCAGCTCGGCTTTGGAGTCTTTGGACCGGACCCTGGCCATCATCCGGCTGGTGACCGTTGGGTCTCGCGGGGTCCGTGATCGGGTCGCGTTAGTGGCCACCACGCTGCGCACCTCGGGTCGCGCTGGTCAGCGCCGGGCTCAGGGCTCGCGCCACAGCTTGTGACATCACCAAGCCTAACCTCACGGGAACGGCGTTACCGAGTTGGCGCATCTGTTCTCCGCGGGGACCGGCCAGCCGCCAGGTATCGGGAAAGGCCATCGCTCGGGCCACCTCGCGCACCGTCATATACCGGATGCCGCCGTCATCGCGACGTAGCACGGACTCTCCACCGGGAACCCCGTGCACCCCGGCCTTGACGGTCTTGGCCGGCCGATCCAGATCGTTGGGGGTGTGACCGGGATACTGGCGGGCGCCGGGCCAGCCATAGTGATGCAGCCAATCGGGATGCTCGACGCGATCCCCCAGGGGTTCGGGGAGGTCGTGGATAGCGTCGCGCAGGGTGCGCCATCGCGCAAGACCGTCGCCGTGAAAGGCACTCCTGACCGGATCAGGTCCACAGTAAGGGAGATTATGTTCAGCCCAGTACGACCCATCGATCTGCGCTTGGCGTAGCGCGTCGCTGGAATGCGTGGGGGTCGGGAACTTCCAATCGCTCAGACCGAGGTCGCGGCGGAAGGCGACCACGAACACCCGCCACCGCACCTGGGGAACTCCGTAATCGGCGGCGTTGACCAGCAGGTACTTCACGTCGTAGCGCTCGCTCGGATCCCCATCGGCACGGAGCGCTCGGATAAGGCGGGCATCGTGATCACACCAATCCTCTCCGCGCACACGCTTCTCGAACGGCGCCGCCAACTCACGCAGGATGTGGTCGTAGTAGGGCTTGAAGGAGGAACGCAGCAGCCCCCTGACGTTCTCCGCGATCACGGCCCGGGGTCGCGTCTCTCGGACGCACCGGAACAGCTCCGGCCAGAGGTTGCGCGGGTCGTCGTATCCTCGGTGCGCGCCGCCGAGGCTCCAGGGCTGGCAGGGCACGCCGCCCGCCACGACATCCACCCGGCCCTCCCACGGCCGGAAGTCGACCTCGCGGATGTCACCCTCGATGAGGGGCCATGGATCACCGAGCGTGGTGGGCTCCAGTTGGTTCGCGTCGTAATCAATCGCGCCGTTGACGCGCAGCGTCTCAGCCGAACGCCGTTCCAGCTCGTTGACCAGGAGGTGGCGAAACCCGGCTCCGTGCATCGCACGGGCCAGTCCGCCGCCACCGGTGAACAACTCGACGCTGGTGCCCACCTCCACCACCGGTGACGAGTGCGTAACTGATGGCTGGATCTTCCCGGCGGCGGTCATGGCGAAACCCTACCGCGGGACTCTGACGGTTCCGGGCTGCGACCCGCCGGTCCCGGGGGCGGCGCGAGTGAGACATGGTCACGGCTCTACCGTCGCCGCCGTGATCTCATCCCAGCCGTTCGGCGCCGCCGCCGACTTTAAGCTCAGCATCACCCAGGCCCTCGCGGACCAACTCGCTGAGCGGCTGAAACCACTACGTTCAGCGCCACTGACCGAGGACTCGCTGGAGCACGTGGAGAACCGGCCAGGCGTGTACGAGCTGTTCTTGGATGAGCAGAGGGTGTACGTCGGCAAGGCCAGTAAGTCGCTGCCCACCAGGCTGCGCAAGCACGCTCGCAAGCTATCCGGTCGTACCGGCGGGCTATTGACGAAGGTGAGCTTCGTCTGCCTGTACGTGGATGAAGATCTTGAAGCGGCCGCGCCGGAGACCTTGCTGATCAAGAAATATCGGGGTGCTGGTGGGGCGCCGTGGAACACCAATGGCTTCGGCAACAACGACCCCGGCCGGCATCGCGACACCAGTGAGATCAGAGCCGATCATTTCGACGCCCTCTATCCGATCAACCTGGACGCCACGGTGGAACTCGCGCCCGGCGCGCGGAGGATTGATGAGCTCCTCCACGACATCAAAAGTAAGTTGCCTTACAACCTCCGTTACGAACGCGTGACCGCGGCCGCCCGCCAGCACTACCAAGCGGTGGTCCAGGTCGAATCATCGACGGAGAGCATGCGGCAGCTCACCGATCTCATCCTTAACACGCTGCCCGTCGGATGGCAGCTCACCGCCCTGCCCGGCTACGCGATTCTCTATAAGGAGACCTTCGATTACGAGACCGCGCTCGCTTGGTGGAGAAGCTCCCTCGCTGGTGTGGTCGAGACCACCGGTCCCGCCCACACCGCCCCACCCGCTGGTGACCAGCCTCCAGCCAGCGGGGAGCCAGAAGATCAAGACGGTCTGGAGGATGGTTAGCGCCGCATCAATTCCGGTGGCTGAGCCAGAGCCGACCGTGCTCGACTCCCACCGGTTGTACTCCGGCCACTCCTAAGCGCCTCGCGACCTCGCTGGGTGCGCGCGGCCAGGAGAAATGACCGGCGGTGGGCTAGCGCCACCAGGGGCGGAGGGGGATGTGGGAGTAGCCGTCCGAGTCGGGGCGGACCGCGAGGACCTGGTGGAGTTGGATGCCGTTGCGCTCGAAGGACAGGCGTGAGGCGGCCATGTAGAGGCCCCAGACCCGGGCGGTGGGCTCGCCGACCTCGGCGACGCATTCGTCCCAGTGCGTGACGAGGTTGGCGCACCACCCTTTCAGGGTCAGGGCGTAGTGCTCCCGCAGGTTCTCGTCATGGCGCACCTCGAAGCCGGCGTCCTGCACCCCGGTGATGATCTGGCTGATCGGCGCGAGCTCGCCGTCGGGGAACACGTAGCGGTCGATGAACGCGTCGGTCTGCGCCCGACCTCGGGTGTCCCGCCGGGTGATGCAGTGGTTGAGCAGCCGCCCTCCGGGGCGGAGCTTGGCGCGCAGCAACCCGAAGTAGGACGGATAGGTGTGCACCCCGACGTGTTCGGTGAGTCCGATGGAGGACACCGCGTCATAGCCTTGGCCAGGGGCGTCGCGGTAGTCCATGTGGCGCACCTCGGCCAGGTCGCTCAACCCGTCGGCCGCGATGGCCTTCTGCGCCCATTGGGCCTGCTCCGCGGAGAGTGTGACGCCCAGCACGCGCACCCCGCGGCGGGCGGCGTGGCGCACCATGGAGCCCCAGCCGCAGCCGACGTCGAGCAGCCGCATCCCGGGCTCCAGGCCCAGTTTGTCGGCGATCAGCTCGAGCTTGCGCTCCTGAGCCTGGTCCAGGCTGGTCCCGGGGTCGGGGAAGACAGCGCAGGTGTAGGCCATCGAGGGACCCAGGACCAGCTCGTAGAAGCGGTTGGACACGTCGTAGTGGTGGTGGATGGCCTCGGAATCACGGTGCCGGGTGTGGGCCAGCCCTTCCACCGCGCGGCGCCACCGGGGCCGCGATTCCTGCGGTGGCGGTGGCACGGGACGCAGCCGCTGCCAGCCCAGTGAGCGGGTGATCAGCGCCAACTCGGCCACGCTGGGGCGCTTGAAGCGCACCTCGTTGGCCAGCAGTCGCAGCCCGTCATACGGGTCGCCGGGGTGCACGCCCTCGATGCGCAGGTCACCGGCGATGTAGGCGCGCGCCATGCCCAGGTCGCCCGGTGCGGTGGCGATGTAGGTGGCGCCCCGAGGGGTGGCCAGGTGCGCTTTGATCGTCGCGTCCGGGGAGCCGGTGGCGCTGCCGTCGTAGGCGCTGAACCGGGCTGGAAACCGGCCATCAGCCAGCAGATCGACGATGCCGGCCAGGGACAGTGGGCCTCGTTGGGTCGGAGCAGCGCGCCGGAAGGTCGTCATCGGCGTCGCACCGCCTTTGCGTAGAGCTCCAGGAGCCGTCGGTCAGGGTCGTAACGCTCTTTGAGCGCGTTATAATGCACGCCGCCGTAACGGGCGTCGAAGTCGGCCCGTGAGTAGAACGAGTCCGAGTACAGCGACTTGTGCCCGCCCAGCTCATCCACCTTGTTCTCGATGGCCCGGTTGGTGGCACCGTCGGTCCCGCCGGGCGCGATCGGCACGGTCGACCAGAAACCGGCATTGAGGTAGTCGCGGCCGGGTTCCAGGGGATACAGCGGCCAGGAGCGCTCGCCGCGCAGCCGCACCGGGCACAGCCACACCGGCTTGATCGGGACGTGCTCCGCGAACCAGCGCAGGAACTCCGCGGCGCGCTCGACGGGGACCTCGATGTCCTGGATCACCGATTCCCGACGCGGACGGCCACGCCAGACCTCCCGGCGGTTCTCCAGGTCGAAACGGCGCGCGAGCGCGACCATCTTCCAGTAGACGTCGCTGCGCCGCAGCCGCGCCGGCCACAGCCTGCGCACCACCGGGTGCTGGGCACCGAACGCGTTGGAGCACCAGAACCAGTCGGTGTCCCAGCGCCACAGGTAGTCCCGCGTGGTCAGTACGTCACGCTCGCGTTGTTGGATCGACCGGTAGTAGATCTGCTGGCCGGTGTAGTCGCTGGCGGGCCCCGCGTGCTCGTGCCGGCCGCCCAGTGTCAGGTAGGACTCGGTGGGGGAGAACATCACCCCGTCGAGATAGTCGACGGCCGCGTCATCCCATTCGCGGGTCGCCATGATCTTCGTCACCGCGGCGCACAGCGCGTCCAGGTCGTCGAATCGGACGTGGCGCAGCAGGACATGGGAGCGCACCGGTTCCAGTTCGATGCGCAGCCGGGTGGCGTAGCCGAGCGTGCCGTAGGAGTTGGGGAACCCGCCGAACAGCTCGTCACCCGGCTTGGTGGTGAGTACCTCCCCGGTACCGGTGAGCACGTCGAGCTCGAGGACCGACTCGTGCGGCATGCCGTTGCGGAACGACGCCGCCTCGATACCCAGCCCGCTCACCGCGCCGCCCAGCGTGATCGTCCGTAACTGCGGGACGACCAGCGGGGTGAGCCGGTGCGGCAGCGTGGCGGCCACCAGGTCGGCGTAGGTGCACATACCCGCGACGTCGGCGGTTCGGCCGATCGGGTCGACGTGCAGCACGCCGGTCAGACCCGAGACGTCCAGACCGGGAACCCGGGTCGCGGCACGGGACCGGAACAGATTCGAGGTGCGTTTGGCCAGGCGTACCGGTGCGTCCGCCGGAATTGCCTGGAAACTGGCCTGTAGCCGCTCGACAGCGGCGCGATGGGAACTTGTGACCTGCACGATGTCACGCTACGACCAACCGGGGCGTCCCCGCACCGTATCGGTTCGGATGAGGTGACTACTCTGGATCCGACGGGTCTGGTGGGGGCCCGGAGCCGACTCGAGAGGAGCTGCTGTGCAACCTGGTGGAGCACCCGATATGCAGCAGATTCTGCAACAAGCTCAAATGATGCAGCAGCAGTTGATGAGCGCGCAGGCTGAACTGGCCGAGGCTGAGGTCAGCGGTCAGGCCGGTGGTGACCTGGTTCGCGTGACGTTAAGTGGTTCCGGCGAGGTCCGCAGCGTGACGATCGATCCGAAGGTGGTCGACCCGGACGATGTGGAGACCCTTCAGGACCTCGTCGTCGGGGCACTGGCCGACGCGAACCGTTCCCTTTACGACCTCACCCAGAAGAAGATGGGTCCGCTGGCCAGCGGACTGGGCGGGGCCGGTGGGGGTCTCGGCTTGCCCGGCATGTGAACCAGTACGAGGGGGTCGTTCAAGACCTCATCGATGAACTGGGCAGACTACCCGGCGTCGGGCCCAAAAGCGCACAGCGAATGGCCTTTCATCTTCTGACGGCTGATCCCGCTGATGTGACCCGGTTGCGGGATGCTTTGGCGCGGGTGAAAGACGGTGTGGTGTTCTGCGCTGTCTGTGGCACGGTCTCGGAGAAGGAGACCTGCCGGATCTGTTCGGATCCGCGCCGCGATCCCGCGCTGATCTGCGTGGTCGAAGAGCCCAAGGACGTGCTGGCCGTGGAGCGCACCCGCGAGTTCACCGGCCGTTATCACGTGCTGGGAGGCGCGCTCGATCCGCTCTCCGGTATCGGCCCGGACCAGTTGCGCATCCGGGAGCTGCTCACCCGCATCGGCGCCGCCGAGATCACCGAAGTGATCATCGCAACGGATCCGAACACCGAGGGTGAAGCCACCGCCACCTATCTGATCCGTATGCTGCGCGACTTCCCCGGCCTCTCGGTAACCCGTCTGGCCTCGGGCTTGCCCATGGGCGGCGACCTGGAATTCGCCGACGAACTGACCCTGGGCCGCGCCCTAACCGCCCGCCGCCCCGCTTAACCCCGCGTGTCCGGCCTTCATGCACGGTGTGTCCGCCTTTGATGCACGGTGTGTCAGGCCCTGATGCACATTGTGTTCGGCGACGAATACGTCGATTTCCTGCGTGCGAGTGCCCCTGAGTTCTGCGGCCATGATGGGGTAGTTCAGGTAGGCCGCAATACAACGTTCGTTTTGACACTCCGTTATCAAAAGGCGAAGCTTGAAGGTGCCGGTATGCGGCAAAAGGGGGAATCGTGGACTCGCGAATGCTGTCCGTAGTGTATCTGCCACCTGTGTGACCGCATCGGCAAGGTATTAGTGACGAGTGTAATGAGTGGGGGTACCGGTGTCGCCGGAGACCATTGCCGCGCTCTTCACCGGGCTCACGGGCTTGGTGGCGGCGCTGGCCGCCTACTCCGCGAACCGGAGTAGGCGTACGGCTGCCGATCTGCTCAGGCTGCGCCGCCGGGTGCGGCGCCTGGAACTGTTCTCCACGGCGGCAGTGGGACACATCTTCCAACTGGAGCTCGTCTTGTCGGGTAACGGGTTCCCGGTGCCGGCACGTCCGAAGACGCTGGAGCAGTTCTACGTGCAGGACGGTGGCAATAGCGGCTCATGGGGGGCCGAGGGGCCGCGTCGTAGCTGAGCTGGTCCGCCGGCCGAGTCGGCACTCGCACCGCGATGGACCGCGGCGGGGCCGGGGGCGGTTAGAGGGGTGTCCCCGGCCCCGTCAGCGTTGCCCCCTGGAAACCAGATGACCGGAGCGGCTCCGGCCATCGCCGGCCTGGCAGACTGCTCAGGCGTTCGGCACTGATAGGCGAGGGTGAAGTGCCTCCGGCATCGGTGACCACTGACCGACAGGCGTCGCTTACTCTCCGAGACGCACCGCGATACGGAGGAGTTTCAGATGCCGCTTAGGACCCGCTTCCGCCGCAGATCGACCGCGCTGGCCGTCGCCGGGATAGTCGCCTTATCTCTCGCCTCGTGCGCGCAGTCCCAGCGTGATGAGGGCGGTGGCGCGGTGCCGACCGGAGGCACCCTGACCTTTGGCGCGGCTGGAGCGCCCGACCTGTTCGATCCGTTCTATGCCTCCGACGGCGAGACGTTCCGGGTATCCCGGCAGATCTTCGAGGGTCTGGTCGGTTTCGCGCCGGGCACCTCCGACGTCGAGCCCGAGCTGGCCACCGGCTGGTCCAGCAGCCCAGATGGCCGGGCTTGGACGTTCACGCTACGCACCGGGGTGAAGTTCCAGGACGGCACCGACTTCAACGCCGAGGCGGTCTGCGCGAACTTCGAGCGGTGGTTCAACCAGACTGGCGCCGGCCAGAACCCCGCGTTGTCCTACTACTGGATCGAGAATTTCGGGGGCTTCGCCGACCGCACGCAGCCCTCGCTGTACCAGTCGTGCACCGCGCAGGACGCGGTTACCGCCGTGGTCCGGTTGACCCGCTCGACCGGCAAGTTCCCCGCCTTACTGGGACTGCCGTCGTTCTCGATGCAGAGCCCGGCGGCGATGGCGCAATACGAGGCCGACAACGTCGCAACGCAAGGCGACTCCTTCGTCTACCCTTCTTATGCCCGGGAGCACCCCACCGGCACCGGTCCCTTCGTCTTCGACGGCTACGACGCGGCCAACGGCACCATCAGCCTGCGGCGTTTCGACGGCTACTGGGGCCAGGCCGCCAAGCTGGACCGGCTGATCTTCCGGATCATCCCGGATGAGACGGCCCGGCGTCAGGCCTTGGAGGCGGGCGACATCGACGGCTATGACCTACCCAACCCGGCCGACTGGCAGCTGCTCCGCGACACCGGGTTCAACCTGCAGGTCCGGCTCCCGTTCAACGTCATGTATGTCGGTGTCACGCAGAAGAACAACCCGGCGCTGCGCGATCTGCGGGTGCGTCAGGCCCTGGCCCATGCCATCGATCGCAGCACCCTGGTGTCCGCCGCGCTGCCCGACGGCGCCGAGGTCGCCCGCCTGTTCTATCCCGACACCGTCGAAGGCTGGACGCCGGACGTGGCGGAGTACCCGCATGATCCGCAGCGGGCCCGTGACCTGCTGGCCGAGGCCGGAGCGTCGAACCTGACGGTGAACTTCTACTGGCCCACCGAGGTGACCCGTCCTTACATGCCGGACCCGCAGAGCATCTTCGGCGCGATCCGGGAGGACTTGCAGGAGGTGGGCATCACCGTCAACCCGGTGAGCAAGCCGTGGAACGGTGGTTACATCGACGACGTGGACAACGCCCGGGCCGATCTGTTCCTGTTCGGCTGGACCGGGGACTACAACTCGCCGGACAACTTCATCGGCACCTTCTTCGGCAGCCTGCAGAACCGCTTCTGGCTGGAGGCGGCGCCGTGGGGCGCCACGCTGGTGGATGACCTGAAGGCGGCCGGGGGGGAGGCCGACGAGGAGACCAGAATCGGGCTATACCAGGACATCAACCGCAGGCTGATGGCCGAGTACCTGCCCGGGATCCCGATCTCCCATTCACCGCCCGCGATCGTGGTGAGCAAGCAGGTGCAGGGTCTGGTGGCCAGTCCGCTCACTCAGGAGAAGTTCGGCCCGGTCAGTATCGTGCGCTGAATGCTGCGCTACATCGTCCGGCGGTTCGGCCACCTTCTGCTGGTGGTGGCCGCGCTGTCGGTGTTGCTGTTCGCCTGGCTGCGGTCGCTGCCCGGTGGGCCGGTCTCGGCGCTGCTGGGGGACCGGGCCACCGCGGCGAACCGGGCCGCGCTGGAGGCGGCATTTGGGTTGGATCAGCCCCTTGCCGTGCAGTACCTGCGTTTCCTGGGCCGGGCGGTCACCGGAGATTTCGGGATCTCCACCGGTGTGCAGCCGGGCGAGGCGGCGCTGTCGCTTCTGATAGTGCGCCTGCCTGGAACCGTCGAGCTGGCCACTGCGGCGATCCTGCTCGCCATCCTCGCCGCCGTCCCGTTGGGCTATCTCGCGGCGCGGCGACGCGGCGGCTGGCTGGACAACACCAGTGTGATCGGTTCCCTGGTGGGCGTCGCGGTACCGGTTTTCTTCCTGGCGTTCCTGCTGAAGTTCGTCTTCGCGGTGCAGCTGGGCTGGCTGCCGACCTCGGGTCGTCAGTCCGCGGGCATCGACGCGACCAGGATCACCGGTTTCTTCGTCCTCGACGGATTGTTGACCCGGGAATGGGACGCCGCCTGGGACGCGGTACGGCATCTGGTGTTGCCCGCCCTGGCGTTGTCCTCGGTCCCATTCGCGGTGATCTTCCGGATCACCCGGGCCGCGGTGCTTGATGTGCTCGACGAGGACTATGTGCGCACCGCCTACGCCAAGGGACTGACCACCGCGGTGATCCGTCGACGGCACGTGCTGCGCAACGCACTGTTGCCGGTGGTGACCACCATCGGCCTCCAGTCCGGGGCGCTGCTCTCCGGCGCGGTGCTCACCGAGAAGGTGTTCGCCTACCCAGGCCTCGGCCAAGCGCTTGCGGTCGGCTTCACGCGCCGCGACTACGCCGTGCTCCAGGTGGTCATCATCGCCGCCGCCATGATGTACGTCCTGGTCAACCTGGTCGTAGACCTCTCCTACGCCCTCATCGACCCAAGACTGCGCACATGATCCCCCCGCCCATCTCCCCACCCAACCCCCCGGCGTGTCCGGCTCCTGTGCACGGTGTGTCCGGCTCTCATGCCGCCCAAGCCCTCGGCCCGACGGCGTCGGCGTGGCGACGAGTGTGCCGAAATCCGCTGTTCGTCATCGGCGCAGTGATCGTCCTGGCGTTCGTCGCGGTCGCTTTGTTGGCACCGTGGTTGGCGCCGCACGATCCGGCGGCACGACTGCTGGAGGATCAGGTATCACGCGCTCGCAACGAGGTCCCGCCCGCGCAGCCCGGTTTCCCGCTGGGCGGTGACGCCGATGGCCGGGACCTGTATTCCCGGATGCTGCTCGGTTCCCGCCAAACCCTGCTGGTGGCGGTGCTCGTCACCGTGATCGGGCTGGGTGGCGGGCTTGTGTTGGGCACTCTGGCGGGTGCGCTGGGCGGGTGGACCGACTCGGTGGTGATGCGGGTCGTTGACGTCATGCTGTCGATCCCTTCGCTGCTGCTCGCGGTGTCGATCGGCGCGTTGTTCGCTCAGCAGAGCCAGTTCACGGTGATCCTCGCGGTGGCCATCGTGCAGATTCCGGTCTTCGCCCGGCTGTTACGTGGCTCGATGCTCGCGCAACGGGCGTCGGAGCACGTGCTCGCCGCTCGGGCGCTGGGCGTCAAGCCGGGCGCTATCGTGCTGCGGCACATGTTGCCGAATTCACTCGGACCGGTGATCGTCCAGGCCACCCTGGTCCTCGCAGTGGCGATCATCGAAGCGGCGGCGCTGTCGTTCCTGGGCTTGGGCGCGCCGGACGATTCCCTCCCCGAATGGGGGCAGATGCTGGGCAGCGCCCAGGATGTCATCGACAGCCACCCCCAGCTCGCGTTCTGGCCCGCCGCCGCGATCATCACCGTCGCGCTCGGCTTCACCCTGGTCGGCGAGTCACTCCGGGACGCCCTCGATCCACGACGGAGGCCGTGAGGGCATTCACGCGGTCGACCATGCGGTAGGAACCTTCTCCGCGACGAACGTTTGTCCCCCATTCATCAGCCAGTGCCGCCGTTGCCATCCCTAGCTCAAACGGGTTGCCGACGCTACTGAATGTGACCACAGATGCTCCCGATACCCCGCGACCCACTCTCTCCGCCGCCCCCAGTAGGCGCAGTGTGTTGCGGGCCGGTCTGGCTGGCTGGACACTGCTGGCCGTGCCTGGCTCGACGCTCACCGGAGGCACCGGTGCGGCGTGGGCCGCCCCGAGCGCGCCGCGCGGCAATCCGTTCACTCTCGGCGTCGCGTCCGGGGAGCCGACCTCGGACGCCGTGGTGCTGTGGACGAGACTGGCCACCGACCCGCTGGCCGAAGACGGGCTCGGTGGGATGGGTGAGCGAACCACCGCCGTCGAGTGGGAGGTGGCCGCTGACCAGGGATTCGGGCAGGTGGCGCGCCGAGGAGTGGAGACCACCGGGCCCGAGCTGGGCCACAGCGTGCACGTCGAGCTGGCCGGCCTGGAGCCGGGCCGGGAGTACTTCTATCGGTTCCGCGCCGGCACCGAGATCTCCCCGGCGGGTCGGACCCGCACCGCGCCGCCCTTGGCCCAGCTGCGGCCGCTGACCATGTGCTTTACCTCCTGTTCCCAGTACGAGCATGGTTTCTTCACCGCCTACGCCCGCCTCGCCGAGGAGGAGCCGGACCTGGTGCTGCACCTGGGTGATTATCTGTATGAGTACACCGCCGATGACTACGTGGCTCCCGGTGGCAATGTCCGTGACCACGTCGGACCGGAGATGGAGACCCTGGCGAACTACCGGCAGCGGCATGCCCAGTACAAGAGCGACGCTGACTTACAGGCCGCGCACGCGGTCGCGCCGTGGCTGGTCGTCTGGGATGACCACGAGCTGGACAACAACTGGGCCGACGAGATCCCCGAGAATCCCGAATCTCCGCAGCCGAATTTCCTCGCCCGCCGCGCGGCGGCGTTGCGCGTCTACTGGGAGAACATGCCGCTGCGGGCCGCGCAGCGCCCGAACGGCATCGACATGCAGCTCTACCGGCGGGTGAGCTGGGGGCGGATGGCGACGTTCCACATGCTCGACACCCGCCAATACCGCAGCGACCAGCCCTGCGGTGACGAGTTCAACACCGACTGCGCCGAGCGCTCCGATCTGGCAGGATCACTGCCCGGCTCGGAACAGGAGCGTTGGATCGCTGAGGGGTTCCGGGACTCCCGCGCTCGCTGGGACGTTCTCGGGCAGCAGGTGTTCTTCTCCCAGGTCGACTTCACCCCCGGCCCGGGACGGGGATTCAATCCTGATGCCTGGGACGGAGCCCCTCACTCCCGCGACCGGGTGGTCGATTCGTGGGTGGCGGCGAAGGCCCGCAACGTCGTCGTCCTCACCGGTGATGTGCACGCCCACTGGGCGGCTGACGTGAAGCAGCGCTTCGACGATCCCGCATCGCCGGTGGTGGGCACCGAGCTGGTATCGAGTTCGATCACTTCCGGCGGGGACGGCTCGGAGACGCGGCCGAACACCGCGGCCTACCTCGCCGACAACCCACACCTGCGCTTCTACAACAACCGCCGTGGCTACGTGCGCACCCGATTCACGCCCAACGAGATGACCGCGGACTTCCGGGTGCTGCCCTACGTCAAGCAGGCGGGCGCACCCGTCGAGACGCGGGCGACATTCGTCGTCGAGGACCGCAGGCCGGGGTTCCACCCCGCTTGAGAGCGTACGGCTCGGCGACCCGGCGAAATTCGGCGAGATGGTGCTGCATACGGGAAAACTCCAGCCTCATGATGGCGGCCGCTTCGCTCGCCGTCGCGCAGGCATGGTCAAGCGAAGCCCGTGCCGACGCGAACTGTAGCTAGCCTGCACAGCCACTGGGCGCGATTCCGGGGAATCCCAGACCGAGCAGCGCACTTGCATCTCGCAGATGGCTTTCGGCTTGCTTTGGCCCCCCAGATATGTCGCAGAGAGGTTCACCTTCTGTAAACGGCACGTTCAGTGATCGCCTAACAGGATGTAACTCTAAAAAGTTAATTTGGCCCCCGGTGTCGGGGCTGTGCCGTTTACTCCCAGGAGATGATCGTGGCAGAAGTCGACCGTCGCTCGTTCCTTGCCGGTACTGGTGGGGTAGGTACTGGCATTGTCGTCTCAGGATCGGTTGCCGGATTACTGAGCTCGGCGTCGGCAGCGCTGGCGGCGCCCACCGCCGAGGGATACGGCCCGCTGGTCCCTGACCCTGCCGGAGTTCTGGATCTGCCGAAGAGCTTCAAGTACCGGTTGTTCTCCCGTTCCTCGGACGGGTGGGCCGAGTTCGACCGGCTACGGACCGGTGAGCCGATACCGGCTGCGCACGATGGGATGGCCGCCTTCAACGGCGATCGGAGCCGGGTGCTCCTGGTGCGAAACCACGAACTCGATCCTGACGACACGCCTGGCGTGCCTGCCCCGGCTGAGCGTCGCTATGACCCGGCCTGCGTGGGCGGCACCACTACCGTGGTGATAGGTCCGAACAACCAGCCCGAAACGGAATTCGCCAGCCTGTCCGGCACCATTCGCAACTGTGCCGGTGGTGTCACGCCATGGCAGACCTGGCTCAGCTGTGAGGAAACCGAAATCAGGGTAGGCCAGTCCGGCGCAACCAAGGACCACGGCTTCGTCTTCGAGGTCAATCCGCGACTCGACGGAATCAGCGAGCCGGTGCCGCTCACCGCGATGGGTCGTTTCTCGCACGAGGCCGTCGCGGTCGATCCACGCACCGGAGCCATCTACGAGACCGAGGACGCCGGCAATCCGTCCGGCCGGCTGTATCGCTTCCTGCCGGCGCGGCCACTAGGGGGTCTGGGCAGTCTGCGTGCCGGCGGCACCCTGCAGGCGATGCGGGTACCCGACGTGCCCGACCTTTCGGTGGTGCACACTCCCGGCACCAGACTGGGCGGCATCGAGTGGATCCCCGTGCCGGATCCGCTGGCCGTCACTGTCAGCGTCCGCAACCAGGTACCTAGCAGTACCCGGATTCCCAAGGCGGAGGGAGCCTGGTGGGGCGGGGGATCGCTCTACTTCGTCTCCAGTTTCAACAAGACCGCCGGTCCGGGCCGCCATGAGGGTCAAGTATGGCGCTATGATCCCACGTCGAACGAGCTGGAACTGCTCGCGAACTTCGCTCCCGGCGGCCTTTTTGACGGACCGGACAACATCACTCTGTCGCCATATGGAATTTTTCTCTGCGAAGACGGTGACGGTGAGCAATACTTAGTCGGAGTCAGTGCCGACGGCGCTGCATTTCCTTTTGCCCGTAATCGGATCAGTGACAATGAGTTTGCCGGCGCCACGTTCTCACCGGACCGCAAGACACTATTTGTCAACATTCAGGATCCAGGAACGACCCTCGCGATCACTGGACCGTGGAAGCGGGCCAACGGCGGGTAGCGTTATCGGATTTCGGCGTCGAGCTCCACTTCGTCCTGGTATGGCATCCGTACAGTTCACCCATTGTTTAACGGGGGTTTGTCATCCAGTCCTTGCATGGACGCCTGCGCGATCAACCCTGGGGCATGAAGCGAACAGAATACTACCATGATGTGGCCGCGCCTCCGGCCGCCGAACTGTTACCTGCCGCATATGCGATTGTACGCAATGGCTTGGGTCGTGTGTTGTTGGTGCGTCGCACCGATGACGGGTACTGGGAGCTACCCGGTGGCCGAATCGACATCGGAGAGTCCGCCTCGGCAGCGGTGAGGCGTGAAGTCGCCGAGGAGACCGGTGTCACTATCGAGGTCACCGGGCTCGCGGGGGTGTACAGCGATCCGGGTCACATATTGGTTTATCCACGCGGTGGTGGGGTCTATCAACAGCTCGCGGTATGTTTTCATGCCCTTGCCCGAAACGGCGACGTCCAGTCCGATCAAGACGAGACCAGTGCCGCAGCATGGTTCGACGCCGAGCAGGCAACTCAGTTATTTATGCATCCAGCCGTGCTTCAACGCTTGACCGACGCATTGACCGAGCCGAACCGAGCGCACTTTGACTAGCCAAACAGGAATACGGTGTCCGGCCCTCACTCCGGGGTGGGTAGTGGCCACGATGGCCCGCTGTCGGGGTCGGTGAGCCAGATGGTGTGGTGTTCGGGGGTGGCGGTGAGGCCGAACTGTGACCACGCTGGCCGGTCGTAGCGGACCCACTGGCCCCAGGCCGCTTCCACTCTGCGCCACAGTGGTCCCGGTCCGCCGAAGATAAGTCGATAACGGCCGTCGGGGCTGGTGTCGCGGTCGATTTCGCACCAGGAGCTGTCGGGGGCGGTCAAGCAGGTGGCGACTGGTCGGGTGAGGTCGGCGCTGGGAGTCAGAGATTGCACTGTGCCGCAGGGGAGGAACGACTGGGCCAGGAATCGGAACTCGGCGTCAAGCTCAGCGGGGTTGACTGTGGTGTGGCCAAGCTGGGGTTGGCCAGGGGCTCGGCGGGGCCGGGGAGAGCCCACGGTCGGCCCGGCGTGTGGGCGAAGCCGCATGAACCGGCCCCACCAGGGCAGGAATTGGCCTGCCACCAACGGCGCGGGGGATGGTTTGTGCAGGGTGACCAGGTTGCCCGCGCCGAGCGGGCCTTCGACGTCGACCAGGATGAGTCCGCCCGGTCGGAGCTGTTCGATCCAGGCAGTGGGGATGGCCGGGACCGAACAGGTCGCGATGATCCGGTCATAGGGGGCATGTTCGGCCAGTCCGCCCGTGCCGTCGGCCGCGACGAGCGTGGGGTGATAGCCCAGCCTCGTGCACCCAGCTCGCGGACGACCCCGTTGGCGCTCCGGTCACGCTCACCGGCCACTATCAGCACGGTCATTCAGAGCCTACTCGTCATTGTCATCGTCGTCCGGAACGGTTTCCCAGGAGTAATCCTTATCAGGACCCTCGTCGCCGTCGCCATGGCTGACCGTGGTCCAGTCAAGCTTATCGACAATGGCAGTCAGTTCTCGGTCGTCGTCTCCCACCGTCAATTGCCGTTCATGGCAATACCGATAAACCCGCAGGCCGGGGGAACCCATGACCCGAAGAACGCGCAGGCCGAACGGACGGGTGTCGGGCGCGGACGGCTCACCACCCTCACCCGGCTCTGCAAGGCCGGGCCAACCAAGCGGAAACTGCTCGCTCACGCTCGCCAGCGGATCACCGGCGAAACGCATCCAGAGATCATCTGCCGCTACAGTGGTTGCGCTCCATGCCGCTGGCCGTGTCCCCTCTATGTATTTACTGGCATCCGTGCTCGACATCGAATGCTCCTTTGCTCAGGCCGGAGTGCTGCGGACCAAGTCGCGGTATTTGGCGTCGAACTCGCGGACAGCGGCGGAGTTGGCGTACAGCTCGGCGGCCCGGCGGAACTCGGCGAGATGTTGCTGTATACGGGGAGATTTTAGCCTCCTGATCGTGGAGGCCGCCTCGCCGGCAGTCGCGCAGGCTTGATCGATGGAGCCCATGCCGATGCGGGCGGTGGCGAGTCGGCACAGCCATTGGGCTCGATCCCGGAGGAATGTGGGACCGAGCAGCATGATGGCGTCCCGCAAATGGCTTTCGGCTTGCTTGGGTCTCCCTAATGCCAGCAGCGACTCGCCCGCGATGCCGTGCGCGTGATCCTCGGTGAAAAAGTAGATCCATGGCGGCTCGTTCTCGGGCACTGACCGGGAGAGCAAGTCAAGAACTCGACCATGCGAGCGCTCCCACGTCTTGGCGTCACCGACGTAGGCCGCTCCGCGGGCAAGGCGGGCATGAAGTGACGCCTCCACTGCGGGCGTCAACTCACGAGCGACCGTCAGACCCGACTCAGCGAACACCACGGCATCTCTCGGGCTGTCCGAAAAAGCCGCCTGGGCGCTCATATTGCCGAGAATGTTGGCACCGATCGCCCGGTCGCCGCTGATGTGGGCGGCGCGGAGCGCGGCCAGGAAGTAGCGCTGGGCCAGCGCGGGCTGGTTGGTTTCGTAGGCCAGCCACCCGGCCAGCCTGCCGAACTCGGCGGCCACCGCGTGCAGCCGCCTGCCGACGTCCTCGGTGTAGGAGGAGTTCTTCAGCAGCGCGACCACCAGCCGCAGATCCTCCCGCGTCGCGGGCAACAGGCTGCCCCCACCGAGGGCGTCATCCAGGCGTCGCCGGGCTTCGGCGACCCGTTCCAGATCGTTCACCACGGCGTGATCGACCCGCGCGCCCAGTACCGAGGCCGCCACCCGGGCCGGGTCGAACAGCCATTGATGGGCCACCGCGGTCAATGTCAGGCCGGTCATCGCCATGAAGTGCCGTCGTTCCATGCTCTCAGCATCCACCACCTCACCCAGTGCCGCTATCGCCCCAGCCCTGACCCAGCCCGTCATCAGCCGGGACGTAGAGCACCCCCCGGGCCACCGGCCACCCCAGTACTTCTGGGGTCACCGGCTCCCCGAGACGCTGGTGCAGCAGCAGGCACACCAGGGAGGGCAGCGGATCCCGCGGCACCCTTGGCTCGCCGCGGTCTTTCTCCGCATACACCCAGCGTCGCGGATACCGGCGATTGACATGCACCTTCAATCCCAGTGTGGCGGCCAGCTGATTGAGGTGATCTCCCAGGTTCTCCGGAGTCCACCCGGCCCGCCCCAGAAACCGCTCCAGCACCACGTTGCAGCGCAGGTCGCTCACCTCGCGGCTCCCCATCACACCCCTCCTCGCCCGTAAGAACAGAACACACCGACAGTAACGCCACCGTCACCGATTGCCGCTACAAGTGTGCGAAGTGTGCCCGGTCCGTCATGAGGTGCTGACCTGGGAAATGGGAACCTTCCGTATCCCTGAGGATGAAATTCGCCCTGTCTTCCGTTGACGCCATGCAAGGTACCGCCAGAACCCCGGTCGGCCGTCGATTCGAGCGCCCCTCAGTATCATCAGCTCTCGGCGGCCGACCGGCCCCCACTACAACCGACACTTTCAGCGGTTCGTTTCAAAATACGGGTGATCATGGCGCTCTGCTGTCGAACTCGACGCGCGCAGCGCTGTTATGTGGCCCGGGACCGCTCTTCGCTGCGCAGGAGCGGTCCGGACGCACCCTCCGGGTACCTCGTCGCCTGTCGCCGGGCCGAGGATATCGAGCGGCCCGGCCGGCCCCGCCCGACGTGGGCAGGAGATAGACGTGCAGGTCGGTGACGACCCTCTCAGCCGAGAACCGCTGGCCGGTTTGCTACGAACGACGGGTAGCAGTGATGTACTACCAAAGGTAAGGAAGTGATTCCTCGTGGCCGGAACTTCTGCCACTTCTGTGCCCTCAGCCACTCGCTCGCCGATCCAGCTGGTGGCGGCAGCCGTGGGTGCGGTCTTTCTGCTGGTCGGCGTCATCGGGTTCGTTCCCGGGGTGACGACCGACCTTGACCAGCTGATGTTCGCGGGGCACCAGTCCGGTGCTCACTTGCTCGGGATTTTCGAGGTCTCAGTGCTGCACAACCTCGTGCACCTGGCCTTCGGAGTGGCCGGGCTCGCATTGGCGCGTACGGCGTCGGCCGCCAAGGCTTTCCTCCTCGGTGGTGGGGTTGTCTATCTGGTGGTCTGGCTCTACGGCGTGCTCATCAACCAGAACAGCGCAGCCAATTTCGTGCCGTTCAACACCGCGGACAACTGGCTGCACCTGGCGCTGGCCGTGGGCATGATTGCTCTGGGTCTCCTGTTGCCCGCAACCAGCCGTCAGGGGGCGATCCGGTAACCGGTTGGCCTTGCGCCATAGCTGAGAATGCCCTGCTGCCCTCGCCCTGCCTCTCCGGGGCGAGGGCAGCACTTTGACCGAGGTGGTTGCGACTCGTCGGTGATCGGGATACCGGGCAGGTCCAGCCCACCGGCGTTGTCGTACTTGTCGCGGATACCACCGTGGATTTTGTGCGCCCCGGTACGCGGCCCAAAATAGATGGTGCAGGCGATGTAGCGCTGATGGAAGACGCGCTCGTCGGCGAAGATCCCTGGGGCCGACTCGATATTGCCCACCTTGTGACCGGTGAATTCGAGCGCGAGCGCCCACGCCTTTGCTTCGATGGCCCCTCGCGCCGTTGCGAACGCGGGGTCAATCACGGCTGGTCAATTATCGGGTCCCAGGACCGCCATGAACCGCCGAGAACATGGATGAGCAGTAGGGGTTTGCCGGTGCCGCGACGAATGTGGTGCATCACCATGAGCAGCCTACCCAGGCGATCGGCAGATGGGTGGTGTGGAGGATTTACATACAACCCGCCGCAGAAGCTCTACACCGCTGAGGGCGCTGTGCGACCAGCTTCGTTGGTGCTCCGCTCGCGCATGAAATCCCACATTCGGTCTAGGCACGCTGCGGTTGGTACCGCAAGGAAAGCCCCGAGAACGCCGAGTAGCGTCGCGCCGATCGCAACTGAGACGATCACGGTGAACGCCCGCAGCCGCAGCATGTGGCCGGTGACGAGTGGCGCGATCAGGTTGCCCTCCAGCACCTGGACCCCCATGACCAGCCCGAGTACGAGCACCGCCGTCCACGCCCCGCCGTCAGCCAGCGCAACGAGCACCGCGAGCAGTCCTGAGGCGGCGGCCCCGATGTAGGGGAAGAACCCGCCGATGAAGACCAGTACCGCGAGCGGCAGGGCCAGTGGCACGCCCAGCAATACCAATCCGACCCCGATCAGTACGGCGTCGATTATCGCCACCGCGCTTTGGGCGCGCATGAAGTTGCCGAGGGTGCTCCAGAGCCGGTTCCCCAGCTCACGGGCTGGCTCTCGGCGCTGCCGCGGGAGCAGGCCGATCCCGGAGGAGGCCATCCGCGGGCCGTCGTAGAGGTAGAAGAACAGTGCGACGAGCAGCAGGAGTAGTCCGCTGAAAACCTCCAACGTGCTGCGGGTGTAACTCACCGTAGTACCCAGAGCCCCTCCGCTACCGAGTCCCGTCATGACGCGCTGCGCCAGCCCTTGCAGTGTGGTGCCCTCTGGTACGCCAGGTATTCGTCCCAGCAACGGTTCCAGCTGCCGGAGCGACTGGGTGACCGAGTCGATCAACGCGGGCAGCTGCGCGAGAAATGCGGGGACCACAGCGGCGATCAGCCCACCGACCACTATCAGCAGGCTGAGGACGGCCAGCAGTGCGGCGATGACCCGGGGCACCCGGTGGCCGGTCAGCCAGTGGACCATGGGGGCGAGCGCGGCCGCCGGGAACAGCGCCAGCAGCAGCGGCACCACCACGAAAGCCAGCCGCGACACCGCGATCCACAGCAGTACGGCTACGGCGATGAACCCCAAGAATGCCCAGGCGAGGCGTCCAGCGAATAGCACTGCGTCTCCTCGTCCGGACGTGATCACAAGACGGCTTTACCCGGCGGCCGTCGAGCGGAAACACTCGCCGGTGGGATGCCTGCCCGGCCAGTGGCTGAGCGGCATGGATCTGACCTGCACCGGGTATGCGAACACAGCACAGACCATTCCGGCAGGGGAGGCATCATGGCGACGTCCGATCGCACACGAGCCAGCGTCACAGGCAGGGTCCACGCGGAACCTGACCTGCTCGGCATCTACCTCAACGATCACTTCGCCGGGGCGACCGGTGCGATCGAACTGGTTCGCCGGGCGGCACGGTCGCAGCGCGGCTCGAGCGCCGGCGAAGTACTGGAACGGTTGACGGCTGAGATCGTCAATGATCGCGTCGCGTTGCTCGACATGATGATCGCCCTCGATATCCCGGTCCAGCGGGTGAAGTCCTACGTGGCCTGGGCGGCGGAAAAGGTGGGCCGTCTCAAGCTCAACGGTTATGTGCTGAGCCGGTCCCCGCTGAGCTTGCTGGTCGAGCTGGAGGCGCTGCGGCTCGGGGTGGAGGGCAAGGCGGCGGCGTGGCGTACCTTGCGCGGACTGGCAGACGACGACCGTCGTCTCCAGGCGGGGCGGCTCGACGAGCTGTTGGCCCGGGCCCGCCAGCAGAGCGACACTCTGGAGGAGCTACGCGTGCGTACGGCTAATGCGATCTTCAAACCACGGAGAGGCTGCTGAACACCTCACGGCTCCTCGATGTCGAGGGGCTCTCCGTGGTCTTCCAGCGGCGCGGTGAGCGGCCGACGGCCGCGGTGGACGGGGTGAGCTTCTCGGTGGAGCCCGGCCGGATCCTAGGGCTGGTCGGGAAGTCCGGGTACGGCAAGTCGGTGACCGCGCTGGCGATTATGAGCCTGCTGCCCCGCCGGGGAGTTCAGGTCGGTGGGTCGGTGCTCTTGGCTACAATACATGTATGCCGATTCAAAGACGTTTGTTCAGTGGTATCCAGCCGACGGGGCAGTCACCTCACCTTGGGAACTACCTTGGTGCAACTCGTCGATGGGCGGCTGAGCAGCAGCCTGATGACCTTTTCTGTGTCGTGGACCTTCATGCAATGACGGTTGATCATGATTCTAATGATTTGCGGCGTCGAGTTGTAGACACGGCTGCGTGGCTTATGGCCATGGGGATTGGTTCGGGTCAAAGCATTGTCTTCGTGCAATCGGCTGTTCCCGCTCACACTGAGTTGATGTGGCTATTAACATGTCAAGCGAGTTTTGGTGATCTATCTCGAATGACGCAATTCAAGGATAAGGGCAAGGCGAATACTGGTGCCGGGATCTTTATATATCCTGTGCTAATGGCCGCCGATATCTTGTTGTATCGGGCCTCGCATGTGCCGATCGGGGATGACCAAGCGCAGCATCTTGAACTGACTAGAAACCTGGCGAAGGCAATCAATAAGCATGTTGGAAAGTCTTTTTTTCCGTTGCCGGAAACGAATGTTCCATTGGTCGGAGCGCGGATTCGGGATCTCAAGTACCCGGAGAAGAAAATGTCGAAGTCGTCAAATTCTGTCGGTACGGTGTGGTTAGTTGATGATGAAGAGCAGACCCGAGCGACCTTCATGCGCGCGACGACCGACAGTGTTGGGTTGGTTCGCTATGACCTCAACGCTCAACCTGGGATCGCCAATTTGATCGAGATCGCCGCGACGGTCCTGGACGTGACGATTAATGAAGCCGTTGCTAAAGCGCCGACCCGGTATGGGGAGCTTAAGGAATGGGTGGCGGAGATCGTGAACGAGGAGCTAAGGCCTGTGCGGGAGCGCTTCGCTGCGCTCAAGGATGACCCCTCAACGGTGATCGCGGAGCTTGAGGCCGGAGCCACCCGCGCCCGTAATGATGCCGAGATCGTAATCGGTGAGCTGCGGAAGCTCATCGGCTATATCAACGCATAAAAACTGGGGTGACATCACAGATTGTCTACCTTAGAACTGTTGGATGTCACCCCAATTATTCAATCAAAAAGCAGGGCGGAACTCGACCTGGTAATCGAGCTTAAGGTGAACGTCACTCACCCGTTCAAGGGTGACACCGGCGGTGCGGACCTGTTCGAACGGCATGCGGCCGAAGGTCGGTTCGAAGGTGTACGTCGCATGCACGAGAGGCTCGATTGATGGGGCATCCGCCTCGGGTACGAGAGTCGTGGCGAACTGCCCTACTATGCAGCCATCGTAAGGTTGAGCGAGCTTTTCGACCATTGCGGTGGCAGACTTGATTCGCGGAATACTGGTGTGGCCCGTCACCACGCCTGTTGTGTAAACGGTGTTGTCTTCCGTACTGTAGCGTTTATGCCAGGCGCATTGCATGTGCCCGTAACCAGCTCGGAAGTCAATGGTTCGGATGACGTCGTAGTTGCCGTGAGTCAACATTCCGAGGTTCACAGCGCCATCATGGACGCGACCTACAAGAGTGGAATCGCTGGACGTCCACATGAGAATTGCTGCGGCGTCAAAGCCTTCGGGCATTTGGTTAAATTGGGTGTCAACGCTGAGCGTGCCTTGATTTGGATCACCCCAGCCTTCCGCTGTCATGTTTATAATTTCGCCGTTGATATGGATCGGAACGTCCCATCGAATCTTGAATGGAGCCATGGTGAACATGTTAAGTGTCCCCTCTGTCGTATAATCGATTTGAGACCTTCATTACCATAGCAACACTAAGTGCGTTCAGTCAAGCAACGGTAACTACCGAAATTGAACTGATGATGGTGGATCGGGGTCGTGGCGTTTGAAGATCCTTATGGTAATCCGGGTGTATGAGGTATACGCAAGGTGGTGGGCTAACCTTGACGCAGCAGCAGACTCGAATAGGGCGCATCCAGCACCGCCCCGAGCTCACCACTGGATTCTTCACCAAGATCGGAGTTGTTGGTGACTCATTTCGGGATGCTCTCGACGTCTCCAGGAAACTGTGAGGGTTTCCAGGCGAGCCGGTCGTACCCTATGCTGCTGTGCCTGTTGTATTCTTACCTCACGCTTCCGGTGCTCACCCCCTAGCTAGTCTTTGTCCACTCAGACTGGCGTGCTGTGGATTAGTTCGTGATACTTGGCGTCGAATTCGCGGACGGCGGCGGAGCCGGCGTACGGCTCGGCGACACGACGGAATTCGGTAAGATGTTGCTGCGTACGGGGAGATTCCAGCTTCCTAATGATGGTGGCCGCTTCGTTCGCGGTCGCGCAGGTATACTCAACGGATCCTGAGCCGAGCCGAGCCGTGGCGAGTCGGCAGAGCCACTGGGCGCGATCCCGGGGGAAGCTAGGGCTGATGAGCGAAAGGGCGCTCCGTAAGTGTTCTTCAGCTTGCCTAGGCTTACCCAATGTCAGTAGCGACTCACCCGCGATGCCGTGGGCGTGATCCTCGGTAAAAAAGTAAATCCAGGGCGGCTCGTTCTCGGGGACCGACTGGGAAAGCAACTCAAAAACGCGGTTCTGGGATCGCTGCCAAGTCGCGGCATCACCACCATAGGCAGCGCCACGGGCCAGGCGTGCCCATGTGGTCGCCTCGACGGCCGGAGTCAATTTACGAGCACCATTGAGCGCGAACTCGGTGAGTACCACTGCATCGCTGGGCTTGTCCGAGAACGCTGCTTGGACGCTCATGTATCCGAGGATGTTGGCGCCTATTGCTCGGTCGCCGCTGGTGTGCGCGGCGCGGAGGGCGGCGAGGAAGTAGCGCTGGGCTAGAGCTGGTTGGTTGGTTTCGAAGGCGAGCCACCCGGTGAGCCTGGCGAATTCGGCGGCTACCGCGTGCAGTCGTTGGCCGACGTCGTCGTTGTAGGAAGAGTTTTTCAGCAGGGCTACGACTAGCCGTAGGTCCTCGCGGGTGGCGGGCAGCAGGCTGCCTCCGCCGAGGGCGTCGTCGAGGTGTCGTCGGGCTTGCGCGACTCGTTCGAGGTCGTCGACCACGGTGTGATCGATTCGTGTGCCCAGTACTGAGGCGGCTACTCGGGCGGGGTCGAGGAGCCATTGGTGGGCTACTGCGGTCGGGGTTAGTCCGGTCATCGCCATGAAGTGCCGTCGTTCCATGCTGTCAGCATCCACGACCTCACCCAGTGCCGCTATGGCGCCAGCAGCATCCCAGCTCTGGTGCAACCCGTCATCGGCCAGGACGTAAAGCAGTCCCCGATCCGCTGGCCATCCCAGCGCCTGCGGCGTTACCGACTCGCCGAGGCGTTGACGCAGCAGCAGACACACCAGCGAGGGCAGCGGGTCTCTGGGAATCCGCGGCGCGGCGCGATCCTTCTCGGCGTAGACCCATCGCCGCGGATACCGGCGGTTGACGTGCACTTTAAGCCCCAGCTTGATGGCGAGACGGTTGAGATGATCACCCAGATTCTCCGGGGTCCACCCAGCACGTCGGATCAGTCTCTCCAATACCACATTGCAGCGTGAGCCCTCCAGCTCATGAGTGACCATCATGACCCTCCCGGCCCCAAAGAACAGAACGGCGCTGAGGGTAACCCGGCTATCACCAGGTGTCACCACATGTGTGCGAAGTGTGCACCACCCGTTGCCTTTCCTGGGCGCGTTAGATCGGCGACAGTGTGTCATCACGCAACAGTGAAATGACGACAGGAGCTGACTAGAGTGAGCCGACAGAGCTGCACCAATAAGTGCCGGACCCTCCGGTGTCGATAAGGTATGCAGGCGCTCCATCCGGACGTCACCGAAATGGGTACCGGCAGCGCCCGAGGAGTAGTGCTGCTCTGGTGTTGTCTGTTATTGATACCTGTACTCGGGAGTTGCATCTCGTCGCTGTCGAGATGGCGGCTTTGCATCGGCGTTCGGGGTGTTATCCGACTTTGTGCGGTGCGCAGGTGGCTGCTGCCAGCCTTACCACGGTACCCGATCGGCATTGCCGCAACTGCGTCGATCGCGCCAGGAGCGCAGGCGAAGCTATGCGGCGAAAGCCAGCCAGATCGCGTGGTGGGTTTCTTTCGTGGCTTGGCGGGAAAGGCCGCGACCGTGATCGTGAATGATTTTCCACCGTCTACTACTTCCCTACCGTAATCCAGGAGGGGTTCTCGATGAGCATGGACAGTCCCGACCTGGCGATCGCGAAGCGATTGCTCGATCACCTCAAGCTGCGTGGCTTTCAATTCCAACGCACCGCATTGGGTGTTGACGCTCCGCTGATCGGGCATCGGGTAAGCGATGAGTGGGCGGATACCGTCTTGATCGAGGGGTTCAGCAGCGGCTGCTACGCCTGGCGGCAACGGGCGTCGATCCTGATCCTCCCCGGTGAGGGGCTGATTGAACGCCAAGTGCAGGGCAGCGCCCTCACCGTGCTCAATGAGGTGTTGACCTGGAAGATGGGAACCCTGCGCATCCCCAAGGAGGAAGCCCATCACGCCCTGCATGGACCACACCGTCAACGCTGCTGAATGCCAACACCACCTGTCCTCAGATCCCTGGCTGGCCGTCGCGTTGAGCGCCCTCAGCTTGACCAGCTCTGGGCGGTTGACCTTCTCCAGGTGAGCATCAGCATGATCTGATTAGCGGGAGCCTTTCACAAGGAATGCCACTCACTGGTCGGCCGGGCCGGGTCAGCTCAGCCAGTCGACCGGGGCTGGCTGTTCGGTCGACTGGCTGAGCCAACGGCGCAGCGCATCCAGCAGAGGTCCCGGATTGCGGCGGCTCCTGGGGAATCGGCGGTTGCTGGTGAACAGCACCTGCGCGGAGGGTTCGCCGCGCTCACTCGCACCCTGGACCAGGGGCTGGAAGTCCTTGACGTTCTCGGTGACCAGCCGACGGCCCTCTGCGACCGCCCAGCGCATCACCTCCTCGTCCAAGGCTGCCGCCAGCGTTGCATGCCCAGCCACGACGACCACATCGAATCCCTCCGCGCGTAGCTGGTCTGCCAGCATCGGGGCGAACATCTCATCGAGCAACAGCCGTTCTGCGCCCCTCACCCCAGGAGTTCCTGTTGCTGGCGCCATGCCTGTTCGGCACGTTCAGAGGTGGCGTCGGCGTCGGTGATCCAGGTGTCGATCTCGCCCGAATAACTCGTGTAGTAGTCCAAGCCGGTGCGCACTACGGCTTCGGGGATCGCAAAAACCTCGCTCACGGCCCCGATCGCCTGCTCGCCGCGTTCGTCGATCTCGCGGAGGAACTTCACCAACTCCCAGATGTCCGGCCCGACCCTGAGTGCCGCCCGTCGGCCTCCTGGGCCGTCCTTGAAGACCACGCCTGGATGCTCAGCCATCCGCAGCCCTTCGTCGACCAGTCGCTGGACCAGCCCCGAGGGAGTTGCGCCAGGGGTCCCTGCGGCACGGCGGCGCAGCCGGTCGAGTACGTCATGATCGAAGCGGACGGACAGTGGACTAGTCACGTAACTATCGTAGCGCACCTACTACTGAGCAAACCTACGATGTGCCGTGGGTCAGCGAGCCGTTGAAGGTCAAGTGCAGGACAGCGCCCTTACCGTGCTCAATGAAGTGTTGACCTGCGAATGAACTTGGCTGACAACGCTCATCGTGAATGGATGCGGCAACAGCTCGATCGAGCTGCTCGGCACTTTTCAGCCGAGAACGTCGACCAGCCCCGAGACGGTAGCCCCGATGTAAGGGAGGAAACCGCCGATGAAGACCAGCACCGCGAGCGGCAGGGCCAGCGGCACGCCGAGCAATGCCGGCCCAACCCGGATCAGCACGGCGTCGGCTATGGCCACCAGGCTCTGCGCGCGCACAAAGCCGCCGAGCTGAGCCTGCTGGTCGAACTGCGGGGGCTGCGGCTCGGGGTGGAGACAACGCGACGGCGTGGCGTACCTTGCGCGAACTGGCAGACGACGACCGCCGCCTCCATGCGGGGCGGCTTGACGAGCTGTTGGCCCGGGCCCGCCAGCAGAGCGACACTCTGGAGGAACTACGCGTGCGTACGGCTAATGCGATCTTCAAACCACGGAGAGGCTGCTGAACACGTCCCGGCTCCTCGACGTGGCAGGCCTCTCCGTGGTCTTTCAGCGGCGAGGCGAGTGGCCGACGGTCGCGGTGGACGAGGTGAGTTTCACCGTAGCGCCTGGCCGGACGCTGGGGCTGGTCGGCGAGTCCGGGTGCGGCAAGTCGGTGACCGCGCTGGCGATTATGGGACTGCTGCCTCGCCGCGGGGTGCGGGTCGATGGCTCGGTGCGGTTGGCGGGCACCGAGCTGCTGGGCCTGCCGGAGCGGGCGATGCGGGCCCGGCGCGGCCGGGAGCTGGGCATGGTGTTCCAGGATCCGCTGTCCGCGCTGAACCCGGTGATCCCGATCGGCGTGCAGGTCAGTGAGGTGCTCGAACGGCATCGGGGCCTGCCCCGAAGCCAGGCCAGCGCGCAGGCCGGTGAGCTGCTCACCCGGGTCGGCATCCCGGACCCTCAACGGCGCCTCGACGAGTACCCGCACCAGCTCTCCGGCGGGATGCGGCAGCGCGCGCTGATCGCGATGGCGCTGGCCTGCCGCCCTCGGCTGCTCATCGCCGACGAGCCGACCACCGCGCTGGACGTCACCATCCAGGCCCAGATCCTGGCGCTGCTGCGCGAGCTGGTCGCCGAAACGGATACCGCACTGATCATGATCACGCATGATCTGGGGGTGGTCGCCGGACTCTGTGATGAGGTCGTGGTGCTGTACAGCGGGCGGGTCGTCGAGCGAAGCGCTCGGCACCCGCTGCTGCGCGACCCTCGCCATCCGTACACCGCTGGGCTGCTGGCGTCGACCCCGCGCCTGGACCGGGCCCGTGGCCAGCGCCTGATACCGATCCGAGGCGCGGTCACCGACACCATCCCCTGGACCCAGGGCTGTGCCTTCGCACCCCGCTGTCCCCGCGCCCTGGACATATGCGCCCAGCGAACTCCCACCCTGGAGGAAACTCCCGATCCCCGTTCCCTGCGCTGCCACAACCCCCTGCCGCCCCATGACTCTCTCCCGCCTTCCCGTCAGCGGGTTGATCCGACTCCGCAAATCCCGCTGAATGCGAAAGAGGCGTTGGTGGCGGCCGAAGGGTTACGGGTGTGGTTTCCGATTAAGCGGGGGGTGGTGCTGGACCGGACGGTCGGATACGTGTATGCGGTAGATGGAGTGGATCTGATTATTCGGCGGGGGGAGACCTACGGTTTGGTCGGTGAATCGGGCTGCGGGAAATCGACGCTGGGACGTGCGTTGTTGCGGCTGGTCGAGCTCACCGAAGGGCGAGTGATCTTCGACGGTACGGATCTGTCCACAGTGCGGGGCGAGCCGTTGCGCCGGATGCGGCGCCGGATGCAGCTGGTGTTCCAAGATCCGCTGGCCGCGTTGGACCCCCGCCAATCGGTGGAGTCGCTGCTGGTCGAGGGCCTCCGGGCACACGGCCTGGACCGTGGCCGGGTCAGCACCGCAGCTCGGCTGCGGGAGCTGCTCGACGCGGTCGGCCTGCCGCTGAACGCGCTGCGACGCTACCCGCACGAGTTCTCCGGCGGCCAGCGCCAGCGCATCGGTATCGCCCGGGTACTGGCCGTCGAGCCCGAGCTCGTGATCGCTGACGAGCCGGTGTCGGCACTGGACGTGTCGGTGCAGGCTCAGGTGATCAACCTACTGGAAGACCTGCAGGAGGAGTTTGGGCTGACCTACCTGCTGATTTCGCACGATCTGGCTGTGGTGCGGCAGATGGCGGACCGGGTCGGCGTGATGTACCTGGGGGGGATCGTCGAGGAAGCCGACTCCAACGAGCTCTACACCGCGCCACTGCACCCGTACACCAAGGCGTTGCTCTCCGCGGTGCCCATCCCGGATCCGGTGGTGGAGGACAGCCGGGAGCGGATTCTGCTCACCGGAGACCTGCCGTCCCCCGCGGCACCACCCTCGGCTTGCCGGTTCCGCACTCGGTGCCCGTGGCACCAGCCGACCCGGTGCGACGACGAGCGTCCCGCCTTGCGCGAGGTACGTCCCGGACATCACGTCGCTTGCCACTGGGCCGAGGACATCTGGGCCGAGCGCATCGAACCCCGCAGGCTGACCCTGCCCGCGCCGACTGGGTAGGCCGAACGGCGCGGCGCCGAGCACGTCCGACGCGTCCGCCCGGTCAAATCCGGACGTTACTGTCCGTCAAGTATCGGTGCGACGTGGATGCGGTCGGCGCCTTGTTGGACATAGAGTTCGGCCCAGGCGCGGTCGGCTTCAGTGGGTGGGGTGTTGTCACAGTAAGGCTTGGTGCCGTGGGCGGTGTAGTAGCGCAGTACCGTGAAAATTTCCGCAGTGTCGCGCCGTTCGCTACCGGTGTAGCGGGAGCCGGGTGGCTCGGATTGATGTTGCAGGCAGCTGATCTCCTGATTTCCTTCGTTGTTGAAGACCGGGCCTCCATCGTCGGCGCACCCGATTGTGGCGAGCAGGGTGAGAGTAAGCGCGGGCAGCAGGCGACGGATGGGCACGGGAGATCTCCTAGATTGTTCCGGTGAGGCCGCGAACCACGAGCCCCAGCCCGACCAGAAGTACGAGCGCGGCGGTGAGCGTCGGCGTCGCTGCGGCCAGCCGGGCCAGGAATCGGTTTTCGCGAGCTTGGGCCAGTCTGCGCTCCGCGCGATCGCGTAGCCGAACCAGCAGCAGACCCACGGCGGTGAGGGTGCCGGCCATTCCGAGGCCGTAACCGAGCACGAGCAGGACGCCGAACCAGGTCTTGCCCAAGCCGATTGCGGCGAAGAGCACCAGTAGGGCGGAGGGGCTGGGTACCAGACCCGCGGCCAGACCCATGCCGAGCAACGCAGGTCGCCCGAAACGGTCTCCACTCGGCATTACAGCCCCGTGCCCGTGCCCATGGGAATGCCCGTGCCCATGGGAATGCCCGTGACCGGAAACGGAGCCGACCAGAGCGGGCATCGGAGCTGATATTCCTATAGCCGAGTCGTCCCGTCGCGTTCGTAGCGCAGCGCGGAGCAGACTGGCGCCGATCAGGGCGACGAGTAGTCCGCTGAGGACGCCGAGCCAGTTGAGCAGCTGTTCACCGGCCAGGGTGGCGAACGCACTGAGCAGCAGCCCGATCACCAGGACTCCGGCGGTGTGGGTCACGGTGACGGTGGCGCCGACCAGCAGCGCGTCGCGGTTGGTGCCGTGCCGCCCAGCGAGGTAAGCGGCGATCAGTGTCTTGCCGTGGCCGGGCAGCGCGGCGTGCGAGGCGCCGAGCACGAGGGAGAGCAGCACGGCCAGCACCCCGACCAGGGGTGTCAGTTCCGCGCCGACGAGATCGGTGAATCGGTCGGTACCCCAGCCGAGTAACCGTTCGATCCCGGTCGCCTCCGGGGCGTCGCCCAGGGCCGCAGAATTGAGGGAGCTAGCACCGCCGGGGACGGTGCGTAGCGTGACGTCCCGGACATCCAGGGGTTCGGCGAGCAGGTCGTCCGGATAGCTACGCAGCTCGTCACTGATACTGCGGGTGGGCACCGGGGATTGCGGCAGGCCGATGCCCTCGCCCACGGCGGTGATCTCCCGCCAGCCGATCCGGTCGCTGCCCACGTCGTTCCGGAAACTCAGCGTGGCGGGTTCATCCAGCCGCGCCGGTGTGGTCAACAGGCAGGTCAGCCGGGTGGTCGGCAGGTCGGCCTGCCCCGGCGGGTAACTCACCTCGGCTGAACGCACCGTGAAGCGCAGGAACTCGTCGTCGACGGTGGCACGCAGGGCGTCGGGAAATTGGTCGCACTGCTCGGTGGCTTAGACC
>JBOHHE010000446.1:0-2525 GCA_050700355.1 Pseudonocardiaceae bacterium
CTCCCAGGGTCGGTGACCACCCGCAGCGCGCGCAAGCTCCCGGCCGCGGTCCAGGGGAGTACCAGGCCGCTGAGAGCCGGGACCGCCTCCACGCCAGCACCGCGCCACCCCAGCTCGGCCGCGGTGATGGTCCGTCCCAACTCCTCGGTCAGCAGCGCGAGTGCCAGCGCGGACCACGGAGAACGCGGCGCACTGCCGTGCAGCCATTTATAAGGCGTCTTGAGGTGCACCTGCTCGCCGCGCCCGTGCAGCGCGGCGAAGCCGTTCAGCCGGCGGGCCAGTACCTCGGGTCGCCAACCCAGCTCGGTCAGCACAACAGCCAGCGGGTGAGTAGCGATCGAGTCCGTCATCCCCAGATTCCATGGTCACGATCGGATAGTGGTAGCGCACCGTAACCCGACCACACCCACCAGGGAACCCCGACACGGCGAGTACACCGCCCGGACACCGAAACACACCATGTACACCAATCCAACCCGCTGCCCACGGGCATGCATGTTCGACCCCGCGGGCGAGGCGTGACTGGCTGTTGTCTCAGCGGTCGGTTGCCTTGGGGTGCCCGATTCCGGCGTAGGTGATCCATGCGGTGCGTGTCGTATCCTCGATCAGGTACCAGATACGCCCACTGCCGGTGACCTCGAACTGCCACTGTTCCAGGTCGGCTCCTTTACGGTTGGCGGTGGACAGACCACCGTGGAGCCGGTGGTGCCGTTCAGTGGAGGGAACCGGCCGAGGGGTATCCCGGATCGCCTCGAAGGCGCGTCGCAGATTCGCGGGCGCCGCGCGAGCGAGTTCGTCCCAGCCTTTAGCACTTTCGGCGTTGTCGAAGCGGAGGTCGTATTCTTCGCCGATGCGGCGCGGCGTGATCGCCACGTTTGGGGCTCACTCGCCGTCCTGGAAGTCAGGGGGCAGCGCCGGACCGTGGTCTTCTGCCCGGGGCGTCGACAGCAGGGCGTGCAGTTCGGGATCGGCATGCACTTCGGCGGTATGACGCCATTCCAGGAGCAGCTGAGCGATCGGCGCCACGTTGTCGATTGCGGCGGCGGCCTCGGTCACTTCGGTGAGCTCCTGGATCAGGAGGTGACGGTCGGCGGCGGGGAGGAACCGGACCCAGGGCAGAACCTCGGGAAGTAGTTCTTGGAGCAGCGCGTGCCCGTGGGGATGGTGGACCAGGGAGGTGAGGAGGCGCGCGGTGAGCTCGATGACCTCTCGCTCACGTTCCGCCCGGACCGCCGACATGACGACGAGATCGTCCGCGTCACGTCGCCGCAGCCGTAGTGCGCGCACGGTGGCCAGCCGCCCGGTGGCGGCGGTGGGACGCTGGATGAACTCAGTGAAGGCAACCTCCTCCAACGGCACACGCATACCCCAACAGTACCCCAAAGGTGCGTGTGAGCTGTTCCAGGAAGGCAGCCTGTGGCTGGCGCACGATGGGAACCCAGCCACTAAAGGTGCCCCGTACAGTCACGGCCGGGGCCACGGACAGGTCCGACAGCAGGCACGGCTACCTGCCGGTCCACATGCCGTTGGAGCGCCCGTGCTGGGGTCGACGTGGCGGCCGACCGGCGGGTCGGCAGAAGTTGCCGAGCCACCGAAACCAGTAACGGCACCGCCAACAGTGTCGACAAACGGAGGTAGGGACCGGGCGACAAGTTGGCGGGGATCGCATGACGTCGGCGCAGAGGCTTACGCGATACCACGCCTTCATCTCGTACAGCCACGCGGTGGACGAAAGACTGGGTCCGGCGCTCCGAGATGCGCTGCACAGGTTCGCCCGCCGGTGGAATCGTCGGCGGGCGCTGTACGTTTTTTGTGATCGACGAAGCTTGTCCGCGAACGAGGACCTGTGGTCGACGATCGAATCGGCGTTGACCGCGTCGGGCTGCTTCATCCTGCTTGCCTCGCCCGAATCCGCGAAGTCATACTGGGTTCGGCGGGAAGTGGAAACATGGCAGCGCATTGAGCCCAGGCGCCCACTCCACATTGGACTGACGGACGGCGAGATCGTCTGGGACGCGCATGCCGAGGATTTCGACTGGAGCCGTACCACGGCCTTACCCGACTCACTGTGCGGCTGGTTCGGCAAGGAACCGCTGTGGGTGAACCTGACGAAGGTACGCAACGAGGAAGACCTGTCCCTCAAGAACCCGGACTTTCTCGACAGTGTGGCAGAGCTGGCCGCCACACTGCACGACAAACCCAAGGATGAACTCGTCGGTGAGGATGTCCGGCAACATAAACTCGCCATGCGGCTGCTGCGCGTGGGCTTGAGTGCATTATCGGTGCTCACCGTGCTGGCGATTGTGTTCGCCATCATCGCATATATCCAACTGGGGATCGCCCGCGAGCAACAACAAACGGCGATCTCTCGCGCGGTTGCGGCAGAGTCGGTGACACTGCGTCCCAAAAGTCCAGGAAAGTCAATGCTCGCCGCCGTTGCCGCGTGGCGACTAGCGCCCACCACCGAAGCCCGCAACGCTCTGCTCGAAGCTCAAGTTCAGCATTTCTCCGGCCAGTTGATCGGC
>JBOHHE010000447.1:0-21661 GCA_050700355.1 Pseudonocardiaceae bacterium
GGCCGAACTGTACGGCACGGTCATCGGCTGCGGGACTGCTGGTGGACACGGCTGAAGCTCGCCTCTATCCGTCTCTTGCGCGGGTCGCGGGCACCACTTCCAGGCTAGCCCCCGCCGCGAGTACACCTGCACGCACGCGGTGGCGTCCGTTGCGGCGGCGCCTGGACCCATGACGACCACCTCCTGACCCGTACGTGCCAGGGGTGGGTCCCTGCACCGTGACTCAACCTTGCGACACCTTTTCCGATCACCGGGCCCGGTACGCTGCCGGTGTGGCTCACCCGTCCGATCTCGAAGCCCGCGTGGCCGCGTTAGAGGCCCGGTTCGAAGACGTGGCCGCAGATGCTGCGGCCGCCCGACATCTGGCCGCTGCCCGCGACCGTGATCTGGCTGACCTCACCGTGAAGGTCGACGCGAACCGCAAGGCGATCAACGCGCTTGGCGTGCAGACCGCTGCGCGGTTCGATCGTCTTGAGGGGAAGGTGGACCGTCTTGAGGAGAAGGTGGGCAACTTGGAGGAGACGATGGGCAACGGGTTCACCGAGATGCGCGGCAAATTCGACGCGACCGCCGCCGGGCAGCAGCAGATCGTCACGCTGTTGACCTCACTCATCGGTCAGCAGGACGAACAGCAGTCCGACGACTAGTACGGACTGGATGGGCATCACAACCTGACACAACCTGACCCGTCTCACTGACGTCTATAGGGTGTTAGAAATTGAATTCGGTCAGTGGCAGCTGGAACCGGTTGCCCCGTAGCGGTGTCAGCATCACTGGCGCCGCTGACGAGGTGAATGGGCCGAAGCATTGCTAGGCTGAGCATGCAATCTCGCTATAGCATATTCTGCGGTCAGCACGAAGTGACGTATTGCTGTATGGAGGTGGCCCTGTGACACAACGGACGACTGCAAGCTCACTGCCCCCGACCTCGCGCTGCCACCGCTATTGGGCATTTATTTCTTACAGCTGGGACGACGAAGATCAAGCTCGATCATTGCACAGGCGACTGGAAAATTACTCGATTCCCCGATCCGTTCGGCAGGAGCTGCCAGACGAGGTTCCGTCCGTACGACGATTGCGACCGGTGTTCCGCGACGATGACGAGATGCCGGCATCGGGTGTTCTCGATGATCGGTTACGCGCGGCGCTCGACGAGTCGAGGGCGCTCATCGTGGTTGCCTCGCCCACTGCAGCGGCATCCCCGTATGTCAACTACGAAGTTGACCATTTCGTAGGTACACGTGGCACCGACCGCGTCGTCATAATCGTTGTGGATGGTGAGCCCAACGGGCTTCCAGGCCGCGAGCCCATGCCGGCCGCCCTGCGCCGCTCCGGACTTCTTTGGGTCGACTGCCGGCTGCGGCGTGGCCTCGACCGGCGCAGATTTCTGCGGATCGTTGCAGATGTATTGGGCGTTGACTTCGACACGCTCTGGCGCCGAGACGTTCGGCGTCGCCGCCGAAGGATCGTCAGCTGGGTTGCCGGCACGGTCGTACTGATCGCAATAACGGGTGGGATCTTCTGGCAGCAGCAACGTATCGCTGAAGAGCAGCAGCACAGCGCCGAGCAACGCACTCCACAGCAGCAGCGGATTGCTTTCGAGAGCTTCTTGCGGGCCGAGCTTCTCGAGAGCAACCGCGAGCTCATTCCTGGGTTCGAACCCGCTGACTTGGATTTCGAGATTCTGCGAAGCGACGACCTCAACGGCGACGGACTGACCGACTACTTCGTGCATAATACAACTCCGGCATTCTGCGGATCTGGTGGCTGCGCGCTGGAGGTGTATATGACAACAGCGCCTGGTGAGTACACGATGCCGTTCGCACTGCTGGGTTCTTCGACACCCAGGACGAGGGATGTGGGCGCAGATGAGGTCAAAGACATCTTGACGACGAATAACTGGATCAGCGGGCAGCCACTCTACACGGTCTACCGATGGAACGGGTGGACCTACGAATTGGCTCATTACGAGTTCTGCGACGGCGTAGTGCCTGAGGCATGCGATCCACTCATCATCACTCCGGTCAACCCGAGTAGTGAACTGCTGATCGCACCCGATGCTGTGTTCCGGGAGCGCCCCGACGCGAATTCTCGGCCGGTGACAGTCGGAGCGGGAGGGTCGGAGGTCGATCCACCGAGCCCAAGTATCATCGGCGTGCTGCCGAACGGCGAATGGTATTTGTCCAATGTCTGGAAGGGATCTTCCGGCTTTGTTGAGGCGCAGGCCATCGAGTCGTGAGTCGGTAGTGGGAGTTTGCCAGCCCGAACGTCGGCTCACCTGCCACCACGCTTCACCCCAGAGTTGTCAGGCGGCGACGGTGCCGTCGGGTGAGCCTGCGGCCCATAGTCGGGCGTAGTGGCCGCCTGTGGCGAGCAGTTCGTGATGGCCGCCCTGCTCCACGATCCGACCGCCGTCGAGCACGATGATCCGGTCGGCAGCGGCGGCGGTGGCCAGCCGGTGGGCGATGACGACGGTGGTGCGTCGGGAGGTCAGGCGGTCCGCTGCGGCCAGCACCAGCGACTCGGTGGCCGGGTCCAGGGCGGCGGTGGCCTCGTCGAGCAATAGCAGGTCGGGTTCCACGAGTTCGGCGCGGGCCAGCGCGAGCAGCTGGCGCTGGCCGGCGGACAGGCCCTGCCCGCGCTCGCCGACGGGCTGGCGGAACCCGTGCGGTAGCGCGGCGATCGCGTCCAGCGCTCCGATCCGCCGGGCGGCCTGCTCTACGTCGGCGGGGGACGCCTCGGGCCTGCCGTAGCTGATGTTGCTT
Organism: Pseudonocardiaceae bacterium; assembly: GCA_050700355.1. Taxonomy (GTDB): domain Bacteria; phylum Actinomycetota; class Actinomycetes; order Mycobacteriales; family Pseudonocardiaceae. The sequence goes on from JBOHHE010000447.1 coordinate 2,766, forward strand.
GCGACGTCACCTCGGAACAGATGGGCTTCCTGCGGTACCACTCCCAGCCGGTGGTGGAACGCGGCCGGTTCGTAGCGTTGCAGGTCTACCCCGTCGACCAGGACCGCGCCTTCGACCGGATCGTAGAACCGGGCCATCAGCTTGATCAGGGTGGATTTGCCCGCCCCGGTGACTCCCACCAGTGCCACCGTCTCCCCGGGGGCGATACGCAGGGACACCCCGGCCAATGCGGGCGCGGTAGCGCTGGAATAGCGAAAGGTGACCTCGCGTAGCTCCACCTCCCCTCGTAGCCGCGCAGGCACCGGCACCACGCCGCCACCGGGGGATGGCACCGAAGTCTGGGTGCTCAGCAGCTCACGGATGCGTCGCAGCCCGACCGCGGCCTGCTGGTAGCTGTCGAAGACCTGAGACAGCTGCTGCACAGGCGTGAAGAACAACCCGAGGTAGAGCAGGAACGCGGTGAGTACAGCGGGGGTGACGGTGCCCGCGGCCACCTGGGCGGCCCCCACGCCGAGCACGGCGGCCTGTGCCAGGTCCGACAACATTGCGACGAAGGGGAAGTAGGTGGCGATGCAGCGTTGGGCACGCAGTCGGCTGCGGCGGTACGCCTCGCTGCGAGCGGTGAAGTTGCGGGCCGAGAGCCGTTCTCGGGTGAACGCCTGGGCCACCCGAACTCCGGTGACGTTCTCCTGCAGGTCGGCGTTCACCTCACTGACCCGTTCCCTGGCCTCGGTGTACGCCGCGACGGACACCCTGCGGAACACCACCGTGGCGACGATCAGCACCGGGAGGCCGAGCATCGCCACCAACGCCAGAGAACCATCGGTGAGCAGCAGCGCGGTGGCGACTCCGACCAGGGTGAGGATGGCGACCAGCGCCGTGGACAGCCCGGTCTGCAGGAACGTGGACAGCGCGTCCACGTCGGTCGTCATCCGGGTCATGATGCGCCCGGCCATCTCGCGCTCGTAATAGTCCAGCCCGAGTCGTTGCAGGTGCGCGAAACTGCGCACCCGCAGCAGGTAGAGCAGCGTCTCCCCGGCCCGTGCCGCGACCACCGTGTGGGCCGCCATGACGAACCAGCTGGCGATGACCAGCCCGAGTCCAGCGGCCACCACGATCGCGAGCAGGTTCGGTGTGCCCCGGGTGATGGCATTCACCGCCAGCCCGCCCAACGTGGGGAACGCCACCGTCGCCAGTGCGTCCAACCCGACCAGCGCCACCGCGAGGGTGAGCCATCCCCGAACCGGTCGCAGCAGCCCCCCGGCACCGAATCCGAGCCGGGCACCCAGATTCGGTGCGGTCGGGTCGATCCCCTTGACGCGCACCTGCTCGCGGGCCGGCGGCAGTGCGGCCACTGCCGCCAGCAGCTCCGGGGTAGGCCCGACACTGCCTGCCAGGCCTGCGGTCAGGCCACCCCGCCCGGTGGCCGCAGTGGCTTGCGCTCTTCGGTCGGCCCGTTCGCCATCGGAGGCGCCATCGGAGACGCTGTCGGGAGTGTGCGCAGGCCACAGCGCTTCGGTGATCTCATCCTGGCCGGGTGCAGATGCCGCCGGTTGGGGTGACGTGCTGATGTCCTCGATGGCTTCGCCGGGACCGGCGAGTAGCGCGCGGAACAGCGGACACCGGGCGGTCAGCTCGGACTGAGTGCCGATGTCGACCACGCGCCCGCTGTCCAACACCACGATCCGGTCGGCGAGTGTCAACGAGGAGCGACGGTGAGCGATGAGCAGGGTCGTGCGTTGCGCGGTGACTGTCCGCAGGGTGGCGTGGATGATCCCTTCGGTGGTGGTGTCGACCGCTGAGGTCGCGTCGTCGAGCACCAGGACTCGTGGCTCGGACAGCAGCGCTCTGGCCAGCGCGATCCGCTGGCGTTGGCCACCGGACAGGGTCAGTCCCCGCTCGCCGATGGTCGTTTCGTATCCGCCCGGCAGCGCGGTGATGAAGTCGTGTGCGGCCGCCGCCCGCGCGGCTGCGTGCACCTGTTCGTCAGTGGCGTCCGGGCACCCGTAGGCGATGTTCGCCCGCACCGTGTCGGAGAACAGGAACGCCTCCTCGAACACCATCCCCACCGCGCGACGCAGCGAGGCCAGCTGAAGCCTCCGGACGTCGAGGAGTTCGCCCGGGAGGCCGATTCGCACGGCGCCCTGCGCTGTGTCGTAGAACCGGGGCAGCAGCAGCGAGACGGTGGACTTGCCCGAGCCGGGTGTTCCCACCAGCGCCAGTGTCTCCCCCGCTTCGACCCGCAGGGACACCCCTTCGAGCACCGGCTCGCTGCGGGAGTACCCGAAGTGCACGTCGTCGAGCTGCACCGCCAACGGCCCATCCGGCAGCTCGACCGCATCGGGTGCCTCCCGTACCTCGGGCTGGGAATCGATCAGTTCATAGACCCGCTCCACACCCGCCCGGGCCAGCTGCGCGTTGACCACCAGACTTGCGATCATCCTGGCCGGGCCGATGAGCATTGCCAGGTATGCGATGAACGCAATGAAGGTGCCCACGCTGATCGTCCCGGCCAGCGCCAGCGCGCCACCGAGACCGAATACTGCGACCTGACCCAACGAGGGGAACAGGGTGAGGGTGGGTGCGAACGTGGCGTCCAGCCGGGCCACCCGCATCCGTTCGGCGAACAGCTGCCGGGCGCGGTCCTCCAGTCGCGATACCGCGCGAGCCTCCTGGCCGAAGCCCTTGACCACCCGCACCCCCGTGACGGTCTCCTCGACGTGCTCGGCGATATCGCCCGCCCGCTGCTGGGCCGCCCAGGTCGCCGGGAACAGCGTGCGCCGCGTCCGTACGGTGACCAGTCCCGCTGCCGGCACTATCACCATCGCGATTAGCGTGAGCAGCGGGGACAACCAGAGCATGGCGCCCAGCGCCACGACGAAGAGCACCAGCATGCCCGCCACCAGCGGCACCATCGACAGCAGGCCCATGACCAGTTGCAGGTCGGAGATGGCCCGGGACACAACCTGTCCGGTACGCAGGCTGTCCTGCTTGGCCCCGTCGAGGCGCTGCACGGCATGAAACACCGCACCCCGCAGATCATGCTGCACATCCAGGGCCAGCCAGCCACCGAGGTAGCGACGTACGAAGGCGGCGCCGAACCGCAGCAACGCCACTCCGGCCAGTGCACCGACCAGCCAGCCGAGCCGGGTGGTCCGACCCACCAACGCGTCGTCCACGGCGACCCGGGTGAGCAGCGGGGTGGCAGCTTCCATCCCGACTCCGATGCCGGCGGCAAGCAGCGCCGACACCGTGAGGACCGGGTGCCCCCAACATACCGCCGCGAGCCGGCGGATCCAGCCACGTCGGGTGGAGGTTATCTGTTCGGGCACGACCGCCAGATTATGTGGCTGCCCGGCATGATCAGGTCTGGGAGAGCCGGCCTCGCTGGGAATGTGACCCGGTCTGTCCATGGCCGGCTACAGGTACCCGGTGGATCTCGCCATTGTCGGGCTGCTCGAGGGCTGTTGGAGCGCAGACCTGCCTGGGAATCACCTCTACCCGGCGCGGATGGCGAAACCGGTCGGACTTCGTGGCCTTCTTGACTGACCACGTCGTCTGCTTAGGTGCACCACCGATGAGGCGCTCATGTGCGGTCACCCACACCTGACAGGGCCAACGTCGACTGCGCAGCCAACCGGAGCATGCCGGACAGTGACCGTTGAGGTTCGGCTGGTGTTCGATGAGTACCCGGCGCCATTCATCGGCGATGGTCCTGAGGCGGTAACGATCCACCTGATCCGATGGCTGCGAACTGGCCCTGACGGCCAGCTCCTCGACCGCGGCAAGCCGTTCGAACACCGCACGCCGCAACCTGCGGTTCACGCGTCCACCTCCGAGTGGCATCTCAGCCCTGCTACCTATGCCGGGGTCCTACCTGCCTTGCGTAACGACCGGGGAGCACCACTGTCACGCCTGGGTCACCCTTTGTGTCTGTGCCACAGGAACTCGTCCACTTCCGGATCGTGACTCCAGTCGTTCGTTCGGCAGCGCATGGCGGTTCGACCGCTGGCTGCTGCGGGAGGTGGCTTCAGGATGCTCAACCAGTCTGAGTACGGTACGTACCAGCTTGTCAGACCAGGTGAGGAACCAGCACTGCCCGACAAGGCGGACGAGGAAGGCGGCGGAATAAGGCCATGCGTGTCGAAGTGGACCCGGACATCTGTGAAGGCCATGGTCAATGCAACGCCGTCGCGTCCCAGGTCTACGACCTGGATGAAGGGGGGTACTGCCTGATCCGCCACCCGGAGGTTCCGCTTGAGCTGGAGTCTGCGGCCGAGGTGGGGGCGATGGCCTGCCCGGTGTATGCCATCACCGTCATCCACTGATTACTCATCACTCGTCACTATTGTCGATCATGGTTGTATTCTTGGTGGCGCGGACGACACCGGCGACGTACTCGAGAACGTTGGCGAGTTCGTCGCGTTGATTCAGGTGATAACGGCCCGCGGGGATGTCATGGGCAGCGTCGTCGAGCAGCCATTGCGTTTGCCGCAGTAGCACGCTGAGCTGGGTTTCTACCGGATTGATCACGGCGGGTGGGCCGGCTCGATCGCCCGGGACGTGTGATGAAGGAGCACTGAGCTCGCCCGCTTGGTCGCGTTCCTCGGCGTGTTGTAATGCGTCGGGGTGCGGGTTGGTACTTAACATATTCGAATTCCCCTTTGGTCGGAGGGCCAACCGGAGCGATGTGATCGAGGCCCGGTCTGACACTGCCGCGCAATAATGCCCGGCGCCGATGGCCAGGCGGAAGGTCTGTCGCTCGTCGGTGCCGGCGGTGACGTCGATCGAGTCGCTGGTCGGTGACCGTCGGCCATCTGGCCGGCGTGGCGGACTTCGGTGTTCCTTCTTCGGTGACCGCGTTGGTTCGAAAGGATTGTCCGCGGTTGACAAGCTGCATAGTGGTGACGAATCGACAGATGCGTCGAGTTCTTTGCTCCCGGCCTAGGAACCAGGTGTCGGAGAATGGCGATCAGACATGCGTCACCCGAAGTAGCGACATTGACACAATTTGATGTGACATCCGGCGCGGTAACATCACCTCCGTGACCGCTCCGGATGCTGGCCTGACGATCGATGAGCTTGCGGCGCGTGCTGGGATGACGGTGCGTAACGTCCGCGCGCACGCGAGCCGCGGGCTGCTACCTCCGCCGCAGCTGCGCGGCCGGACCGCCTACTACGACGCCGAGCACCTCGCCCGCCTCCAGCTCGTCGCCGGGCTGCAGCAGCAGGGCTTCTCGTTGGCCGCTATCGAGGCGGTGGTGCAGCAGACCCCCGCTCGCTCGGCCGAGCAGGCCCTCGCCTTCTACCGCGGCATCCTTGCTCCCTGGCAGTCCGAGGAGCCGGAGGAGATGCCATACTCCGAGCTCGCCGATTGGCTCGGCATCGAACCGACGCCATCGACGCTGGAGCGCCTGCACGCTGACGGGATACTTGAGCCGGTGGGGGAGGGTAGGGTCCGAATCACCAATCCGGGTTTGCTTCGGGCCGGCGCGCAGACAGTACGCATCGGTATCCCGGTCGAGGCGGTCATGGCACTGCGCCCTGAATTGCTCCGCCATGTCCGAGCGATTTCTGAGCTGTATATCGGCTTGTTTCGCGACACCGTGTGGCGTGAATATGTGGCTCAGGGCAGGCCACACAATGAGTTGTCCGAGGTGTGCCGGATCGTCGAGGCATTGCAGCCTGTCGCCGCGCAGGCGTTGCTGGCGGCCTTCCGCTCCACAATGCCCGAGGCCGTCGAAGCGTTCATTACCGAGCAGCTGGCCAGCGGGGTCGAACGCAATGGGCGGTAGGCGAGGTCCGTCTAGCCTGTGGGAGGTAGCTCAAGGGAACCGCGCTGTCGCCATGAGTAGTGACGTCGTTTAATGTTACATGGATGCGTGACATGTAGCGTCCCATGGTGTTACATGGCACCATGGCAGCGATCGTGTTTGAGGCGGCCGCCGGGTTTCCCGCGTTGGCCCAGGAGGTGCGGCCCGCAGGCGGAGCCGCGCTCGATCAGATCGTCCTCGCGTCCACGGCTGCGGCCCTACTCACCGCCGGTTTGCTGCTGTTGGGCTACGGTCACCGCACCGGTCGAATCCCTGTGCTGCGGTGGCTGGCCAGAACAACTGAGCGCTGGCCCTTCAGCGCCGGGCAGCCCGGTTGGGTCGAACTGCCCTCGACTCTCGCGCTGTTCTCCCTGATCACCGCGTTGCTGGGAATGTACTGGGACGTCTCGCTGCATATTGCTGATGGGCGCGACGAGGGGCCGCTGGCCAACCTCGCGCACTACCCGATCATGTTCGGGTTGTTCGGCGTCTTCGCTTCCGGTGTGCTGGCCATGGTGCTCCCGGTGGGACAGCGGCCCGGTCCGGCTGCGGTGCGGATCACCCGCGACTGGTACGCGCCGGTGGGCGGGGTGCTGATCGCGAGCGCGGGCTTCTTCGCCCTGCTGGGCTTCCCGCTCGACGACGTCTGGCACCGGCTCTTCGGCCAGGACGTGACGCTGTGGGGCCCCACCCACCTGATGTTGATCGGCGGCGCGGGGCTGTCCTTGATCGGCCTCGCGGTGCTGGAACAGGAGGGACGGCTGGCTCGCCGCAGCGCCGGTCAGGCCGAAACGGTCACCTCGCTCGGCCTCTTCGTCCGACGCGGCATGATCATGGGAGGGCTGCTCGCCGGGCTGTCGGTGTTCCAGGGCGAATGGGACTTCGGCGTGCCGCAGTTCCGGATGGTGCACCAGCCGCTGCTCATCGCGATGGCCGCCGCGGGTGCCCTGGTCGCTGCCCGGTTGTGGATGGGTCGTGGCGGCACGCTGTTCGCTGTGGGTTTCTATGTCGTGCTGCGCGGTGGGACCGCGGTGATCGTCGGGCCGATCCTCGGGGAGCCGTTCGCCAGCATCCCGCTGTACCTGGCCGAGGCGCTGCTCGTGGAGCTCGCGGCGGTGCTGCTGGCGCTGCGCCCGCGAACGTCGGGCCCGCTCACACTCGGCGTCGTCGGTGGTCTACTCATCGGTACTGCGGGATTCGCCGCCGAGTACGCCTGGACTCAGGTGGCGTTCCGGCTGCCGTGGACTACCGACATCCTCGTCGAGGGCACGCTCATGGCGGTGACGGGCGGGCTCGCGGGCGGGATCGGCGGTGCGCTGTTGGCTATGGGCTTGCAGGGCAGGCTGCCTCGGCCCGCTGTGGCCCGTCCGCTGTTCATCGGATGCCTCCTCGTGCTCGGCGTGGGCGTCGCCAACGGGCTGGTGATCACCGTGCCCGACGGTGTGCGGGCCGAAGTCACGATCACCCGGGTGGCCGGTTCGGACATGCCCGACGCCGGACAGGCCGTGGTCCGGATCATCCCGGCGTCCGCGATCGACGATCCATCCTGGCTGACGCTCACCGCCTGGCAGGGCGGCGACCTGCACGTCGACCATCTGGTGCCGCTCGGGGACGGCCGTTACCGGACCACCGAGCCGATGCCGCTGCACGGGGACTGGAAGACGCTGATCCGACTGCACGACGGTCGCACGCTGGCCGCGGTGCCGGTCTACCTACCTTTGGACGAGGTGATCGGCGAACCCGAAGTCCCGGCGCTGGCGCAGTTCACCCGGGATGTGGTCGATGAGCAGCCGATCCTGCAGCGAGAGATCAAGGAAGGCGTGCCCAGCTGGTTGTGGACCACCGCCTCGACGGTGGTGCTGACCTGCGCGCTGATGCTGCTGCTGTTGCTCGGCTGGGGCGTTTCCCGAGTGGCCCGAGCGGCCGCCATGGTTGCGCCGGCTGGTGCGCCGGCACCGCAGGTGCCCCACAGCGCGCGGGCGACCTGATGAGGGTGCTCGCGGACGAGGTGGTGCTGGCCCACCACCCGATCATCGCCGCCCTGCCGTTCGTGGTACCCACCCTGGTGATCACGCTACTGGTAGTGGTGATGGCCGTACGCGACCGTAGGCGCCACGATCCCCTCCAAGATAAGGAGTGTGGGCAGGACAACTTGTCAGACTGAACCCTCCAGTTGGGCGCCCCGGACCGTGGCGGGTATGTGGTGATGCGCCGTGGCCGAGCCAGCTCCAGCATGATCTGTGCGCTGCGCGGTCGATCGGGTGGTTCGGCACGTAGCCTGACATCACCTCATGGCATGGATGAGGTCCGTAACTCCGGTGCATGATGTGGTGCTCGAATGGATGACGCGCGCACGATCGGTGGGCGGCTGCGCATGATCCGCCGTCGGCGTGGGCTGGGTATGATCGTGGCGGCCGGGCTCGCCGGCATCAGCAAGCCATACCTGTCGATGCTGGAACGCGGGGAGCGCGGGTTCAACCGGCGGGGCCTGATCGAGGACCTGGCCGAGGCGCTGGGGTGCTCGGTGGCGGATCTGACCGGCCAGCCGTATCTGGCGCCGGACCGGGCGACCGCTGAGGGGCGGGCAGCGTTGTCAGGCATCAGCCTGGCGCTCAACGACTTCGGACCTGATGATGTGCCGGATATCACGCCGCGATTGCTCGATGAGTTGGTGGTCTGGGCTGACAGCGCAGATGAGCATCGTAATCAGGGCCGGTTCGCCTTGGCCGGGCGTGATCTGGGCAGGCTGCTGGTCGAGTTGCAGGCGCACGCGCTGACGGCCGGAGGGGCCGAGCGAGACCGCGCGTTCACCGCGCTGGTGCGGGTTTGCGTCGTGGCCGGCGATGTCGCGATGCGGCTGGCCGGCAATGGTGACCTGTCGATCTCGGCGTCCAGACGTGGCTACGACATGGCCTGTCAGCAGGGCGACCCCGGGCTGATCGGCCTCGCCCGTTGGATTTGGGCAATAAGGCTAGTGGAGTTCGGCGCGCGTGGCCGCGCCTTGCGGGTACTCACCACCGGGATTGACGAGCTGGGGGCGTCAGCTCGGCTGAGCGATGCGAACACGCTGCCCGCGGAGATGCTCGGTTTCGCGCATCTGGTGCAGGCGCAGTGCGCGGCGCGGGGCCAGCGGAATGACGACGCGCAGGCTCATCTGGCCGAGGCCGGGAAGATCGCCACTCGGATCGGTGAGTGCAATGGAATGCGCATGCACTTCGGTCCGACCAACGTCGCGGTGTGGCAGTTGGGGATAGGTGTCGAGCTGGGTGAGGGCGGCCGGGCCTACGAGATAGCTACCCGAATGCCGCTGGACGTGGCCGCGCTGGAGAGCCACGAGAGATCAGCGGCGCTGTATTTTGATCTGGCTCGGGCGCTGGTGCAGGACGGACCGAACCGTGACGCGGCGGCGATCCGGTATCTGGACACTGCCGACCGATTGGCGCCGGTTCGGCTCCGGAACGATCCGATCGCCCGGGATCTGGTGAGCGTGCTGCATCGGCGGGCATCACGCCGGGTGTGGGAGCTGGACAGCCTGCACAACCGGTTCGGGATCGGCCAGGGTTAGCACGTCCTCGTCATCTGGGGTGGTGAGGCGCTCGTAGGGGTGGATAGCCGGTGCGGAGCCGGTGCTCACGAACATTCGCTCTTTCTGTTGCGGGTTGACGTGCTGCGATGCTCGGCCCACTGCCGGGCGGCGTTCGCGAGGCGTTCTGCCCACGGTTTCGGGTCGTCGTGCGCGATCCCGTTCCACAGGGCAGCCTGCACCCGCGCGAACGCATTGAGGGCTTCCAAGGGCGCCAAACGAAAGGCGGTGAGCTGCGCTGCCAGTCCTGTGCTGACTGTGGGCTGTGGCCCGACGCCACCAGCCAGACCACCCAGCACGCCGGGTCGATCCAGGCGGCCCCTCGGGTGGGCCAGGCCCAGTCGACGAGGTGGGCTGTGTCGTTGATCAGGACGTTGCCGGGGCTCCATTCGGTGTGCAGCAACTGGTCGCCGGTGAACAGCTCTGGATCGTGGGTGTACGACGCCCAGCGCTGTGGCGCGCTTTTGAGTGGAAGGCCGGGACAGGGGATCTCGGCGAGGCGTCGCATGACGTGGACGACCTTAGGCAGGTCGGGTGATCCGGGTGAATAGTCGACGCGTCGGCCGTTCACGCGCTCGAACCCCAGTAAGTTCCATCCGTCGGTCTCGACATGCCACCGCAATCGGGGCGTGACCGTCAGAACGTAGGGGTTGATCTCCGCTTCCCGCTGCTGGGTCCAGACCCGTCGGTGGTCGCTGCGCAGCCCTTTGACGAACGTCGCACCCAGGCTGGTGTGCACGACGACGGCGATCTCGGAGTTGAGTCCCTCGGTGATGGGCTCTGCCACGAGTACGGGGCCGGTTTGATTCTCGATGAGGCTGCGGACGTATTCCCAGTCGAGTCTGGCAGTCACCACGGCATCCCTGTGAGCAGGTGGCCCGAGATAGCCCCGGACATTTGGGGCCATCTCGGGGGCGTGGACAGTTGTCACCGGTACGGGTTGTCGTCTCCGCAGCCCATCACGACCGCAGCGTCGGTCAGTGCATCCACATCGTCGATGATGACGATCTCCTCACGGTCGGTGGGGCGGGGTGGGGTGAGCTCCACCAGGACAGGTGTCATTGGCTAATTCCTCCCTTCGGTGTGCTGGCAGTAGTTGGCCAGTGGTGCCTTGGCTTTGCGGAACAGGGTGACCATCGGCATGCACGTGCCGCAGCTGACGCTCAGCGTGCAGCCGGCGCAGCCTCCTTGGCGGAGCAGCAGACTGTCGGCGACACCACCGAGGCGGTGCAGCCCTTCGGCCCCTTCCTTCAGGAGCGAGATCTGCGGGTCACGGCCGACCTTGCAGATGCTGGCCATGCCATGCGGGTCAACGTGGAAGAAGGCGTGCCCCGCGTCGCAGCCGGTGAACGGCGTGCGTTTGGTGAGGTACTCGGCTGACTGTGACGACAGACTCTCGGCACCGCCGTAGATCGTCGGCGACATGTTGACATAGTCACGGAAGGCCACGCCGTAACGCTCGGCCAGCGCGTGCATCTGATCCACCTCGTGAGCATTGTCCTTGGTGATGATCACGCTGAGATCCAACGGGAGACCGGCCTCGTGTGCTGTGTCCAGACCGCGGGTGAAGGTGTTGTACGCTCCGCGCCGCTGGGTTAGGCCGTCGTAGCTCTCCTCGGTAGCGCTATACACGCTGAGCGTGATGCGGTGTGGCCGACGTGATGTGAGCAGGTCGAGCATCAGCGGATTCGACAGCCGTGACCCGTTGGTCAGGATCTCAATCATCATCCCGAGCTCGTGTGCCAGCGAGTAAGTCGCGGCGAAGAGTTTATCGATCATCGGTTCACCGCCGATGATCTGCAGCCACAGCACTCCGGCGTCGCGCAGAGTCTGGAGAAGGCGCTCCCGATCCGGCCACGACAGACCGGCGAACTCCTTAATGCCCAGGTAGCAGTGCTTGCAGGCGTAGTTGCAGCCGAGATTCAGCTCGTAGGAGGCACGACCGTACTCATACGGGGTCTGCCTCCGGACGACGATCAGCTCGCTCAACAATCGACCCGAGATATCAAGTTCCCAGGCCCGATGAACGGCTTCAGTCAACCAGGCAGGGCACAGGTCATTAGCCTCGACGGCCTGTTCCAGTTCCCGATATTTACTGTGTGGGATCTTCACCCCTTTCGGGAAACCCGGGTGAAGCACGAGATAGTGACCCATGAATGGGCTCACGATCAGCTCGTGCACGGGGCTCTTCTTTGATAGCACGTGGTGAGTATCGGCCTGCGGTGGGCGGTGGCGCTGCGGCGTATGCAGACTTGAATAGGGCGTGAGGCAGGGTGCATGGATCGGTACAGTGCAGCCACTCGGAGTGAGCGGTGTGCGCCCGGGGTGACGAGATCCTGGTGATGAGGGAGGTGGCGATCATGGACCATTCGCGCTTGGTCGTTGCGCTTCTGGGGTCACCACAGGGTCGTGTTGCTTTGGCGACTGGTCACGCCGGGATGATTGTGCGGTTGATCCGCCAGGCGCTCGGGTGGACTCAGCAGGACCTTGCGATACGGTCGGGGTATTCGCAGCCCACCATTTCCCGGATTGAGTGCGGGAAGACCCGTTCGGCGCGGGACATCGACGTGCTGGCCGACCTGGCGCAGGTGTTGGGAGTGCCGCCCGCTGTCCTTGGGCTCGCTCCGGACCAGCGTCGTACCCTAGATCCTGTGGATCGACGTCACGTGCTCAGTGGTGGTGTGGCCCTGGCCGTGTCCGCGTTGCTCCCACAGGGAGTCGCGACCGCAGGCCGGATTGATGCAGCCCAGGTCGTGCAGTGCTGGACGGCGCTGAACCGCCTGATCGAGTTAGATGATCATCACGGCGGCGGCCCCGTCTATGAACTGGCCGCCGAAATGGCGCAGCGGCTGCAGGACGCTCTGGCGCGTGGCAGTTATCTGCCTTCGGTAGGGGACGAGTTACACAGCGTCGCAGCCGCGACGATGGAGCATGTGGCCTGGCTGGCCTTTGACGCCGGTTGGCAGCAACAGGCACGGCGCGGGTGGCTCGAAACCTGCAATCATGCGGACCTGGCCGGTGTCCCCGAGGCTCGCGTGACCGCCCTGGCCTCCATGGCTTTGCAGGCCGGCAAGAAAGCGGGCAATGGCCCGGAGGTGGTCGCTCTCGCCCAGGCGGCGCGGACCGCCGCAAAGGACCAGGCGACTCCCACTCTGCTGTCCCTATTGGCAGCGCGGGAAGCGATCGGGCACGCCTTAAGCGGTGATCGTGCGGCGGCTGTCTCCTCGGTCGCTGAGGCCCGTCGTTGGCTCGACCAAGGGCGACGAGGAGATGAGCCATTCTGGCTGAACTTCTGGGGACCGGCTGATCTCGCCAGCCATGAAAAGCGCGTGGGATTGATCACTCGGGATGGCCGAGCCGCCGAGACAGCCGCCCGCGCCGCCCTCACCAATGTCGACCCCGAAGTCTTTCCGCGTAACCACACGCTTTACACGATCGGGTTGGGGTCGGTGCTGACCCAGCTCGGCCAACTTGATGAGGCCATCGCCGTCACTGGTGATGCCGTGCAACGGGTGGACGCGGTGCGCGGCTCGGGGCGGCTCGTCGTCGATCTGCACCGCACCGTCGACCTGCTGGGGCAGCGGAACTACCCACCGGCGCGCACCTTCGCCGCCGCGGCCCGTCGCCTGCTCCCCGTCCCGGCATGACAGCGGGGGAGCACCCCGGACCGGACCAGCTCACGCTGAACCACCATGGTGCGGACACCGCTCTGGCGCAGCTCAGCGTGATTGGGGACCTCTATGCTGAGGTGTACGCCGAGTCGCCGTACCGCGAAGGACCAGCGGATGTGGCGGACTTCGCGGGTGGCTGGCCGCAGCGGGTCGGCCACCCCAGTTTCCGGCTCGTTGTCGCGTGGTGGGACGTCGAGCCAATCGGGTTCGGCTTCGGCCATCAGCTCCCTGTGCGGACGGGTTGGTGGGACGGCGCGCTGACCCCGTTGCCCGACGACATCATTGCGGAGTACCCCGGGCGGACGTTCGCGATCATCGAGATGGTGGTGCGGCGGCGCTACCGGCGCCGAGGTGTGGCACGGCGGATGCATGCCGAGCTGACCGCCGGGCTGCCCGAAGAACGGCTCACCCTGTTGGTACGTCCTGACGCGCCAGCACCGCAGCACGCCTACCGATCCTGGAACTACCAACCAGTCGGCCGCGTCCAACCCTTTCCCGGAGGGCCGGTGTACGACGCCATGATCAAGGCTGCGGAATTCGGCTGATTCGGATTGCGATCCGGAGGGCGAGGGAGGGGGCGTACCTGGCGAGCCGCCAGGCGAAACGGGCGGTTGTCGGTGCGACGATCACTGCCTGGTTGCGGTCGATGCCACGCAGTACGTCGTGAGCGAGCTGATCCGGGGGGTACAGCCGGCCCTGCTGGCGGATGGCGTGCTCCCGAGCGTCCGGGGCGTAGGTCATCTGTGGGAGGCCGGGGTTGACATTGTTGAGCAGCGGCGTGTCGACGTATCCGGGGCAGACGACGCTGACCCGCACGCCGTGGACCTGCGCCTCGCTGCGCAGCGCCAGACTCAGCCCGACCACGGCGTACTTCGTGGTGGTGTAGGCGAGTTTGAACGGGGTGGGCACCAGACCGGCGAGCGATGCCGTGTTTACGATGTGCCCGAAGCCTTGTTCGAGCATGATCGGATAGGCGGCGTGCACGCCGTGCACGACGCCGCGCAGGTTGACGTCGATGGCCCGGTTCCAGTGCGCCAGAGTGTGCTCTTCGGCTACGCCACCGACGGCGATGCCGGCATTGTTGAACAGCAGATCGATCCGCCCGTGCCGGTCCTTGACCGACTGGATCAGTCCGGTCACGGCGGTGGCGTCCTGCACATCCACGCCCACCGCAGCCGTGTGGTCCGGGTAACGGGATGCCAGCTCCTTGGCGATGCGTTCCGCTCCCGGCTGGTCGAGATCGGCCAGCGTCACGATGGCCCCGCGTGCCGCGAGGGCGACCGCCAACGCCTGTCCGATGCCGGACGCGGCGCCCGTCACCACCGCCACCTTGTCACGCATTGATCGATTCCTCCCATCGGATGGCCACGGCGGCGACCCAGTCGCCGTCGCGGACGGTGCGTACAGTCAGCGGCTCGGGGACGGGGGCGACCGACGCCGTCGAGGACGGTCCGGCGCTCATCCGAACGACACCGCTGTTCAGGTCGAGGTCGGTGACTGCCAGGCCGGTCGGGTTTTCGGGACCGTTCCCGAGCGCCTTTCCCGCCGCTTCATGGGCGCACCGCAGGCGCAGCGCCCACTCCAGCCGTTCCGCTCCGTCGAGTGCGGCGAGCAGCATTCGTTCGGGCCGGTCGAGCTGATCGAGAGTGGGGCGTCCGATAGGTGCGTCGATGCGCTCGAGATGGACCCCGAGGCCCTGGCAGCGCCGGTCGGTACCGGCGATCGCCACCACGACGCCGGCACAGTGCGCCAGTGACACCAGCGGCGCCCGCTCGACGTGCCCGGTCCAGGACCCGTCGGTCCCCAGCGTGCCCCGCTCGTCCTCGACGATGCCGATGTCGGCCGGATACAGGTCCAGACCGACGGAATCCCGCAGGATCGCGCGCACCGCCTCCTTGGCCGCCGCTCGTCCGAGCAGCCACTGACTGCGGAACTGTTCGGAACCCGCCAGGCTCGTCCAGGTGACCCGCTCCCGTCGGCTGAGAATCCACGGAGCAAGGATCCGCTGCGGGATCCGGCCGTGCGCGGCCAGCGCATCGGGCTCCAGCCCGTCGATCCGCCAGCAGAGGAACGTCTCAGCTGCGGGCAGGCCGTCGATCACCGTCTTCCACGGCGCGCCGAGTGCGGCGGTGCGTGGGCTGCTGTTCATTGCCTGAGACAGCGCGGTGGGTAAGTCGAGGCAGTGATCGGTCCAGCCGACCAGCTGGGCCAGCAGGTGGCCGTCCGGTCCGACGAGATCGATGTCCGCGCGAACATGTCGGGCGCTCATGAAGGCGATCCGGGCCAGCCCCCGCACCGGTGTGCCGGGAGCTGGGCTCGTGCCGAACAGCCGGAGTTCTTCGAGCGCGAACGGGAAGCCGGTGAAGCCGTCGCTGAGGTGTTCGAGTGCCCAGAAGCCGACGAGTTGCCCGGCGGCGTCCAGCAGTGCTGGATCGGTGAGCAGGGTCGGGTCGGGCGTCGAGGCGAACAGGTTGTGGGTGGGCAGAGTTTGCAAGGTGGCCTCGGTGCCGTTCTCGCCCCAGCGATCCAGCGAGACGACACCCTGAAAGCGTGGGCCGTGGAACATGCGCCCCGAGCCGTAGAGTCCCGAGGCGAAGGGCGCTGTGCCGCCCCGCTCGTAGGGTCGCTCGGCACGCAGGGTGAGCGGAGTGTGGGCCGGCGCCGTGGGGTAGCAGTCAGCCAGGCAGACCACCCCCTCGACCACCCGGGTGCCGGGCTGCTCGCCGGTGGCTGCGGCTTCGCCGAGGAGCTGCAGCTCGACCTTGACCTCCCGGCCGTCGCCGGTTGGATCCCGTCGGGCGACCAGGCGCAGCGTCGCGTGGCCGTCATCCAGCGCGATCCACTGGGAGGCGCGAACGCTGCGCAGACCGACGACCGTCTGGCCCGGGCACAGGGCGACAGCCACCGCGGCCAGCATCTCCATGCTGACGGTCATGGGGACGACCGGAAGCGCGAGCAGTGCCTGGTCGGTCACTGAGACCTGTCGCCCGAAGGTGTGGTCGTGCAGGAACAGATCCTCCTCGACGTCCAACCGCCGGATCGCCACCAGCTCCGCACCTTCGATCACCGACACCACCGAGCCGAGCAGGGGGAACCGTTGCCGGTCGGTCACGGGAGGGCGCGGATCGTCTGCCGGCAGCGAGGCGTCCATGGTGTACCGCTGAACGTCCAGGAACCGGTCCATCGTGGCGAGGTAGGCCTGCATCACCTGGTCGCGCGTGCTACTCGGCTGGGCCGGGACAGCGGCGCAGGCCGGTGCAGTTGCGAGGGTCACCGTCGGCTCAACCCGCTCGGCGCCGATCCTGTTCTCGAAAGGCCGACGTGGTTGATCCAGCTCGAGGAGGGGAATCGCGACGTTGAGCGGCATGGCGCGTTCGCCGGTCGTCGACTGCGGCGCCACCATGCCGTCCTGCATCGGCAGTCGCTGTGGCGACCGGTGGGCGTAGAGCGCCTCGAGGTTCATCGGTACGTGGTGCGCGGCCAAGAGCCCCACCAGATGAGCGAGCTGGGTCAGACCGGTCTCGTCGATGACGTTGGACGGCACAGCGAGGTGCGGCATTCCGCGGAGGGTGTCGTCCACGAACGCGGACAGGCTCCCGCGCGGACCGACCTCGACGAAGATCCGTACGCCATCGCGATACATCGCCTCGATTGCCTCCCTGAATCGAACCGGGTGAGACAACAGGTCGGTCACGAGCGTGCCCACGGCGTCCGGTTCATTCGGACAGCGCGTTGCCGTGGCACACGAGTACATGGCGATTCGAGACGACCTCAGCTCGAACTTCCCCTCAAGGTCATACCTCTCGCGCAAACGGTCCACGAACGTCGCGAAGTGCGCGGTGTGGTAGGGATGCTCGAAGGGCAGTGTTGTGCACGAGATCCCGACTCGCTCGAGCTCGGCGGCGGCTGCGGTCGTCGCCTCGGCGCAGCCGCCGAGCACCATCTGATGCGGGCAGTTGTCCATGGCCACACTCAGGCCGCCTGCGCTGCGCTCGACCAGGGCCAGGACCCGCTCCCGTTCAGCGGTGGTGATCGCGAGCAGAACGCCGGTCGGGACGAGACCCTCGGCACGGAGCTGCTCATAGCTCTCGTTCACGACGAGGAGGTGCCTGACGAGATCTGCTTCGTCCGCCCATCTCACCTGCGCCACAGCCAAGGCGGAATGCTCACCTAAGCTGTGGCCCAGTACCGTGTCGGGCCGGATATCGAGCGCGCTGAGCAGACCGTAGAGCGCTTGGTTTCCGGCGAGGACGGCCGCGAATCCGCACGACGTCGACCACAACAGGGCGGGGTCGACGGTTCGTTCGCCGGGGGGCGGGAAGAGCGCCTGGCTGGGGACGTATCCGCGATTTTGCCGGGCGTACACGCGGTCCATCACGTCGAATGTGGCGCGGACTGTGGGAAAATGGATGCAGAGATCGGCGAGCATGTTCACGTACTGGGCGCCCATGCCGGGAAAAACAAAGGCGAGCGCGCCTGGAGCATGCAGTGGGGTGTCGGTGTAGTAGATGCCGCGGTGCTCCTCGATGCGCTGGCAGTTCGGGTCGGCAAGCCGGTCCAGGGCATGGCCGAGCTTGGCCTTGAGATCGGAGATCGATGTGGCCACGATTGCGAGCCGGGCCGCCGATACGGCGGGGACGGATACTGGACAGTTCAGGGTGTAGGCGAGGTCGACCAGCGCCAGGTCCGGCTGGTCAGTGAGGTGCAGGCGCAGCTCGGCACCGCGGGCGAGCAGCTCCGCCCGGTCGGTGGCCGACAACACGACGGTCTCGGCGTCGAAGCTGTGATGCAGATGTGACCGGGGTCGGTCGCTGGTCTGCGCTGTACCGGAGTGCTCCTCGAGGATGGCGTGGGCGTTGATCCCCCCGAAACCGAACGCGCTCACCGCCGCACGGCGCGGCTGCGGGCCTGCGTGGATCCAGGGCCGAGTTTCGGTGTTGAGGTAGAAGGGGGTGGAATCGAGCTTCGGGTTGCCCGCATCGGCATGCAAGGTGGGTGGGAGCACTTTGTGGTGCAGTGCCAGCGCGGTCTTGATCAGCCCCGCCACGCCGGCAGCCGGAATCGGATGGCCGATCATCGACTTGATCGAGCCCAGCGCACACCACGGCACTGGATCCTTATCTGGGTCCTTATCAAGGTGGCCATTGCGGGCGTTCTTCTCGCATCCCGGACCGAAGATCCTTCCGAGTGCTTCGAGTTCGACCGCGTCGCCGACCAGGGTCCCGGTACCGTGTCCCTCGACCAGCGATACCGTGCGGGCGGCGATTCCAGCCCGTTCGTAGGCCCGGCGCATCGCCAGTTCCTGGCCTTCGACGCCCGGGGCGAGGAGCCCGACCGCTCGTCCGTCGCTGGCCATCCCGACCGCCTTGAGCAGGGCGTAGATGCGGTCGTTGTCGCGTTCGGCGTCCGCGCGGCGTTTGAGTACGAGGATCCCTGCCGCTTCACCGAGCAGTGTGCCGTCCGCGTCCGGACTGAACGAACTCACCTCACCCCGCCGGGACAGCGCGCTGAGCCGGCAGAACACCAGCGACACCAGGAATGTGGTGGACGCCTGTATTCCGCCGGCCAGCACCATGTCCACCTTTCCGCTCTCCAGATCAGAGATGGCGAGCTCGACGGCGGCCAGGGAGGACGCGCAGGCGGCATCCACGGCATAAGCCGGGCCCATTAAATTGAGGCGGTTGGCGATGCGTCCGCACATCACGCTCGGGACGAGGCCAGGTGCGGTCTCGGCGTTGAAAGGCGGTACACCCGCCCGTAGTTCCATTTTGATCCGCTCGAGTTCTTCGCTCGAGTACTCCGGATGCAGGTCGGCGAGCAGACGGATCG
>JBOHHE010000448.1:0-11178 GCA_050700355.1 Pseudonocardiaceae bacterium
GCACCGAGTTCGGCGGCTGACCGATCGTCTCGCTGAAGATCTGCTCCACCCGCTCGGTGCTGATCGGGCCGTTCGCCCCGATGGCCGGAAGCTGGACCCGGGTGCCACCCTCGAAATCGATACCGAGGTTGAACCCCCGCAGCAGGATCGAACCGAGGCAAATCACGACAAGCACCCCGGCAAGCACGTACCACAACCGCCGCCGCCCGACGATGTCAAACGCACCGGTGCCACTGTAGAGCCCGCGCAGGACTCGCCCCATCTCAGGCACCCCTCCCCGCCGTCGCCAACTCCGAGCGGCTCTGCGCCCCGGCGCGCTGCGCACCGCCCAGCCCGGACAGCTCCGGCCGGGACAGTACGCGGGACTTCGACGCCATCGCCACCAGCGGATGTGTCACCAGGAAGACCACGATCAGATCCAGCACGGTTGACATGCCGAGGGTAAAGGCAAAGCCTCTGACCTGTCCGACCGCGAGGACATACAGCACCGCGGCGGCCAGGAAACTGACGGCGTCCGCCGAAAGAATCGTGCGCCGGGACCGGACCCAGGCGTGCGGGACGGCTGACCGGAAGGTCCGGCCGTCCCTGATCTCGTCCTTGAGACGTTCGAAGAAGATCACGAACGAGTCGGCGGTGATACCGATGGCCACGATGAAGCCGGCGACACCGGCCAGGTCGAGGGTGAATCCGATCCAGCGTCCGAGCAGCACCAGCATGGCGTAGACGATCAGTCCGGACAGCGCCAGGGACAGGATCGTCAGCACTCCCAGCAGCCGGTAGTAGAAGAGGCAGTAGACGAACACCACGGCCAGCCCGACCGCCCCGGCAATCAGACCGGCACGCAGGGAGGCCAGGCCCAAGGTGGCCGAGACCGTCTCGGACTCAGAAGCCTCGAAGGACAGCGGCAAGGCACCGAACTTGAGCACGTCAGCCAGATTCTTGGCCTCAATCTGGGTGAACTGGCCGGTGATCTGGGTCCTCGCCCCGGGCGGGATCGGCCCATTGATCTGCGGGGCCGACACCACCTCGGTGTCCAGCACGAACGCGGCCAGCTCGCCGATATTCTGCAAGGTGTATTTCCCCCAGGTGTCCTCGCCCTCGCGGTCGAGATCCAAACTCACCTCATATCCGGGGCCCGTTGTGCTCGGTCCTGACGACGCATCGTCGATCCGTTCACCGGATAGGAAGGCGGGACCGAGTAGGAACTTCGCAGTGCCGTCCTGGTCGCAGGTGACCAACGGCAGATTCGGGTCGTCGTGGCCGCGCAGCGGGTTGGGGACCGCACAGTTCAGGGCGGCCAGCGCCTGCTGCTGCACGGTGGGGTCCTCGCTCTGCAGTACGGCACGAGCCTGCTGGATCTCCTCGGCCACGCCCGGGTCGGCCGGAGCCTGCGGGACCTCGCCCACTGGAGGCGGCGGACTGGTCGGGATTGGGGCGGCAGGCGGGGTGGGTTCACCTGATGGCGGCTGGGCCTGCTGCGGAGCGACCGGGGCCGGCGCGCCATCGGGAACCGGTGGCTGCTCGGACACGGTAACCGCCGGTGGGGGGGAGTCCGAAGGGGCTGGATCGCCGCTGCCTGGTTCCGGTGCCGTAGGGGTTGTCTCTGGTGGCGGCCCGGCGGCCTGTTGATTGATCACTGGCCGGAAGTACAGCTTGGCGGTCTGCCCGAGACTACGGGCCTGGTCGCTATCCTCTCCGGGCACGGTAATGATCAGATTGGTACCGTCGAGGATGACCTCCGCGCCGTTGAGGCCGGTGTCGTTGACCCGCTCCTCGATAATCTGTCGAGCCTGGTCCAGGGACTCTCGAGGCGGTTCTCGGCCGTCGGCAGTACGGGCGGTCAGCGTCACCCGCGTACCACCTTGCAGATCGATGCCCAACTTGGGCGTCGGACTTCCCCCACCGGTGAAGAAGACCAGGGAATACAAACTGGCAACGATTCCGATGAAGATCGCCAGATTGCGCCAGGGGCGGATCTGCCCGGCCGGTGGTGCCACGGTGAGTGGTTCTCCTCGTTCAAGGCCAACTGCGCCAGGCGCCATGTCCGACGACCTGCGTAGCCCTCACTGTGCCACTTCCGTTCCCGGCGCGGACCGTGGGGACCGGCTGCGCAGCGTACCTGCCTCGCCAGTTCAGAGCCGATCGGTGCGGGTGCCGTCCCCGAGAGGAGGTCCAAACTGTTCCGAAACATCGCCGACTCCGTCATCGTCGGCCGGCACATCGTCGGGGAGCTTCTCCCGAATCGCCAAACGCAACCAGGTGGTTCGTACGCCCGGGGCGATCTCGAGGTCAACGGTACGCTCGTCCGAGGTGCTCACCACGGTGGCGTGCAGACCCGACGTGGTCATCACCCGGTCCCCCACGCTCAGCGAATCCTGCAGCCGTTGAGCGTCGGCCATCGCTCGCTTCTGTCGACGTGACCCGAGGATCAGCGGAAGCGCGAGGGCGGCGATCAACAATAGGGGCAGTAGCAAGGGGTCCATGGTGCTCCGATCAGATCGACATCGCTGCATCGAGTGTGCCAGGTCAGCTTTCGAACAGTGTCGGCACGGAGTCCCCAGCCGCGTGGGGAGGGAGTCGACGAGGCCGGCGAAGCGGCCACTACGCAACCGCTCACCGGTGGGAGCGCGAACAAATATGTGATCTGAATCACATTACTCTGCGTCAGACCTACGATACTCTCAGTCATAGAGTCGCGGGAAGGGGAGCTCTCTCAAGAACAACACGTCGCACTGGCAGGTCTTCTGGTGGGACCACGTCTGCAGGGGCCGCGGGGCGTCGTACCCGGCGGGGGCGCAGCGAGCCTCGCTCGGCACCAACAACGACCAGTTCTCTTCACACAGTCCCGAGTGGTACCAGTCGGGCTGCTGAGGCCAACGGGTTCCCTGACTGAAACGCCTGGCGGCGCCGCCAGGAGGTCCGGACCCCGTCGGTCGCCTGATTGGACGGATTCGTGGAGGGGCCACCATGGTCGGTAGGCGGCGAACCCGCTGCTTGCGAGCGACAGGATTGACTTGCCTGATCGTCGTGGCGGTGGGCGTTGCGGGATGTCGCCAATCCAGAGATATGGACCAGTCCCCAGCGGGTGAGCCCCCGATCGGCCAGCTGCTGTCCATCACGGACATGGATACTTTCGCGTTGCCGTTGGATCCATATCAACCCTCGTCACGGACCCTACAGGCCAGCGTGAAGGCGGAAGAGAAGTTGCTGAGCCGCTGCCTGAGGCGTTTCGGGTTCGATACACCGCCCCAGATCTCGCCTTCCGAGCCGTCGTCGTCCGACAATGCGCAGCTTTACGGCATCACCGACGAGCAGTGGGCCGAGTCTCGTGGCTACCACGGACCGGCCCCCAACGCGGGCGAGCAACCGCAGACCGATCCATATCCGCCAGCGATCTATGCTGTGATCACCGGTGAGGGTCAGCGCAGCTACGGCGGGCAGCTAGTGCCGGCACGGTGCACATGGCCTATGAGCAGGGGCTACTTGAGCAGCGCGCAGCAGCACTGGCGATGATCAAAAAGAACTTCGAGAGTCGAGAGAAGAACGCGGCAGCCGTACTGGCCGGGGAGTAGCAGGAGTGACCAAGTAGGCTCAGGAAGCACCAAACCCGTTCGGTCTCAGGTGTCGAACAACATCGGCGTCGAGTCTGCGCCGGTAGCTACTGGCGGCTGGATGCCCAGATGTCGCCATGCTGCGGCGGTGGCCACCCGGCCCCGGGGAGTACGGGCGAGCATGCCGGCCCGAACCAGAAAGGGCTCGCACACCTCCTCCACGGTGGCCGGCTCCTCCCCGACGGCAACGGCAATGGTGGACACCCCCACCGGCCCGCCACCAAAGGAACGCACCAACGTGGTGAGCACCGCACGATCCAACCGGTCCAGTCCGAGGTCATCGACGTCGTATACGGCCAGGCCGGCACGAGCCACCGCGAGGGTGATCGCGCCGTCGGCCCGAACCTCGGCGTAGTCACGAACCCGGCGCAGCAGCCGGTTGGCGATCCGAGGCGTGCCTCGGGAGCGGGCCGCGATCTCGGCGCCACCTTCAGGATGCAGATCCACGCCGAGGATGGCGGCCGAGCGGCGCAGCACCAGCTCCAGTTCGCCGGGCTCGTAGAACTCCATATGCGCGGTGAACCCGAATCGGTCACGCAGCGGGCTGGTCAGCGCACCGGCTCGGGTGGTGGCCCCGACCAGCGTGAACGGGGCGATATCCAGCGGGATCGAGGTGGCCCCGGGACCCTTGCCGACCACGACGTCGACCCGGAAGTCCTCCATCGCGAGGTAGAGCATCTCCTCGGCAGGCCGGGCCACCCGGTGGATCTCGTCGATGAACAACACGTCACCCTCGACGAGATTGGACAGCATGGCGGCGAGATCGCCGGCGCGTTCCAGAGCCGGTCCCGAGGTGATCCGGATGGCGCTGCCCAGCTCCGCAGCTATGATCATCGCAAGGCTCGTCTTGCCCAGCCCCGGCGGACCGGACAACAGCACATGATCTGGCGCGGCGCCACGCCGCCGAGCGCCCTCCAACACCAGTTCCAATTGCTCCCGGACCCGGGCTTGCCCGATGAACTCGGGCAGCCGGCGCGGCCGCAGGGTGGTCTCCAATTCGACGTCCGCAGGATCCACCGTCGTGGAGAGCGGTCCCTGCGTGGTCACCGATTCCGCCCCAGCCGAGTCAGCGCACCGCGCAACACCTCCGAAGTATCGTGCGTGTCGGTTGCTTCTCCTTCGGAGTCGGCCAGCACCGCGTCCACGGCCTGTTCAGCCTGTCGGGCCGCGAACCCGAGCCCGACCAGCGCTTCAGCCACCTGGGTGCGCACCACTCCAGCGCCACCGGCAATCGGTGCCGCGGCGGTGGGTAGGGGCGCCCCGACCTTGTCTCGCAGCTCCACCACCAGCCGTTCCGCGCCCTTGCGCCCGATGCCGGGAACCCGGGTGAGCATGGTGAGATCTCCCCCGCTCAATGCCGTGCGCAAAGCGTCGGGCTCCAGTACGGCGAGCATGGCCAGCGCGAGCCGAGGGCCCACCCCGGAGACGGTCTGTAGCAAGACGAACAGCTCGCGGGCAGCGCCGTCGGCGAAGCCGTAGAGCGTCAGCGAATCCTCCCGTACCACCAGCGATGTGGCGAGCCGGGCCTGCTCGCCGCGCCGCAGCGTGGCCAGCGTCGCGGGAACGGCATGCACGGCCAGCCCAACTCCGCCGACCTCGACGACCGCGTGGTCCAGGCCGACCGAGAGCACCTCACCGCGCACGGAGGTGATCACTGCGTCCGTCCAGCCTCACGAGCCGCTGCGGCCAGCCGGGCGCGGTGGGTTCGAGCAAGCTGCGCCGAGCGAGCCTGCGCCTGGGCCAGTCGCGCCGTCATCGGGGCCCGCCACAGGTGGCAGACCGCCAGCGCCAATGCGTCCGCGGCATCGGCGGGTCGTGGCTTGGCCGACAATGCGAGTAACCGAGTAATCATGGTGGTCACCTGCTCCTTGTCGGCGCGCCCTGAGCCGGTGACCGCAGCCTTGACCTCGCTGGGTGTGTGAAACACCACCGGCAATCCCCGGCGGGCCGCGACCAAGGCGACGACTCCACCCACCTGCGCGGTTCCCATCGCGGTCCGCACATTGTGCTGGCTGAACACCCGCTCCACCGCGACGGCGTCCGGGCGGTGCTCAGCCATCCAACGCTCCACGACATCGGCTATCGCCACCAAGCGCGCACCAAGCTCCATATCAGGTGGGGTACGCACGACATCGACCGCCACACAGCTGACCGTCCGCCCGGAGCCACCATCGACCACCCCGAGGCCGCAGCGAGTGAGCCCGGGATCCACACCCAGCACCCGCACCAACACCTCCTCGCAATGGGGGAACACCCGTTCGAAGCCTAATGCTGCCCGTGCAACGTCCCGAGCACCGACACACCGTGTTACTCCGCAGCTCAACCGACCTCGGCGAGCACATCGTCGGGGATATCGCAGTTGGCGTAGACGTTCTGGACGTCGTCGCAGTCCTCCAGCGCATCGATCAGTTTGAGTACCCTGCGGGCGGCGTCGGCGTCCAGCGGGGTACTCGCCGACGGCAGGAAGCTCGCGTCGGCCGAGTCGTAGTCGATGCCGGCATGTTGTAGCGCGGTACGCACCGCTACAAGGTCGGTCGCCTCGGAGACCACCTCGAACGACTCGCCAAGATCGTTGACCTCCTCGGCACCCGCGTCGAGCACCGCGGCCAGCACGTCGTCCTCGGAGGCGCCGCCTTGCTGCGGCACGATCACCACACCCTTACGACTGAACAGGAACGACACCGACCCCGGGTCGGCCATCGTGCCACCGTTGCGGGTCATTGCGGTGCGCACCTCCGAGGCCGCTCGGTTGCGGTTGTCGGTGAGGCACTCGACAAGCAATGCCACTCCGCCGGGGCCATATCCCTCGTACATGATCGTCTGGTAATCGGCGCCACCGGCGTCGGCACCGGAACCGCGCTTGACCGCACGGTCGATATTGTCGGTGGGCACCGAACTCTTACGCGCCTTCTGGATCGCGTCGTACAGCGTCGGGTTGCCATCGGGATCACCACCACCGAGCCGAGCCGCCACCTCGACGTTCTTGATCAATTTTGCGAAAAGCTTGCCGCGTTTGGCGTCGACCACAGCCTTTTTGTGCTTGGTCGTCGCCCATTTCGAATGGCCGCTCATGCCTGCCCGTGCTCCTCTTGCTCGCTTGCCAGTCTCACCCGCCCTGCGCTGTCGAGGCGCTCACCTGGCACTCACCTGTGGCCGAACACCGACTGCCGAACCATCTCGCAGAACATCTGATGGACGCGCTGGTCGCCGGTCAGCTCCGGATGAAACGCCGTCGCCAGCACGGCGCCCTGCCGGACCGCAACGATCCTACCGACGGCGTTCCCCGCGGACGGTACATCGGGCACCCGGGCCAGCACCTCGACCTCCGATCCAGCCCGCTCCACCCATGGAGCGCGGATGAAAACCGCGCGCAGTGGACCTCCAGTGATGTTGGCGAAGTCCAGGTCAGCTTCAAAGGAGTTGACCTGCCTGCCGAACGCGTTACGACGCACCACCACATCCAGCGCGCCGAGTTGCTGCTGGTCTGGCCGGCCGTCGAGCACCGAACGACCCAGCAGGATCATCCCGGCACACGACCCGTAGGCAGGCATGCCCTCGGCCAGCCGAGCTCGCAGTGGTTCCAACAGGTCGAAGGCGACCAACAACCGGCTCATCGTGGTGGACTCGCCGCCGGGCAGGATCAACGCGTCTACCTTGGCGAGCTCCTCGACGCGGCGCACCAACATGCTATGCAGCCCGCAGCCGGCCAACGCTCGCCGATGCTCGCGGACATCCCCCTGCAACGCCAGCACACCGACCAGGGGGCTGTACTCGGGCACCGAAACAGCCTAGACCGCCACCTGACTCCCTAACGCAGATCGCGCTCGGGCAGCTCCCCTCAGCAGAGCGCTCGACTCAGCGGTCGTCGTAGCGAAAGCCCGCGAACCGCGCGCCTTCCCGGCCAGGGTGAACGCGCGAGCCTGCGTCGCCCTCTCGTCCCGGCTCACCAGCCGCGCTGGGACAATCGCTGTTCGTCGGACAGCTCACTGAGGTTGATGCCGACCATCGCCTCCCCCAGCCCCCGGGACACCTTCGCGATCATCTCCGGATCATCGTGGAATGTGGTGGCCTTGACGATCGCCTCGGCTCGCATGGCCGGGTCACCGGACTTGAAGATGCCTGAGCCGACGAACAGGCCCTGAGCTCCGAGCTGCATCATCATCGCAGCGTCCGCAGGAGTGGCGATACCGCCTGCGGTGAACAGCACAACGGGTAGCGCGCCCGCTGCGGCCACCTCCTGAACCAGCTCCACGGGAGCACCCAGCTCCTTGGCGGCCGCGTACAGCTCCTCGGGTGCCATCACCGTCAACGATCGGATAGCACCTCGGATTGAGCGCATGGGCCGAGTCGCCTCGACGACGTTGCCGGTGCCGGCCTCACCCTTGGACCGGATCATGGCAGCACCCTCGGAGATCCGGCGCAACGCCTCGCCAAGGTTGGTGGCGCCGCACACGAACGGCACGGTGAAGGCGAACTTATCAATGTGATGAGCCTCATCGGCCGGGGTGAGCACCTCGGACTCGTCGATATAGTCCACGCCGATCGCCTGTAGCACCTGCGCTTCGGCAAAGTGCCCGATTCGAGCCTTGGCCATCACCGGGATGGACACTGCTGCCATGATCCCGGCGATCATGTCCGGATCACTCATCCGGGCGACGCCACCTTGCGAGCGGATATCGGCGGGGACACGCTCCAGCGCCATCACCGCGACAGCGCCTGCGTCCTCAGCAATCCTGGCCTGTTCCGGTGTGACCACGTCCATGATCACACCGCCTTTGAGCATCTCGGCCATCCCACGCTTGATTCGTGCGGTGCCGATCCGGTGCTCGGTGGTCGGGATGTCCTGGGGGGGCACGGTGGGTCCACTCCTCACGCCAGCGGGCGGCAACGGCCACCCGGCACTGGTCCGATCGTACGTCGGGTAGCGAACGACGTCGCGGGCGAAGGCCGCAGGGGGTTGCCACCATCGGCCAGCCGGTGTGAGATCGACCACACAATCTCGCACGGCCAAGGGTGGTCCCATGAGCACAAAAGGCAACGGTGAGCGTCCCGAATTTCCGGCAGCGGATTCCGCCCCGTCCCGGATACGTAACGTGGCCCTGGTGGGGCCCTCCGGGGCGGGGAAGACGACACTGGTGGAGGCACTGCTGGCAGCGACGGGTGTGATCAGCCGGGCCGGTACGGTCGCCGACGGTAATACGGTATGCGACCACGACCCGGCCGCAGTCCGTCAGCAACGGTCGGTGACACTGGCGATCGCCCCCTTGCGACACGCCGGAATCAAGATCAATCTTGTTGATACCCCTGGCTATGCCGATTTCGTGGGCGAGCTGCGCGCTGGGCTGCGGGCAGCCGACGCAGCGCTGTTCGTCGTGTGCTCGGGAGAGAGTGTCGACCCTGCCACCGTCGCGCTGTGGCAGGAGTGCGCAGCGGTCGGGATGCCCCGGGCGGTCGTGGTGAGCCGGTTGGACCACCCACGGGCCGATCTGGACGGTGAGATCGCTGCCTGCCGAGCTGCCTTCGGCGAGGGCGTGCTCCCGCTTTATCTTCCGCTGCGCGGATCCGATGGCGGCGTGACCGGCCTGGCCGGCCTCCTGTCACAGCGGTTGTTCGACTACAGCAAGGGATATCCACCTACGGAAGGCGATCGCAGCGCGGTGGACGAGGACGAGTTCGCCGTGGCCCGTAGCGAGCTCATCGAGGGGATCATCGCCGAGAGTGAGGACGAGTCCCTCATGGACCGTTACCTCGGTGGAGAGGATCTCGATGTCGGTCTGTTGATCGACGATCTGGAGACCGCGGTCGCCGGAGGCTCGTTCCATCCGGTGATCCCCGTATGCGCGCATACCGGGGTGGGACTCGCAGAGCTGCTCGAAGTGCTCACCAGCGCCTTGCCACCTCCTGGCGAGCGCACTCCCCCTACGGTGACCCGCCCCGATGGATCGGTGCATTCCGGGGTATCGGTCGATCCGGCCGCCCCACTGGTCGCGGAGGTCGTGCGCACTACTGTCGATCCTTATCAGGGTCGGGTGTCGCTTGTGCGGGTGTTCTCCGGAACGTTGCATCCCGACCGCCCCGTACACGTCTCCGGGCACGGGCTGGCCGATCGTGGTCACGCTGACCACGATGTCGACGAGCGGGTGGCGCACGTCTACACCCCGCTGGGTGGCACGCTGAGCGAGGTACCGCACTGTCTGGCCGGCGACCTCTGCGCAGTGACCAAGGTGGTGTCAGCGGAGACCGGGGACACCCTGTCCGGACCGGACGACCCGGTCCTGATGGCCACCTGGACGATGCCAGAGCCCTTGCTGCCAGTAGCGGTGGTGGGCCGCAGTCGCAGTGATGAGGACGCCTTGGCCCGTGGCCTGGGCCGACTGGTCGCGGCGGATCCCACGCTTCGGCTGGAGCGCAATGCCGAGACCCACCAGATGGTGTTGTGGTGCATGGGTGAGGCCCATGCCGACGTCGTCCTCTCCCGGCTCCGCGCCGGAGGCGCCGACGTGGATACCGAGCCGGTCGTGGTGCCGTTGCGAGAGACCTTCGGCGGACCCGTCAGGGGTCACGGGCGGCACGTCAAGCAGTCCGGGGGGCACGGTCAGTACGCGGTGTGCGACATCGAGGTGGAACCACTGCCCCGGGGGGCCGGCTTCGAGTTTCTGGACAAGGTGGTCGGGGGGGCGGTGCCCCACCAGTTCATCCCGAGCGTGGAGAAGGGCGTCCGAGCACAGATGGAGCGCGGCCTCGGCGGGGGTCTCCCGCTGGTCGATATTCGGGTCACCCTGCTCGACGGCAAGGCGCACAGCGTCGACTCCTCCGATGCGGCCTTTCAGACGGCGGGGTCGCTGGCCCTCAAGGACGCCGCGGAGAAGGGCACCGTGGTGACCCTGGAGCCGCTGGACGAGGTGCAGGTGCGGATGCCGGAGGAGCACCTGGGCACCGTGCTGGGAGACCTGTCCAGCCGGCGGTCCCGGGTGCTGGGCACCGAGACCGACGAGGCAAACCGGATGCTGGTGCACGCCGAGGTACCCGCCGCCGAGCTGCTGCGCTACGCCGTGGACCTGCGCGGGCTGACCTCGGGCACCGCTACCTTCACCCGGCGCTTCATCCGCTACGCCCCCGCGCCGTCCGGAGTCGGAGGTTCGGCGATCTCGAAGTAACGCGGCAGCGGGGCGGTACCGGCCAACCGCAGCCATCGCACCGTACGGTGCGAGCGCAGCGCGCGGGTATCGCGTACCGCGTCGTTGTAGACCCGCCGGGCGATGACGACACGTTGCTCAGCATCCGCCAAGCGGGCTGCGCGGACCGGACCGAGCCCGGTCCGGTCCAGCATCGCGAGGGCCCGGCTCAGCTCGTTCTCCATGTCCTCGCGGCTGCCGTCCCGCGCGGTGCGCAGATCAGCGCCCTGGCCGACGCCCAGCTCGTCCACCAGGAGGGTGCGCCCGCCGAGTGCGGCGTCCAGGGCGACCCACGCTGCGTCGGTCCGCACATGCAACCGGTCCAAACGAGTCGCTGCGGCGACCGCGCCTACCGTGGCAACCAGCAATCCGGCGCCCAGCACCACCCCGGC
>JBOHHE010000449.1:0-27745 GCA_050700355.1 Pseudonocardiaceae bacterium
CGGGCGCGTATGGGTGGAAAAAAGCCTTGAATACTCTGGCTGTCCTCTTCCCAGGACGACTCCCCCTGTGATAGACTAATTGTATTAGCCATTCCGTGGCTTACACGGAAAACGTGACAGGCTCGACTGCCTCCGGCGGTGGGGATCGCGACCGACCTGGACTGGCTGGCCGAGCGCCTCACCGACCCCGGCGCCGCCCCCGCCGAGCGGCTGGGCCAGCCGTTCACGGTGCTTGTCGACGCCTTGGATGAGGCGACCGACCCGCGCTGGATACCGCCCCGTCCCTGCTGGCCCGCATCGCCGGGTTGCCCGGGGTACGGCTGCTGGTCGGCACCCGCAGCTCCACCCACGAGACCCCGGATGCCCCCGCCGCCGACACCAACCTCCTCGACGCCCTGACCATCACCAGCCCGCCACCGGCCCGGCCCTCCGGCAGCGAGCCCGTGTGGGTCGCCCGGGACGCCGAGGCCATCTGCCGCTACGTGACCCAGCGGCTGCGTCACGCCCGCGACTACGGCCGTCGCGGGGTCGCCGTTCCGGACCTTGGCCGGGTCAGCGACGCCGACATCGACCGGGTCGCCGCCACCGTCGCCGGTCCGGAACGGGAGTTCCTCTACGCCCGGCTGGCGGTCTACGAGCTGATCGAAGAACCCCGCCTGCTCACCGAGCAGCGGACCAGGTCGCTGGCCACCCTGCTGGAGGGCGACCACCAGGACCTGTTCGCCAAGGCCCTGGACCGTCTGGCCCGCCTGAACGACCGCTACCCCCTCCTCTTGCGCGCCTTGGCCCTGGCCCGGGGTCGCGGGCTGCCCGAAGCCGACGGGATCTGGGCCATCATCGCCGCCGCCCTACCCCATCCCGGGACAGCGCCGTGGCCGAATTCACCGACCCTGCCGACACCAGGAACCCCGCAGAGACTCGCGCACAGACAGACCCTGGCTGGGCGCGAGCCATCCACGAGCTGCTCACCGCCGCAGCCGCCTACGTCATCATCGACACCCCCAGCAGCGACACCCACGACATCCATTCCGCGCCGCGACGTCGACTCCCACCGGGCCACAGCCCCGCGCGAACCAGCCGGCCAGGACCAGACCGAGGTGAGACAGGGCACGGTGTACCGGCTAGCCCACCGCACCTTCGTCGAGTACTTCACCACCCACCCCCGCCACCCCGGCACCCTCGACCACGACCGCACCCGAGCCGCCACCGCGCTGCTCCGGTCCGCTATTCGGATCGCCGCGGTCGACCCGGCGGCCATGCCCGCCTACTTGGCCCAGCACCTGTCCGGGCACGCCGCCGACGCCGAGCAATGGGACACGCTAGCCGTCCACCCCCGGGTTCTGGACGGTCTGGACCCGCACGCGGTCACCGCTGACGCGCTGCGCACCCTATTCGGCCGCCGCCCTATGCCCCCGCCGGTCGCTGGGGTCGTCGGCGCCCGCGACGCCCTCACCGACGCCAACCCCGCCCACCGAGCTGGGCTACGGCAGCTGGCCACCACCACGCACAGCGCACGGCAGGTCGTCGACGAACCCGCCAACGGCTGGGGCATCGCCGCCGCCCAGGCTGGGCGAGTCACCATGCATGTCCAGCTCACCGGCCACACCGGCTCAGTCGCCAAGGTCCGCTGCCTCACCCTGCCCGACCAGGGCACCATCCTCGCCTCGGCCAGCGATGATGGCACCATCCGGCTCTGGGACCCCGCCACCGCCACCCCCCTAGGTACTCCCCTGCCTAGGTACTCCCCTGACCGGGCACACCAGCACCGTGGAAGACCTCACTTTCCTCACCAACCCCGACGTGCGGACTCTGCTGGTCACCACCGGGGAGGATGGCACGGTGCGGATCTGGGACCCCCACACCGGCCACCCAGTCGGTGACCCACTCGCGGAATCCGCTGCCCGCATCACCGCCATCGCTGTACCCGGTATTGACGGCACCGACTGCGTCATCCTCGGCGGCAACGGCGCGCTGCGCTGCTGGACCGCCTCCACCGCAGCCCTGATCACCATCTCTGCCCCGGAACACACCTGTGCGGTCGCCGTGCACACCGGCCTCGACCACGATGTCCTGCTCACCGGTGACACCGCAGGTCTGCTGCACACCACCGACCTGGCCACTCAGCACCGGCTGCACCCCCCAACCCGCATTGATCACGGGGCCGTGCTCGCCCTGTGCCCCTTGCCCGGTGCACCGGCCACCGTCGCCGCCGCAGGCCGCGGTGGCACCATCACCCTGCACACCCTCGACCCCGCAGCCAGGACCGAGAACCCGGCACCGCGACTGCACGGACACACCGGACCAGTCCGTGCCCTATGCCTGGTCGACCAGACCGACAGCCCACCGCTGCTGGCCTCCGCCGGCAACGACAGCACCCTGCGACTGTGGAATCTGGACACCGCAACTCCCCACGGCACCCCCCTGACCGGCCACGTCGGCTGGATCTGGGCGATCACCCCCGTGCCCGCCCGCACGGCCGGGGCATCTGGTTGGCCTCGGCCGGCGCTGATGCCACCATCCGACTCTGGGACCCCGCCACCGGCCACCCGATCGGCCGGCCCCTGACCGGACACACCGACCAGGTCCGCGCCCTGACCTGCGCCACCGCCCCCGATGGCGCCATCCTGCTGGTCTCCGGCAGCCACGACGGCACCGTGCGCCTGTGGGACCCCACTACCGCCACCCTCGTGCACACCATCCCCCTGGCCATCCCCGTCCACGCCCTGCTGCAGCGACAACCCGACCCCCGCAGCCGCGAACGCACCGGAAACGGAGCCACCCTCACCGTCGGCCTGCGCACCGGAATCCTCGACCTCGACATCCACCGCTCGCTGTTCCCAGGCGACCCCAGCAACACCAGTAAGCGTCGAGCCGAGGTGTCCGGTCTCGCTGAGAGTGATCAGCCGCAGTAACGAGTCGAGCACCTCGGCGCGGCCACTCCGTATACGGGCGGCAGCCTGGGCCCGCGATCGCGTGGGCGATCCCGGCTGAACAGGTTCTGCCGGGCCAGCCGGGCGGCCACCCGATCGTCCACCTCATCAGACGGCACGTTGAGGTTGCGGCTGATCACCGCGCGGGCGTACTCGCCGGTCTGCGGCAGTCCGGGCACCAGAAAGGCAGCCGAGGGCGCCGGTACCGGCAGCTGCGCCGCCTCATCTGGCAGACCTGCCATATGTGTGGCAGCGGCTCATTCCTCCCGACCGGAGATGCCCCCCTTTGCGGAGGCTGTCTGACCCTGCGGTAACCGAGCGATCGTGGAACAGCGCGTGGAGGGGTGGAACGGTCAGCGCAACACGGGAAGCGGGATATGCGTGGAGCGTCCGGTCATGACTTCGATGCGATCCGCAGGCTCTCGCGCAGTGTCACGACCAGCCCGGAAGCCGGCCACGGCACGAGGGTGGTCGCCTCGGCCTGGCGCAGTTGCCGCAACGCGCGTGGGCCGTGCACGGTGAACCGCTGGACCAGCTCATCGTTGAACCGCTGGAGGATCTCAAGGGCCGTCACGGCATCCGACGGTCGTCGTGGTGCGCTGGGTCAGCGGTTCATGAGGGCGAAGACGCCCCAGCCGAGGTATTCGCGGATTACGCACGACTGTACGACATGCTTCACCTGCGGGAACAGCAGAAATCAGAGAGCGGCACCCTACGCAATATTCTGGATTGAGCCGACGCCACGAACCCGGCGGAGGCCACTATGACCACCGTCCCCACTCTCGGGCAGTCTTCTGCCCTTGCCCGGCTGGTGCATTGGGGTGAGCTCACCGACGAGCACCGGTATTTGATCGCGAAGCTGCTCGACGAGATCGGTACGTCGGTCCGCGTAGCGGCCGATGCGGCCCGGAAGTACGTCGATGACCCGGCGGCCCGGGACGCTGCGGCGCGCGTCAGCTGGGAGCCGGTGGGCGCCGAGTACGTCCGGTTGCTCGACGTGGTGGCGCCGCCTGAGTAGCCGCCACAGCGCACGCAGCGGCCCGGCCGGGGTTGATGCTCTTGGCCGGGCCGTTCGCTGTTCACCGGGGAGCAGCCGGAGCCGGTTCCGATGGTCTCCCTCGGCGTGGTGACTGTGACCGAGTGGGCTCCGACACGATCGGTGGGGTGCGGGCCTGATCGGGTGGGTGGGGACGTAGCCTGGCGCCGCACCCTCACCGAGGTGTACCGCCCCGGGGTAGCTCCCCGGGGCATCGGTGAGGGCCTCCCTTGGTGATTGAAGGTGCCACGTGGCCAAGATGACGGAGCCGACTATCGGTGAGCGTATCCGCGAGTTGCGCCGCCCCCTCTACACGCAGGTTGATCTTGCGGTGGCTGCTGATGTCAGCGTGGATGTCATCCGCAAGCTGGAGCAGGGACGCCGCCTGACCGCGTCGATCACCACGTTGCAGCGCATCGCCCGTGTGCTGGGCGTCGGTGTGGCTGACTTGCTGGGCCGCGCCCGTCCTGCGGCTGCCGGCCAGGGCCAGGCGCGGGTGGAGGCGATCCGCGATGCGCTCACCCCGATCGATGACCTCATTGGTGCCTTTGACGGTGGTGAGGTGCCCACCGTGGCGATGTTCGCTCGGTCGGTGACCTACGGCTGGGGCACGCACTGGGGCGGGCGTTACGGCCTACTCGCCGCGATGCTGCCCGATCTGCTGGCACAGTCCCGCGCGGTGCTGCGGGACTGTGCCACAGCAGACCAAGCGCGAGCGGTCGACCTGGCGGCACAAGTCCGGCACCTCACCGCACGCACGCTGCTGCACTTGGGTGCAGCAGACCTGGCGCACACGGCGGTCCGGGAGTCACTGAGGCTGACAGCCAGGGGTGACGACCCACTTCGGGACGCCGCTATGCGCACGACGCTCACCCATGTGCTGATCCGTCAGGGCCGTTTCGTCGATGCTGAGCAGCTCGCCACCGTGAGCGCGGCACAGATCCAGCCTGCGGGCAACACCACCACGGCACAACTGTCGGTGTACGGCGGGCTGCTACTGCGGGGCGCCACCGCGGCCGCTCGGCAACGCCGCGCCGGTGCTGCCGCTGATTTGCTGACGGAGGCAGCCGCAGTGGCCGAGCGAACCGGGGTAGACCGCACCCACTATGAGGTGCTGTTCGGGCCGAGCAACGTCGTGGCGCAGTCCGCCGACATCGCCGTAGTCACCGAGGACTACGTAGCAGCGGTCGAGGTGGCCCGGCGGATGCCGCGAGGCTCGACGCTGCCGCTGGCGGCTCAGTCCCGGCACCTGGCTGACGTCGCGCACGCGCAGCTGCGACTAGGCAACATTCAGGCCGCAGAGTCAGCTTTGCTGACAATGGAGCAGAGCGCACCAGAATGGGCTGCGCACCACCACCAGCTACCGCGGATCCTCGTGCGCGAACTGCTAACCCTACGGCGTCCGTCATCGCGACTGCGGGCCCTTGCCGAGCGCCTTGACGTCCGGCCCGACACCAGCCGTTAGCGGGAATCGACGACCGTGGGTGGGGCACGGTGTCCCACCATGGATAAGCCGTGCTGCCCCACGCTCTGCCCTGTCGATCACCGGTCGCCCCACGGCCGGTGATCGGCCCCAGACCGTGAATCGGAGCAGCGAAGGGTGTGTAGACGTGATGGATGTGGTGTCGCAGCGGGGCAACGAGCGCAGTCGGCTAGCGGTGGCGGGCCGCTTGGTGGCTGATGATCAGGTGTGCACGGTGGTGGTGATCCACGAGCGTGCCGGGGGCGCGTGGGTGATCTACCCCCATGGTGTGGGCAAGCTCGGGGTGCGTTTGGCGAAGGCGGACGCGGTCCGGGTGGCCGAGGCGATCCTGGCCGGTGCCCGGTGAGCGTGGCCGGGGGGCTTAACGGGTCCGGACCGGGTATGGAGGGTGTGGATCTTGAGGCGTTGTGGGCGTCGCTGCGGTGTGGCCGGTCGCTGCCGGTGCGGCACCTGGCGGACTCGGCTGAGGCGTTCGTGCAGCGGTACCACAAGCGGGAGGTCATGGCGTTGTGCTGCGCGGAGGTGGCCGAGTCGGATCCGGACGTCGATGATGGCGAGTGCGGGGGCTGTCGGGACTGCTTGCGGTTCTGCTCGGACTGTGTGCGCGAGGCGGTCCGTTTCGGTGCTGATGCCTGGCCGGTCGAGGGTGAATCGCCCCGGCTTCGGTAGAGACTCGTTACTGGGGTCAGGCGATCAGGCTGGTCAGGTCGCCGATCTTTTTACAGGATCTCGAGTAAACATTCAGGTGCCCGATCCTGGGCGAGTCCACCGTGGACCTTGGATGAGTACGGCGACGGTTCAGGCGGGCGCCAGACCGGGTGGTCGCCAGAGGGTGCCGGTGATGGCCCGGCGGATGGCGGTCATGACGTTGATGCCGTGCTTGCGGGCGGTGTCGATGTAGCTGCGGATGTCGAGCCGGTCTTGAGTGACGTCTTCGCTGGTCAGCCGGCCAGAGATCTTCTGCTGATTCCACGCGAGGCTCAAGCAACCCACCAGCAAATCGTTTCCACTGGTAGAACCGGAGCCGACGCGGGGACTTGAACCCCGAACCTTCCGCTTACAAGGCGGGCGCTCTGCCAGTTGAGCTACGTCGGCGTGTGCGGTGATGGTAGGCCCAGCCGGTCGACGGTGCCACTTAGCTCGACGACAGTCATCGCCAGCCGAGGTCGGGCCACGCCGCTAGGCTCAGTGGTGGACCGCTGACGAGGGGACCATCCATGACCGACGAAACGCCGGAGGCGACCTTCGTGGTGGTTGCCAACCGGCTGCCGGTGGACCTGGAACAGCTACCTGACGGTACCCGGCAGTGGAAGTCCAGCCCCGGCGGGCTGGTTGCCGCGCTGGACCCGTTTCTGCGGTCCCGGCGTGGTGCCTGGGTCGGCTGGCCCGGGGTGCCGGACATCGAGGTGGAGGCCTTCGCTGACGGTGACATCATGTTGCACCCGGTGGCGCTGTTCAGCCAGGACGTCGCCCACTACTACGAAGGTTTCTCCAACGCGACACTATGGCCGCTCTACCACGACGTGGTGGTTCCCCCGGTCTTCGACCGGAAATGGTGGGAGGTCTATGTCGACGTCAACGAGCGTTTCGCGGCGGCCACCGCCAAGGTCGCCGGTCAGGGCGCAACCGTGTGGGTGCAGGATTATCAGCTGCAGCTGGTGCCACAGCTGCTTCGCGAGCGTAGACCGGATCTCCGGATCGGGTTCTTTCTGCACATTCCGTTTCCTCCGGTCGAGCTGTTCATGCAGTTGCCGTGGCGCACAGAACTGGTCCGTGGCCTGCTCGGCGCCGACCTCGTCGGCTTCCAGCTGCCCGGCGGCGCACACAACTTCCTGTTCCTGGCCCGTCGGCTGGCGGGTATGTCGGCGTCCAAGAGCGCGGTCGGGATAGGCACCCGTCCAGGTCATGTCGATGTCGGCGACCGCACTGTCCGGGTCGGTGCCTTCCCGATCTCCATCGACTCCGCAGCGCTGGACCAGCTGGCTCGTAGCGAGGACGTACGCCGCCGGGCCGTCGAGATCCGAGGTGAGCTGGGCGACCCGGCTACCGTCGTGCTCGGAGTGGACCGATTGGACTACACCAAGGGCATCGACGTGCGGCTGTACGCGTTGCGGGAGCTGTACGGGGAGGGTCGGATCAGCGCCGCCGACGTCGTTATGGTGCAGCTGGCGACCCCCTCACGGGAGCGGGTGGAGCATTATCAGCAGATGCGTCAGGATATCGAGCAGGCAGTCGGAGGGATTAACGGTGAATTCGGACGGGTCGGCCACCCTGCGGTGCATTATCTGCACCAGCCGATTCCGCGTAGCGAATTAGTCGCGTTCTTCGTGGCTGCCGATGTCATGCTCATCACACCCGTGCGGGATGGGATGAATCTGGTGGCCAAGGAGTACGTGGCCTGCCGGCACGACTTGGGCGGGGCGCTCGTGCTCTCCGAGTTCGCCGGCGCGGCCGCCGAGCTGACCAGCGCGTTCCTGGTCAATCCGCACGACCTCGACGGCATCAAGAACGTCATGTGCCAGGCGATTGCCGTGGACCCCGCCGACGGTCGTCGGCGAATGCGGGTGTTGCGCAGGCAGGTGATGACCCATGATGTGGCTCGTTGGGCGCGCTCGTTTCTCACCGCGTTGGGGGAAACCTGAGTTGAGCGAGACCTAGGCTGAAGATCGTTAGTGACGCAGCGCTGCGTAGCATCTGTTCCCTGTCCGACAACTCGTTGGAGGCGGCGAGATGACCGCAGACGCACTCCCGACAGAGCTGCGCCGCGCCCTGGTGGCGCTCGCCCGCAGCCCGCGGCTGCTGGTGGCCTGCGACTACGACGGGACCTTGGCCCCGATCGTCGAGGATCCCAATCTGGCCTTCCCCCGACAGGAGTCGGTGGCCGCGCTGCGGCTGCTGGCCGGACTGCCGGATACCACCGTCGCGGTGATCTCCGGCCGGGCGTTGCGTGATCTGGCCACGTTGTCCCGCTTGCCCGGTGAGGTGCACCTGGTCGGAAGCCACGGTTCGGAGTTCGATGCCGGATTTCTGCATGCGCTCGCGCCGTCCGCCGTAGCGCTACGGCAACGCGTGCAGAACGAGCTCGTGCAGCTCACCGCTGGCCGGGAAGGAGTGAGCCTGGAGGTGAAGCCGGCCAGTGTGGCGGTGCACGTGCGTCGCGCCTCCTCCGACGTCGCCGAGCAGGTGCTGTCCCAGGTGCTGGCGGGCCCATGTCGCTGGGACGGTGTGCAGGTCACCAAGGGTAAGAAGGTGGTTGAACTCGCCGTGGTGCAGACCGACAAGGGGCATGCGCTGGATGTGTTGCGCCACCAGGTCGGCGCGACCGCCGCGATCTTCCTCGGCGACGATGTGACCGACGAGAAGGCCTTCGCCCGGCTCACCGGACCCGACCTGGGCCTCAAGGTTGGTGCTGGGCAAAGCCTGGCCGGCTTCCGGGTGGACTGCACTGAAGACGTCGCCGTGGTGCTGACGTTTCTTGCCGAAGAACGGCAGACCTGGCTCTCAGGCGAACTGGCGGTGCCGTCGAGCGGCCCAGCATGATCTTCGACAGCGTACTGCTCCCTCGTCGCGATGACCACCTCCGCTTCGTTCACCACCGGTGGACGACGCCCACCCCCTCACGCAGATAACGATCACGCCATTTCCGCACCGTAGGCGGCGATATTGCACAGTCCCAAAGAAAAGAAATATCAATTACGTGATACTAGGGTCACCAGTCGCGCCACGATCACCCGGCACCCGACGCTGCCCCGCAGGGACCACTGATGTTGGGCGAAGTCTCAAGATCAGCGTAGAAGGCTTGGGGCGGCGAAGCCACCATGATCGAGTCATAGAGTGTGGTTCGAGTCGTCTCCGGGTGGGGTTCAGGGCGATTCACCTTCACCCGGCATCGATTTCACGACAACTGGAACTACACTATCGCACCGCAGATTGAATAACTTATTACTTACGGCCCTTAAGCGTTGTCACTTCGTTCCAGCTCGCAGCACTGTGATATCGTCGTCGGTTGCTCTGTTGCGTCGGGCGTGATCTCCTGTTATTGTTTCAATGTAAAGGGTAATCTGCTCTGCTGTATTCGAAGCATCGGTCGCACTCCGACGCAAGATGCTGAGTATTTCTGGATGCATACTGCGCCACTGTTCTCTATCTGCGGCTGCGACTCTGTCGGCCGCTTCTTGATAATTTCTTGAAGCGCTCTTGTGTTGAGTTACTATGCTCGCCCCCCAATTTCTCAGCGTTCTCTTGTTGCGACGACCTTCCATGTATTGTGCCACGCTCAGTGCGATACCGAAAATACCGACTACGAACCCAGCGAGTTCCATGCGTCACTACTCCCTAATGCTCACATTGCTAATGTTCGCAACCTCCATGGGTGGAAGGCATTCAGCGATAGGTTTTAATCCAACATGGAAATAGTTCCGAGGGATTCCATCGACGATCTTGAGAGGGAGGTCGGGGTTGAATCGGTTGTTTCCATCACCCTCTGAATTTAGATAAGATAGCCCCAGTCGAAGCGATGCTACTGTCCCCACCGCAAATAATCCAGCACACAGAATGGCGATTCGTGGCCGGGATGACCAGCAGT
This sequence comes from Pseudonocardiaceae bacterium, assembly GCA_050700355.1. Lineage (GTDB taxonomy): Bacteria > Actinomycetota > Actinomycetes > Mycobacteriales > Pseudonocardiaceae. The sequence goes on from JBOHHE010000449.1 coordinate 10,035, forward strand.
TGGCGTACACCGCGAGAAGCCCTGTGTTGGGACTCGCAGTAAACATGTATCGCGCACCGCGAGCACCAAGGATGGACGGCTGCTCATATGGTTTGGTGAAGCCTGCGTGCCACGTCTCATACGATTTTGACTTATCCATTAAAATAGCTGCGGCCAAATTTACGGCGGCTGAACCGATAATAAGAACGTTACTGTCCAGAGCGCCGTGGATAGACAAGTCTTCATAAAAATCTATATCCAAAATTGTTCGCACGCGGGCGCCGCGATTACTACCTCTCCTAATCAGATCGTCAATGGCTAGGGTGACCTCGGGTAATAATATACCGTCTGTCGACAGCGCGAGATGCGGGGTGATGGATTCAGTAGCTTTACCAGTCGGTAAGATAATGGTTACGTCGACCGGGGTTTCGTCATCGATTAGCCCGTGCCAATAGAGGGGCGATGCTAAGTCATTGAGGTTCATGGTCGTCCGCTCTCGGCCAACCTTATTTCGCCAACTATGATTCGTGCCGACTGGGTGTGGAGTCTGCTGACCACGCTCATCCTTCCCGCCGTGCCCGCCGCTTCGATCGATCTATCGCCAGCTCTGGGGCGTCCGTTACCGTTATGTCAAGCTGAGTTACGTTGCTGGTTGGTGCTTAAGTGGAACCGGTCGTAGCGTAAGGGGTGACAGCGATAAACGCCATGCATTGGGGGCGGCAGCTGACGGTGCCGGTGGCCGCAGGCTGGTCAGTGGGGTGTCGGAACAGACTCGCGTCATCGATGGTGATCTTGCCTGACGCGTTGCCGGTCCGGGGCGATGGGCGAGAGGGCGTCGTCGGTCGTCCCGTGGGAGGGGGTCTCTCTCCGCCGGTTCCTATGGAAGATTATCAGGAGCCGGACTGATTGCTCCAACAAGGTGTTCAATATATAAATTCGGCGATAAGTTCGTTTCTGCTGGAGGGAGATAAATCTTGATCATTGCTTCACTTAATGGTTGGCACCGGAAGTCTGTCGGGGGTTGACGTGATGGTGTGTTGTGTGTTTGGGCTGGCTCGGTGGTGGGGCTGTGTGAAGTAAAGATCGCAGGTGCAGTCGAGTGCGTCTTGGGGGCTGCCGGCGTGGGTGGCGGTGGGCAGGACCGAGTCTTCGTAGCCGTCCTTGCTGGCGAGATAGACCGCGAATCCCCAGCGTGCGGACGATCCGCCGTAGCGCAACCGTATCAAGGGCAGGATCGTACCGTCGGGTAGCTCGCCGTCGACGTAGGCGAATGGGCTGCGGTAGCGCACGCGTATCCGGGCCAGCTGGGGCCAGCGGGTGCGGGCGTGGGTGCGCAGCCATTGGGCCAGGGAGGTCTTGGTCGATTCGGGGATAGCCGGCATGAGCCGTATCGTGCCGCCTGGGCGTGTCGGGTGGGTCACGGCAGGGGTGATCGGACATTCTCCGGAGATCACAATTTTGTGTGATCGTCGTGGAGGACAGTTCCGTGCCGGCCCTGCGTGCCTGTCAGATCATCGTGACCGCGTCGGATCGGGCTCGGCTCACGAAGCTGGTCCGGACCCGTACTGCTGCCCAGCGAGACGTGACCCGGGCCGGCATCGTATTGCTGGCGGCCCGGGGGCTGTGTCGCTCGTTCCGCGCTGACTCTGCGCGGGCTGTGCCACAGCGAAACCGGGGCGATCATGGCTGCGGCGACCACCTCGTTACCCGAGCAGATCGGTGGGGTCCGCAACTGGGATTACCGGTACTGCTGGCTGCGCGACGGCTCGATGTCGGCTCGGGCGTTGGTATCGTTGGGCTCATTGGTCGAGGCCGACGGCTTTCTGGAGTGGCTGCACCGGGTGCTCGAGCAGGTCTCCACCCCCGAACGGCTGCACCCGCTCTACACCATTCGGGGCACCGCACTCGGTCCGGAAGCGGTGATCGAAACCCTGCCCGGCTATGCCGGTTCGCGACCCGTTCGGGTATCCAACGCCGCCACCCAACAGGTCCAACTGGACGTCTTCGGGCCGGTAGTGGAGCTGATCGCGGATGTGTCGGCAGCGCGTGGCACGATCACCGACCGCGATTGGAAGCTGGTGACAGCGATGACCGAGGCGGTGACCCGCCGCTGGCACGAGCCCGACCACGGCATCTGGGAGATCCGCGGTGCGCCGCGCCACCACGTCTACTCCAAGGTGATGTGCTGGGTCACCGTGGACCGGGCGCTGCGCTTGGCTGCCGACCACGCCCGGGCACCTGATCCCGGCTGGGCGACGTTGCGCGCCGAGATCGCCGACGACGTACTGGCCAAAGGCTGGAACGCCGAGGTGCAGGCGTTCACCACCGCCTATGACGGCGTGGACCTGGACACCGCCTCCCTATATGTCGGGCTTTCCGGCCTGATCGACCCCTGCGACGAGCGGTATGGGGCTACCGTCACCGCGATCGAGGCCGAGCTGCGCAGCGGTTCGACCGTCTACCGATACAAGCACGACGACGGCCTGCCCGGTAACGAGGGCGGCTTCCACCTGTGCGCGACCTGGATGGTCGAGGCTTACCTCGCCTGCGGCAGGCGCACCGAAGCCGAGCAGCTCTTTCAGCAGCTCGTCGACGCAGCCGGCCCAACCGGCCTGCTCTCCGAGGAGTACGACCCGGTAGCCGAACGCTCCCTGGGCAACCACCCCCAGGCCTACTCCCACCTCGGCCTCATCCGCTGTGCCCGCCTGCTCACCCGTGAGTGGCGTTGAGTGCTGGGGCACGGAATGCCACTCACGGGGGCTATAGCCCAGAGAACCAGGGGCTGTCGGGTTCCTTGGTGGGGCCGCAGGTGGCGCGGACCACGAGTTCGGTGGGCAGCATGATGGTGCGGGGGTTCGGGCTGCTGCGGTCCAGCAGGAGCTGCCCGGCCGCTCGCCCCTTCTCCAGTACCGGCTGGGACACCGTGGTCAGGCCCGCTCGCTCGGCCTCAGGCACCCCGTCGAATCCGGTGACGCTCAGGTCATCGGGCACCCGCAGGCCCCTTCGGCGGATCTCGACCAATGCGCCGAGCGCCAGGATGTCCGAGGTACACACGACCGCGGTCAGCTCCGGATCATGATCAAGCAGATCGGTGACCGCCGAAGCGCCGGAGGCCATCGTATGGTCGAACCGCTCGACGACCGGCACCGTGTTCCAGTCCAGCAGCACCTCGCCGAACGCGTCGGCCAACCCGGCCAGCCGGGCACGCTGCACATGGAAGTGGGCGGTGCGCTGGCGCTCCGCGGTGACGAGTCCGTCGTGTCGGTCGCGGTCCAGACGCATGCACACGACACCGATCCGGCGGTGTCCCAGGCCGATCAGGTGCCTGCCAAGGTTCCCCATCGCCGCCCGGTCGTCGATTCCGACGCGGTCGATACCCGGGATGTGTGGCTGATCGCAGATCACCGTCGGCAACGGGCGCTGCAGCACGGCGGCGAGATTCGGATCGTCGTCGGGCACCGAATAGACGACGAACCCGTCCACACCTGCCCGGTGCACCGCGGCGGCGGTCTCCTGATCGTCGGCCTCGGGGCTGGCCGGAACCAGCAGCAGCCCCTGACGGGCCTCCTCGCACGCCATCGCCAGGCCTTCGAGGAACTTGATCGCGGCGGGATCCCGGAAGGCGTAGGAGAGCGCCTCGGTGAGCAGCAGGCCCACCGCCCCGGCCTGACGGGTACGCAACGACCGCGCTACTGGATCCGGCCCCGGGTAACCCAGCCGCCGCGCCGTCTCCAGAACACGTTCACGCAGCTCAGGGGACAACTGGTCAGGCCGGTTGTATGCATTGGACACCGTCGTTCGGGATATTCCGAGCTCCGCGGCCAGAGAAGCCAGGGTCGCGGTTCGGCGGCTCTTGAGGGACCGCACCATGATAAGAACGGTAACGGTTCAGAACCTCCGAGTGAAGCTTTGCCACTCCTACCTGCGGTACTGCCGCCTCTTTCGGGGTAGCCCGGTGACCGTTGGTTACAGCACCACTGATCGGCTGACCCTCTATAGTGGTTACGACAACGGTTTCCATTTCATGATCCGGCAGGCGGTGGCTGACGCGATCGACGAGGAGCGTGCACGATGAACATTCGGATTGCCGCGCTGGCCGTCCTGGTCGGGGCACTCAGCTGTGGCTCGCCGGACCAGGCGGCCGAGCCGGACGACCGGCTGACCGTGGTGGCCTCGACCGACGTGTGGGCCAGCGTGGTCCGCGCCGTCGCCGGGGATGCCGTGGAGCTCAAGACGATCATCGACGATCCGGCGGGCGATCCGCACTCCTACGAGAGCAGTCCCGCTGTCGCGGCCACGGTGGCCGAAGCCGACCTGGTCGTGTTCAACGGCGGTGGTTACGACGAGTTTCTGACGCCGATCCTCGCCCAAGCGGGAGACAAACTAGGCGTCGAGGCGTTCGCCCTCCTGTCACCTGCCGCCTCGACCGATGCGGCGCCGGCCAACGAGCACGTCTGGTACGACCTGGCGGTCGTGCAGGACGTGGCCCAGAACGTGGCCGGGGAACTGGGCCAGTTGGTCCCCGAGCAGGCGACCCAGTTCACCGCGCGGGCTCAGGAGTTCGGATCCAGACTCGACGAGCTGAGCACCGAGGTGTCCGCGATCGCTGATACCTACTCCGGCGCGAGGGTTGCGATGACCGAGCCAGTGGCCTTCTATCTGATCGAGGCAGCCGGTCTCACCGACGCCACGCCCCCCGAGTTCGCCGAGGCCGTTGAAGAGGAGACCGATCCCCCCGCCGCTGCCGTCGCCGCGACCAGTGACCTTCTCACCCAGCGGCAGGTGCGCCTGCTGATCTACAACCCCCAGGCCGAGACCCCGGTCACCAGCCAGGCCCGCTTCGTTGCTCAGACCGCGGGCGTCCCGGTGGTGGAGATGACCGAGACTCTGCCCGAAGGCACCGATTACCTGGACTGGATGTCCGCTCAGATCGACGCCTTGTCCTCGGCGCTGGGATCAGCCCGATGAACCTCACGACCGGGAACATCGCCATCAAGTCCAAATCTCCGGGTGTAGGGGACCGATCCCCCCGGGCTGCGACACCGACGGTCCGGCTCAGTGGCGCCCGGCTGGCCTACGGCCCTCGAGTGTTGTGGGACGCGCTGGACCTCGACGTCGCACCTGGCGAGTTCCTCGCTGTACTGGGCCCCAACGGCTCGGGTAAGACCAGCCTGCTGCGGGTGTTGCTGGGCCTGACGACGTTGTCGGCCGGCTCGGTGGAAATTGCCGGGCAGCCGGTGCGCCGCGGCCACAGCGGCGTCGGCTATATCCCGCAGCAGCGGGCGCTGGACCCGACGTTGACCCTGCGTGGTCGCGATCTGGTTGGTCTCGGGCTGGACGGCCACCGCTGGGGTTTCACGCTGCGGCGGGGAGAACGCCGCGCACGGGTGCACGAAGCGCTGGCTGCCGTCGGCGCCCTGCGCTACGCCGACGCGCCCGTCGGACTGCTCTCCGGTGGGGAGCAGCAACGGCTACGGGTCGCCCAGGCCCTGGTGGGTGACCCCAGACTGCTGCTGTGCGACGAACCGCTGTTGTCGTTGGATCTGGCTCACCAGCGGGTGGTCACCGAGTTGATCGACACTCGGCGTCACGCGGCGGGCACAGCTGTGCTGTTCGTGACCCACGAGATCAACCCGGTGCTGCCCGCCGTGGATCGGGTCCTCTATCTGGTCGACGGCCGATTCCGGATCGGTCCACCGGATGAGGTGATGACCTCCGCGACGCTCTCGGAGCTGTACGGCACCGATGTCGACGTGCTCACGGTGCGAGGGCGGCTGCTGGTGATCGGTACTTCCGATGCTGATGCGTGCGGCGATGGCGATTCCCACCATGTGCAGGAGCACCGATGAGTCTCGGGGAGATCGTCGACCGGTTGCTGCGCTTCGAGGGCACCGGGGAGCTGCTGGCGCTGGACTTCGTGCAACAGTCCCTGATCGCCGGTGCCCTGCTGGCTCTGGTGGCCGGGGCACTGGGTCCGCTCGTGGTGGCCAGACAGATCTCCTTCGCGGTGCACGGTACCAGCGAGCTGACCTTCACCGGCGCCGCGGCGGCGTTGCTGGTGAGCAGTTCTCTGGTCAGCATGGGTGCCCTGGTTGGGGCGTTGACCGCCGCGCTGGTCTTCGGCCTGCTCGGGCTGCGTGAGCGGGAGCGTGACTCGGTGATCGGCGCGGTGCTCGCGTTCGGGCTGGGTCTGGGCGGGTTGTTTCTCTGGCTCTACCCTGGGCGGGCCTCCAATCAGCTCTCTCTGCTGTTCGGCCAGATCGTGGCGGTCGGCCGGTCGGACGTGTGGCTGCTGGCGGGCTGCGCGCTGGTCCTGCTGGGAGTGCTGGCCGCGGTGTGGCGGCCACTGCTGTTCGCCAGCATGGACGCCGAGGTGGCGCGCGCCCGCGGGGTGCCGGTCCGTGCGCTGTCGGTGCTCTTCGCCGTGCTGGTCGGGGTGGCCACCGGGCTCGCGGTGCCCACGGTCGGCGCGTTGCTGGTGCTCTCACTGCTCATCACCCCGGCTGCGGCAGCCGCCCGAGTGACCGCCAATCCCGTCACCGCCCTGCTGCTCGCGACCCTGTTCGCCGAGATCGCGGTGCTCGGCGGAATTGTCCTTTCGCTGGCCCCCGGCGCTCCGATCAGCGCCTACGTCACCGCGATCGCCTTCGTGATCTATCTGATCTGCCGGGGGGTGGGTGCCCTGCGGCCACGCCGGGTCGGCCACGCTCACCCGGCACCTGCCCCTGCCGCAGCCGAGTTCGGCGTGGTGCGATCCTGAGCTCCGTGGAGGGTGGGATGAACGGATTCGGCTCGCCGGGCCACTGGCTCAACGTGCGACGATGGCATTCGTGATCCATGAGGACCGCCGTCGTGCCGGGTCGTTCGGTGAGGACGCGGAGCAGTACGACCGGGCGCGGCCGTCGTATCCGGCCGAGCTGATCGACGATTTGGTCGGACCGGCCGTTCGCAGGGTGCTCGATGTGGGATGCGGGACCGGCATCGCCGCTCGGCTGTTCGCCGCCCGCGGCTGTGTGGTGCTCGGCGTCGAGCCGGACGCTCGGATGGCCGCCCTCGCCCGCCGCCACGGCATCGAAGTCGCCGTAGCCGCATTCGAATCCTGGAATCCACCACCGGAACCCTTCGATCTGGTGTACTCCGCCCAGGCGTGGCATTGGATCGACCCCGTAATCGGTGTAGCCAAGGCGGGGCGTGTACTGAGGCCCGGCGGTCGCTTCGCGATCTTCTGGAATACCTATGTTCACGCCCCGGAGGTCCAGGCCGCGTTCGCCGAGGTCTACCGTCGTCACGCCCCGGTACTCGTCACCAGTTCAATCTCGGCGGGGAGCTCCGTCAGTCCGCACGATAATGTGTACACCGCCTCGCTCACCGCGTCGAATCTCTTCGAGACGATTGATCTGCGCAGGTATCCCTGGCAGCGGGTGTACCGGCGAGACGAGTGGCTCGATCAGCTACCGACACACAGCAATCACCGGACGCTGCCACCGGAGATCCTCAGTGCCGTTCTCGCCGGGATCGGCGCGGCGATCGACCGGTTCGGCGGCCGGATCACTGTCGATCACTCTGCTGGCCTGCTCACCGTTCGTCGGACTCTGTTGCCAAGTTCACCACCGAATACGATCGGTTCGGAAGGATGACCACCATACGCTCGGGCCCCGCCCGGCCACTCTGACCGATCATAAGATCTACCCGAACGGCTTCGCCCTCCTGCGCTACCGTTGGCGGAGCCGAGCGCTCGCCCTGACCCGACTCGCCTTGCACGGCGGCGGCTGATTAGAGTTCGCGCTTCACCAGCGCGGTCACCCGCTCGAGGGCACGCTTGGCGAGTGATCGGTCAGACCAAGTATTGCGGTCGAGCTCATGGGATACGGCAAGGTCATCAAGGAAATGATTCGCCAACTCCGTGGTGACTGATTCGTCCGAGGTGGACAGTGTTATTTCGTCGTTCAGCGCGAGGGATCGATTGTTGAAGTTATTAGTGCCGATCGATGTCCACGAGTCGTCGATCACCAGCGTTTTGGCGTGCATGTACGTCTGCTGGTACTCGAAGATGCGTACGCCGCGCCTGAGTAGTTCCTCGAAAGAGGTGTGTCCTGCCTGACGTGATACTTCTCGATGGCTGTACGGACCGTTGACGATAACTCTCACGTCGACGCCGCGCGCCACCGCCGCGCAGAGCGCGTCAATAAAAGCTTGGCGGGGGACGAAGTAGCCGGTGGTAAGCCATATGCGCTCTCGGGCGCTTACTATGGCCGCATAGAAGAGCTTTTCCAGCTCGGTGGCGCCTCCCTTTGTGACAGAGCTGGGCGCGACGTGCACCGGTATTCCGTCGTCAAACACTCTGATGTCGGGAAAGTGGGCGCCGCTCAGCATATGATTGGTCGCTTCGGTCCAGTGCTCCCAGAATGCCCCGAGCAGCTCACGAGCAGCAGGACCTTCGATACGGACTTGTGTCTCACGCCAGTGGTCCGGATCCTCACAATTGCCGCACCACTCGTCTGCTATCCCTATCCCTCCCGTAAAACCAATGTATCCGTCAGCCACCAGGACTCTGCGGTGCGTTCGATTATTGAGCTTATGCAGCGTGTACCAGCGCGGCGGGCGGAACCAAGCGACGTGTGCGCCCGCCCGCTCCATATCACGGATGAGTGAACGGTCCATTTTGGCCGCCCCCACTCCGTCGAACAGGCAACTGACCTGAACTCCGGCGGAGGCCCGCTCCGTCAAAGCTTCAGCAAACTCCTCGCCGATATTTCCCTTCCAATACAAGTATGTCTCGAAGACCACGGTCTTTTTCGCGCTTTTTATCGCGGTCAGCATGGCGGGAAAAATTTCATCGCCGTTGCGCAGAACCTGAATCCGGTTGCCTTCGCGAACCGGCGTCCCTGTCAACGCTTCTGAAAAACGACCAAACTGGGGGGTTCCGGGAACAGGTGGGTCAACGAGGTCGAACCCCTTTCCTGCTGCGCGTTTGTACTTGGCCGCTTCAAAGGCGTAGAAGGCAATCAAGGCCGATCCGGCGGCAGCGGCAAATCTGTTGATGCGACTGGATGCCATCGTCGTCTCCCTAGCTTTCCAGGATGGAGAAATCTTCCCGGTGGAGTCTTAGCGGCCTGGTGTGGGCAGTGCTAGCCGACGCCAAGAAGCTTGACGGCGGTGGCATGGTTCGACAGCGACAAGCATCATACGCGCTGCGGTCACCGACAACCTGGCCTACTTATCGCGCAAGGAGCATGGTGTTGCCGGGTTGCGAGCGTGTCACCTGGCCACTCGGCGCGCAGGGTGTGCCGGATCGGGACGGCCGACCGCGTCCCGATCCGGACCGGCACTGAAGACAGTCCCCCGTTCGAGCGACGCGCCCACGCCGGGGGGCCGTCCGACGCCATCGGATAGGTGTCCCTGGGTACTCGCACTGGACGCCACGTCGGGCATGCTCGATGCTCCACAGCGTGACTTCATCGGAAGACCAACACGGCACCCGGGTCGGCGTCCCGAAAGAATCACGCGATGGTGAGCGTCGGGTGGCTCTGGTTCCCAAGATGGTGGAGCGGCTGGTCGGCCGAGGGCTGGCGGTCGTGGTCGAGGCAGGTGCAGGCCGAGGCGCGCTGATGTCCGACGAGACTTTCATCCAGGCAGGCGCCACGATCGGCGATCCCTGGACCGCCGATGTCGTGGTCAAGGTGGCGCCGCCGACGGATGAGGAGATCGGGCGGTTGCGGCGCGGCGTGGTGTTGATCGGTTTCCTGGCGCCCCGGTCCGATCCGGAGATCGCTGAGAAGCTGCGCACTGCGGGCGTGCGGGCGTTCGCCATGGAATCGATTCCGCGGATCTCCCGCGCACAGTCGATGGATGCGCTGTCCTCGCAGGCGAACGTGGCTGGGTACAAGGCGGTGCTGCTGGCCGCTGAGCAGTCCACCCGGTTCTTCCCGATGCTCACCACCGCCGCGGGCACCGTGAAGCCGGCCACCGCGCTGATCCTCGGTGTCGGCGTCGCGGGGCTGCAGGCACTGGCCACCGCCAAGCGCCTCGGGGCCAGGACCACCGGGTACGACGTCCGGCCCGAAGTCGCCGATCAAGTGCGCTCGTTGGGCGCGCGGTGGCTCGATCTGGGTATTGAGGCGGCTGGGGAGGGCGGCTACGCCCGCGAGCTGACCGAGGATGAGCGGGCCGAGCAGAAGAAGCGACTGACCGAGGCCACCACGGGGTTCGACGTCGTGATCACAACGGCGCTGGTGCCCGGTAGGCGCGCGCCCATCCTGGTGACGGCCGAGGCGGTGAAGGGCATGCGGGCGGGCAGCGTGATCGTGGATCTGGCCGGGGAGGCGGGCGGCAACTGTGAGCTGACCGCGCCGGGAGAGGTCGTTGTCCGCCATGACGTGACGATCGCCGCTCCGCTCAACCTACCGGCCTCGATGCCCGAGCACGCGAGTGAATTGTATGCACGCAATGTGCAGGCGTTGTTGGAGTTGATGGTGGACAAACAGGGCCGGTTCAATCCGGATACCGATGACGAGGTGCTGGTGCGCTCCTGCATCACCCGGGAGCAGGAAGGGGAAAAGGGCTGATGCTGCTCGCCAATCTGGCGATTCTCGTGCTGGCCGGATTTGTCGGTTTCGCAGTGATCTCGAAGGTACCCAACACACTGCACACACCGCTGATGTCGGGCACCAACGCCATTCATGGCATTGTGCTGCTGGGCGGCATCGTGGTGTTGGGGGTAGGGCATGATCTCTCGGTGTTCAGCAAGCTGCTCCTGGTCATTGCGATCGCGTTCGGGACGATCAACGTTGTCGGCGGCTTTCTGGTGACCGACCGTATGTTGAGTATGTTCAAGGGCAAAGGCCCGGCCGGCCGGGCATCGGAGGGGATCGAGCCGCGATGACCACCCTCGTGCAGGCCCTCTACATCGTCGCCTTCGCCCTGTTCATCTACGGCCTCATGGGCCTGACCGGCCCGAAGACGGCTGTCCGGGGCAACCTCATCGCAGCGGCCGGAATGGTTATCGCGGTGGTGGCCACCTTGCTTCTCCCGGGCATGAGTAATTGGGTGCTGATCGCGCTCGGCGTGATCATCGGCACATTGCTCGGTGTGCCTGCGGCCCGTCAGGTGAAGATGACCGCGATGCCGCAGATGGTGGCGTTGTTCAACGGTGTCGGCGGCGGTGCCGTCGCGTTGATCGCCTGGGTGGAGTTCCGCTCCACCGATGGGTTCAGCGGGGAGCCCACCTACGTGATGATCGCCTCGCTGTTCGGTGTGATCGTCGGGTCGGTGTCGTTCTGGGGATCGTTGATCGCTTACGGCAAGCTGCAGGAGCTCATCCCCGGCCGGCCGATCAGCCTGGGCAGGCCGCAGCAGTTGGTCAACCTGGTGGTGTTGCTGGCCGCGGTGGCCTGCGCGGGCGTGATCGGGTTCGGCGGCAAATCCGAGCTACTGATCATCGGGGCACTGCTGTTCGCCGCCGTACTCGGCGTGCTGGTCGTGCTGCCGATCGGGGGCGCCGACATGCCGGTCGTGATCTCACTGCTGAACGCGCTGACCGGGCTTTCGGCCGCAGCTGCCGGGCTGGCACTGGACAACACCGCGATGATCGTCGCAGGCATGATCGTCGGCGCCTCCGGTTCGATTCTCACCAACCTCATGGCCAAGGCCATGAACCGCTCCATCCCGGCGATCGTCGCCGGTGGGTTCGGTGGTGGCGGTGGCGCTGCGCCGGGTCGAGAGCTCGGCGACAAGACCGTCCGGGAGACCAGCGCCGCCGACGCGGCGATTCAGATGCTCTATGCCAACCAGGTCGTGGTGGTGCCCGGGTACGGAATGGCCGTGGCGCAGGCTCAGCACACCGTGCGGACCATGGCCAAGCTGCTGGAGGACAAGGGCGTCGAGGTCAAGTACGCCATCCACCCGGTGGCGGGCCGGATGCCCGGCCATATGAACGTGCTGCTCGCCGAGGCCGATGTGCCCTACGAGCAGCTCAAGGAAATGGATGAGATCAACGGTGAGTTCTCCCGCACCGATCTCGCCCTGGTGATCGGCGCCAACGACGTGACCAATCCGGCCGCCCGCACCGACCCCAACTCACCGATCCACGGTATGCCGATCCTCAACGTCGACGAGAGCAAATCGGTCATCGTGCTCAAGCGTTCGATGAACACCGGCTTCGCCGGTATCGAAAACGAGCTCTACTACGATGCCAAGACCGCGATGCTCTTCGGCGACGCCAAATCCTCCGTCGAATCAGTAATAGAGGAGCTCAAAGCCCTCTAAACCCGCGTGTCCGGCTCCTGTGCACGGCGTGTCGGGCTATGGTGCACCGTAAGTTACCGGTCTCGGTGGACGGGTGGTAGGGTGCCGCCGACCGAGTGGGAGGGGTCTGGTGCGCTCCCCGGAAAGGCGGTATTTCGTGCTTCGGACGGTTCCCCGTGCGCTGTTCGTGATAGGGGTCGTGGTCGCCGCTACGACCGCAGGATGCGGTGCCGACAAGGCCCAAACCTGCAAGAACATCGAGCAGGAGATCCAGAGTCTCCAGGCGGGTATGAAGGAGATCACCGACCTGCAGGCGTTGAGCAACACCTTCCGTGAAAGCGCGACGAAGATTCGGAACGAGGGTGAGTCCGTCGGCGGTGACGTCGAGAACGCCTCGGGGGAGGCGGCGACCGCACTGGAGCAACTGGCCGACCGGCTGTCTCAGGGCGCCAAACCGGAGCAAGCCGAGGTCGCCTCGCTACGCCAGGCCGGTCCTAAGATCCAATCAGCCTGCGCCTGACCGAGATCGCGATCGATTCGGCCGGCCGTTACCGTCTCACCGGCTCGAAAAGACCGGATGGCGAATACATCTTTGCCCTGGTCTAAATCTATGTTGATTACGGCCGCGCGGCGCAGCCGACATACCCGGAGCAAGGTTTGATCTCCGCTGCCGCATCCAACGGTCAGATCGGGCACCCTGGACGCTGTGCCTGGTCCGAATGCCTCCGAGTCGCTGAAGGAACTGCTCGGGCGTCCTCAAGCGGCGGTGGACGCCACGGCACCCGCCGTCGCCTTCGTGGTCGGCTGGCTGGTTTCTGCACGTTCACTGGAGTGGGGCGCAGGGGTTGCGCTGGCCACCGGGGGTGCGATCGCCGTGCTGCGCTGGCGTCGTGGGGACCGTCCGCTGGCCGCGTTGCTGGGCCTGCTCGGTGTTCTGGTGGCCGTCTTGATCGCGCTGTACACCGGCCGCGCAGCCGATTTCTTTCTCATCCAGCTGCTCTCCAACCTGGCCAGCGCGCTGGTGTGGACGCTCAGCGTGCTGACCCGGTGGCCGCTGCTCGGAATGATCGTAGGTGGGCTGCTCCGGCAGCGGACATCCTGGCGGGCGGACCCGGCCCTGTTGCGGGCCTACAGTATGGCGTCCTGGGTGTGGGTGGGGCAGTACGTGATCCGGGTTGCGGTGTTCACGCCGCTATGGGCGGTCGATGCCGTGGTTGCTCTGGCGATTGCCCGGATCGTGCTGAGCTGGCCGTTGGTCGCGGCCAGCGTGGCGGTGAGCGGGACTGTGCTCATCCGGACGCTGCCTCCAGATCATCCCGGGGTGCGCTCGGTGCGCCGCTCCTGATTCTGATACTCATGATTCGCTTGATTCGCTTGATTCGCCGCCGCGCCCATCAGCCGGACATGCGCGGTCATCGGGTCGTTCGACAGAGCTCGGCCGTAGTCGGAGTCCCAGATGTCGAGCAGGGCCAGCCAGGCAGCTCCGGCCACGGGTTCCTCGGCGCGGTGCACACTGGCACCCGCTGTCCGGAGCCGGTCACTGACCAGCGTTCCCAGCCTGCCTGCGGTGAGCAACCCACCGGCCAGCACCAGCGGCTCGCCCGCCCGCCAGAGCCTCAAGGCCAGTTCGACGAGCAGCTCGGCGGCCCGGTCGAGTAACGCGGCCGCTTCCGCGTCGCCGACCCGGGCCGCGGCGAGAACCTGCGGTGCCAACGCGGCAAGGCCAGCGGGTGCCTCGCGGTGTACCCAGGTGGTGATCGCGCCGAAGGTGCGTAGCAGGTCGGTGTCCGGCGTCTTCCCGCCCAGCACCGCCTCCACCACCCGGGAGACCAGCTCGCCCGATAGTGGCGCGCCGAGCTCCAGTACCCGCAGCGCGGCCCGCACGGCCTCTCGGCCCAGCCAGAAGCCAGAGCCTTCGTCGCCCAGTATCCAGCCGTGCCCGCCAGCCCTGCCGGCCATGGAACGATCCGCGATCCGCGCCGCCATCGAGCCCGTTCCCGATACCAGCACGATCCCGTTCGGGGCCGCAGTGCCTGCCGCGAAAGCCACCTCGCAGTCCGGGCGCACCCGGATGGGGCAACGCAGCCCGGCGGCGGACCATACCTGCGCGAGCGCCTGTGCGGTTGCCGGCGTGGCCACTGCCGAGTAACCGGCCGCGCCCAGGACCACCCGGCAGACTGCGGACGGCGGGGTTCCCTCGAGCGCTGCCGCCACCGCACGTGCCACACCGGCCAGTGCACCGGCCAGGTCGCTGCCTGGATGGCCACCTCGGGCGTGCCCGGCCCGGTGCCGGAAACCGCCGGTGTCCGCGAGGAGAGCCCGACACCGGCTGCCTCCCAGGTCCACCCCCAGTACCCGTTCCACGCGCACCCCGTGCCTCCCCGTAGTCTCCTGACCACGGTGCCAGCCCAGACGCGCCGTGAACTGTCAGTGACGTTAAGTAGTCAACTTTCCCTCCATCTGGGGTAGCACTTACCACCGAACGGTCTCTTCAGCTAAGCGTGACGACTCTTTAGCTTTATGTCACCGATGCGGGGCTCGGTCTGACGAACCGACTAATCGATCAAGAGGACGTGACTCGTGCTCGCTCGAAGCCTCCCCCGCGCATTAGGCGCCACGGCGTTCACCGCGCTGCTCGGCATCGCCCTGGTTCTGCCTGCCTCCGCCGCTCCCGAGAAATTGGACGAGGTCAGCGCCGCGCAGCTGGAGACGCTGATGAGCACGGAGGGTCTGTCGGTCGCCGCGGCGAAGCAGCGCCTTGCTCATGAAGCGGTGGCCACAGATGTCGTCAGCACGCTGGAGGCTGCATTGGGCAGCTCCTATGCCGGGGCATGGTTCGCGCCTGGCGCCACCGACCTCACCGTGGCCACCACCGACCCGGCGGCCGCGCAACGGATACGCGCTGCCGGAGCACTGCCGAAGCTGGTGTCATTGGATTTACTGACTCTGAACCGGGTCATGACGGTGTTGGACTCCCGGGCGAGCAGCGTTTCCGATGCGGTGACCGGCTGGTACGTGGACCCGATCAGCAACTCCGTCGTGGTCTCCGCTACCGACCCCGCATCAGCCGAGACATTCGCGGCGGGCTTGGAAGGGGTACGGATCGAGCAGGTCGATACCCGTCCGGTGCAGTTCGCCGATCTCTTGGGCGGTGACGGGATCGACGCGATGAACGATGGCAGCCGCTGCTCGATCGGATTCAACGCGACCTCGGGCGGGACCCGTTACATCATCACTGCCGGGCACTGCACCAAGGTCGGTGGCAAGTGGAAAGCAACGGACGGTACCGAGATCGGCCGGGTCGCCCAGTCATCATTTCCCACCAATGACTTCGGCATCATCGAAGTGACCTCACCGTCCTGGCGGCAGACGCCGAGCGTCAAGACCTCCAATGGTCGCGTCACGATGACCGGCACGGCACAGTCACAGGTGGGTGCTTCGATCTGCCGGTCGGGAGCCACCACCGGATACCGCTGCGGCACAGTTGAAGCACTGAACGAGTCCGTCAACTACGGCAATGGCGATATCGTCCATGGGCTCACTCGGACCAGCGCCTGCGCCCAGCCCGGCGACTCCGGTGGGCCGTTCGTCAGCGGTTCGCTGGCCCATGGCACGCTCTCGGGTGGAGTTCGAGGTTGTGGGGTCAACGTGTTGGGCGCCCCCTCGACCTACTTCCAGCCGATCGGCGAGGCGCTGTCGACCTACAACCTGACGCTTCTGACGGGCTGAGCCCGCAGCCGCCGCGCGAAGGTGGCGGCTGCTGCCTCGGGATCCGATGCCTCGGTGATCGCCCGCACCACGACTACCCGCTGCGCCCCTGCGGTGAGCACCTCGTCCAGCCGCTGGGTGTTCTCGATGCCCCCGATGGCGAACCAGGGTCGAGTGGTGTGGGCCGTCGCCGTGTGACGAACCAGGTCCAACCCGGCTGCTGGACGGCCCGGCTTGGTCGGGGTGACCCAGCACGGACCCGTGCAGAAGTAGTCCACCCCGGGCTCCGCGCAGGCGCCGGCTGCCTGCGCGGGGTCGTGCGTGGAACGGCCGATCACCACGTCGTCGCCGAGTATTCGGCGCGCCCAGCGGACCGGGAGGTCGTCCTGGCCCAGGTGCAGTAACTGCGCTCCGGCGGCCAGTGCCACATCGGCCCGGTCGTTCACCGCGAACAGCGCGCCATGTCGTCTGCATGCCTCGGCGATCACCTCCAACGCGGCGAGTTCCTGACGCGCCTCGATGTTCTTGTTTCTCAGCTGGACGATGTCCACGCCGCCTGCCAGCGCCGCATCGACGAACGCGGCGAGGTCGGCACGATCTGGGGTACACAGGTACAGCCGTGCGTCGGCCAGTCGCGCTCGGATCCGGGCTGCGTCCACGTGGCCACCGTATCGAGGTACGCTGCGCGAAGTGGGATTGTCGCGTGGTGCCACCGTCGCTGTGGTCGGTGGCGGGGTCATCGGTCTCAGCTGTGCCTGGCGGTCCGCCACCGCGGGATTCACCGTAGCGGTGTATGACCCCGCGCCCGGCTCGGGTGCATCGTGGGTCGCCGGAGGAATGCTCGCACCGCTCACCGAGATAATGCCCGGTGAACAGGATGTGTTCGCCCTGGGAGAGGCCGCGCTTCGCCGCTGGCCGCGCTTCGCCGCCGAGCTTGCCGCCCTCGGTACCGATCCCGGGTTGCAGACCAGAGGCGCTCTGGTGGTAGCGCTGGATCCTGCGGACCGTGCCGAACTGGAACGCCTCGGTGAGCAGCTGTCCCGGCTCGGGCAGCAGGCAGATGTGCTGTCCGGCCCGCAGGTGCGCCAGGCTGAGCCGTCGCTGGGTCCGCAGGTGCGCCGCGCATTGTTCGTCCCGGAGGAGAAATCGGTGGACAACCGGGCACTGCTGGACGCGCTGCTCAAGGCCTGCCGGGGCACTGGAGTGCAGTTCCACCAGCAACGCTGCTCGACACTGCCTGCCGCGGACGCGGTGATTCTCGCCGCTGGAGCACACAGCGGCGCACTGCATCCCGCGCTGCGCAGGATGATCCGCCCGGTGAAGGGTGAGATCCTGCGGCTACGAGCCCGCCCGGATGCCTTGGCGCCGCCGTCGCGCACCGTCCGGGCGATCGTCGGTGGCAGGCGATCCTACCTCGTGCCCCGCCCCGGCGGACGAGTGGTGCTCGGAGCCACCCAGCGGGAGACCGGTTTCGCCACCGACGTCACCGCCGGTGGCGTGCTCGAGCTGCTCGTCGATGCCGAGCGGGTACTGCCGGCTCTTGCCGAGTACGTACTGGAGGAGACCGCGGCGGGGTTGCGGCCGGGCAGCCCGGACAACCTGCCGGTGATCGGCGAGCTGGAGCCGGGTGTGCTCGCCGCGACCGGCCACCACCGCAGCGGAATCCTGCTGGCCCCGCTCACCGCCGATGCGATCGTGGCGCTGCTGCGCGGTGACCCCGTGCCATCAGAAGTGCGCTGCGCTATCCCTGCCCGCCTAACCTGTGGACAACCCGTGAGTGG
>JBOHHE010000450.1:0-5516 GCA_050700355.1 Pseudonocardiaceae bacterium
TCGGCTCGTCGAGGACGTAGACGCCGCCCTTCTCGGCCATGCGGGTGGCCAGCTTGAGCCGCTGCCGCTCGCCGCCGGACAGCGTGGTGAGCGGCTGGCCGAGGCGCAGGTAGCCGAGCCCGACATCTGACAGTCGAGCCAGGATGGCGTGCGCGGTCGGCGTACGTGCCTGGCCGGCGCCGAAGAACTCCTCGGCCTCGGTCACCGGCATCGCGAGTACCTCGCTGATGTCCTTTCCGCCGAATTTGTACTCCAGCACCGACGCGTCGAACCGCTTGCCCTCGCACAGCTCGCAGGTGGTGGCGACGCCGGCCATCATCGCCAGGTCGGGGTAGATGACCCCGGCGCCGTTGCAGTGGGGGCAGGCGCCCTCGGAATTGGCGCTGAACAGCGCCGGTTTCACGCCGTTGGCCTTCGCGAACGCCTTGCGAATCGGGTCGAGCAGTCCGGTGTAGGTGGCCGGGTTGCTCCGCCGCGAGCCACGGATCGCGCCCTGGTCGATCGCCACCACCCCATCCCGGCCGGCCACCGAGCCGTGGATCAGCGAGCTCTTGCCCGAACCCGCCACCCCGGTGACGGCGACCAGCGCGCCGAGCGGGATGTCGACGTCGACTCCCTTCAGGTTGTGGGTGTCGGCGCCGCGCACCTCCAACGCCCCCGACGGCGTCCGCACCGATGGCTTCAGGGAGGCGCGGTCGTCCAGATGCCGCCCGGTGCGGGTGCCACTGGACCGCAGCCCCTCGACGGTGCCCTCGAAGACCACCTCGCCACCGGCGGTACCGGCGCCAGGGCCGAGGTCGACGACGTGGTCGGCGATCGCGATCACCTCCGGCTTGTGCTCCACGACAAGCACCGTGTTGCCCTTGTCCCGCAGCTGCCGCAGCAGGTCGTTCATCCGCGCGATGTCGTGGGGGTGCAGCCCGATGGTGGGCTCGTCGAAGACGTAGGTGACGTCGGTGAGTGACGACCCGAGGTGCCGGATCATCTTGGTGCGCTGCGCCTCGCCGCCCGAGAGCGTGCCCGATGGGCGGTCGAGGCTGAGGTAACCCAGCCCGATCTCCACGAACGAGTCCAGGGTGTGCCGCAGCGCCACCAGCAGCGGTGCGACCGACGGCTCGTCGAGCCCCCGGACCCACCCGGCGAGATCGCTGATCTGCATCGCGCAGGCGTCGGCGATGTTGATCCCCTCGATCTTCGACGACCGGGCCGCTTCGGTGAGCCGGGTGCCGCCGCACTCGGGGCAGACAGTGAACGTCACCGCCCGCTCCACGAACGCGCGGATGTGCGGCTGCAGCGCGTCGACGTCCTTGGACAGGAACGACTTCTGGATCCTCGGGATCAACCCCTCGTAGGTGAGGTTGACGCCCTCGACCTTCACCTTGGTCGGCTCCCGATAGAGGAAGTCCTGCAGCTCCTTCTTGGTGAACTTGCGGATCGGCTTGTTCGGGTCGAGGAAGCCCGACTCGGCGTAGGTCCGCACGGTCCACCAGCTGTCGGACTTCCAGCCGGGGATGGTGAACGCGCCCTCGGCGATCGACTTGGAGTCGTCATAGAGCTGGGTGAGATCGATGTCGGTGACCGAGCCCCGGCCCTCGCAGCGCGGACACATGCCGCCGGTGATGCTGAACTCGCGGCGCTCCTTCACGGTCCGTCCGGCGCGCTCCATGCTGACCGCGCCCGCGCCACTGATCGAGGCGACGTTGAAGGAGAACGCCTGGGGCGAGCCGATGTGCGGTCGGCCGAGCCGGCTGAACAGGATACGCAGCATCGCGTTGACGTCGGTCACGGTGCCGACCGTGGAGCGGGGATTGGGCCCCATCCGCTCCTGGTCCACGATGATCGCCGTGGTCAACCCGTCGAGGACGTCGACCTCGGGCCGGGCCAGCGTCGGCATGAAGCCCTGCACGAAGGTGCTGTAGGTCTCGTTGATCAGCCGCTGCGACTCGGCGGCGATGGTGCTGAACACCAGCGAGCTCTTGCCTGAGCCGGAGACACCGGTGAACACCGTCAGCCGGCGCTTCGGGATCTCAATGCTGATGTCCTTGAGGTTGTTCTCGCGCGCGCCGTGCACGCGGATCAGATCGTGGCGGTCAGCAACGTGCGGCGCAGGCGACTGCGCGTCGGCCCTCGTGGCCATGCTCATCGTGTCTCCATCGGTGCGGCGGGGCCGCGGGTCATGGCTGCGATCGTCGGACGGCTCAGCGCCGTTCCTGGATGCGGATCAGGTTGCCAGCGGGATCGCGGACAGCGCAGTCGCGAACGCCGTACGGCTGCTCGGTCGGCTCCTGGACGACCTCAGCGTCGCTGGCCTGCACTCGCTCGAAGGTGCCGTCAAGGTCCTGGGTGGCCAGGAGGATACCGGCGTAGGTGCCCTTGGCCATCATCTCGGCGATGGTGCGGCGCTCGTCATCGGTGACACCGGGGTCGGCGGCCGGCGGGTGCAGGACGATAGACGTGCCGGGCTGGTCAGCGGGGCCGACCGTGATCCAGCGCATCCCCTCATATCCGACGTCGTTGCGGACCTCGAAGCCGAGGAGGTCGCGATAGAACGCCAGGGATGCATCCGGGTCGTCGTGCGGGAGGAAGCTCGCGAAAATGGTGATATTCATGGCGGTCAGGCTAGGTGCGCCTCGGTAACCCGTGCTTCTCGATTCCTGATCGGTCTGGTCACCTGTTTCACCACGCACGACGGCATTCCCGCCGTAGCGCGCGCCGCGTGGCGCCGGTAGGTGCTGGGCGGCAGCCCGACCAACTCGGAGAAGCGAGTGCTGAAGGTGCCCAGCGACGAGCAGCCGACCGCGAAGCAGACCTCGGTGACGCTGAGGTCGCCACGACGCAGCAGCGCCATCGCGCGCTCGATACGCCGCGTCATCAGGTAGCCGTACGGCGACTCACCGTAGGCGAGCCGGAACTCGCGGCTGAGGTGCCCGGCCGACATGTGCACACCGCGGGCCAGCGCCTCGACGTCCAGTGGCTGCGCGTACTCCCGGTCGATCCGGTCACGAACGCGGCGCAGCCGCGCGAGGTCGCGCAGCCGCTGCGCCGCAGCCGGTCTGCTGTTCACCTGCGCGATCGTGCCACGTCGCACCGGAGCTTCCTAGCGCCGCCTGCGTCCTCACTCCGCGTCCGCCCTGTCCCGGTCTGCTCCATAGGTGATCAGGTCAGTCGTCGATGGGCCAGGTGTGTACGGGTTGGTTGCTGTGCATGTGTTCGGCGTAGCGCAGCGTCATCCGCCGCAGCGCCTCGGTCCGGGTGCAGTGCCACCGCTTCTGCAGCCTGTGCACCGTCTCGACCTGCCACTGCGCGCCGGTCGTCGCGATCAGGCAGCGTTGCTCAATGATTCCCAGGAGCCGGTCCCGGATCTTGGCATCAACCTCCCAGCGACGTAGCCCTTCCTGCGCCATCGGCAGCAGCCGGTGCAGCACCAACTCAGTGGCCGGTACCTCGCCGACGTCAGGCCAGAACAGCCGGGCCGCAGAGCCGTGCCGGGCCGCCGCGTAGAAGTTCTCCTCCGCTGCCCGGAAGGGCATCTGCGACCAGATCGGTTGCTCGTCCTCGGCGAGCACCCGGACCAGGCCGTAGTAGAGCGCGGCGTTGGCGAGGGTGTCGGCCACCGTCGGTCCCGCAGGCAGCACCCGGTTTTCCACCCGCAGATGCGGCACATTGTCGACCACGTCGTAGATCGGCCGGTTCCAGCGGTAGACGGTGCCATTGTGCAGCCGCAGCTCGGCCAGCGCCGGAGTGGCGCCCCGTTGGAGCGCTTCTCCCGGATCCTCCTCGTCGCAGATCGGCAGCAGCGCCGAGAAGTAACGCACGTTCTCCTCGAACAGCTCGAAGCTCGACGTGATCCACTCGTCGCCGAACCACACCCGAGGCCGCACGCCCTGCTCCTTGAGCTCGTCGGAGCGGGTGTCGGTGGCCTGCTGGAACAGTGCGATCCGGGTCTCACGCCAGAGCTCCCTGCCGAACAGATAGGGAGAGTTGGCGCCGACAGCGAGCTGAACCCCGGCCACAGCCTGTGCCGCGTTCCAGTACGCCGCGAAGCTCGCCGGACTGACCTGAAGGTGGAACTGCACGCTGGTGCAGGCCGCCTCCGGCGCGACCGTGTCGGCCGTGGCGCGCAGCTGCTCAACGCCGTCGATCTCCAGCCGCAGGTCCTCGCGTCGGACGGCCAGGATCTGCTCGTTGAGCAGCTGGTAACGCGGGTTGGCGGTGATCGCGTCGGCACCGAGATGATCTGTGGCGATCGTGGGCAGGATACCGATCATCATCAGCCGGACGCCGACCCGACGCGCCGACTCGTCGGCGGAGTTGAGGTAGGCCCGCAGCTCGTCCTCGAGTTCCTCCAGCGCCGCGCCGGTCAGCAGGCGCGGCGGCATGTTGATCTCGACGTTGAACTGGCCGAGCTCGGTCTGGAAGTCCGGATGGGAGATGGCGTCCAGGACCTCGGCGTTGCGCATCGCCGGGTCACCTTGGGCGTCGACCAGGTTGAGTTCGATCTCGCAGCCCATCAGCGGGCGAGAGGCATCGAACCGGACCTCGTCCAGCATCTGCCCGAACACCTCAAGACACCGCCGCAGCTTCTGCCGATATCGGGTGCGATCGGCGTGGGTGAACGTCCGCTCCTCAACCTCTTCGCCCATGCTGGCCTCCTCCGCCGGGCGAAAGCCTGACACATCAACCGCTCCGCCAACTACGAGTAAGTGCTCAGAACCAGCCGGGGATCATTACGCTACGGTGGACAGCCTCCAAGAGCCGACCCGGCGCTCGACTCTCAGTTCTGCGAAGGGTCGGTGGGGTAGGTCGCCAGCAGCGAGAGCGGGGGGCCTTGGCGGCGCAGGGTGCGGCCCCACAGATCGATGTCCGGCGGGGCGAGTACATCCTCGGCCAGCGCGGGCGCCACGACCCAGTTTCCCCGATCGATCTCGTCATCGAGCTGACCCTGGTCCCAACCGGCATATCCGGCGAACACCCGAAGTCCACGCAGCTGGGGCGCCATCACCTTCGGGTCGGTGTCAAGGTCGACGAGGGCGAGTGGACCGCGCACACTGATCATGCCCTTGGTGCTCGCGGCGTCCATCCCGGCGGGCAGCGCCGCCACGCACAGCGCCGCGCGCTGCTCCATCGGGCCGCCGACGTACAGCGCCTGGGACACCGTGGCGTGCGGACCCCAGGACGGCAACACATCACTGATCGCTACCTCGCTCGGGCGGTTGAGCACGATACCGAGGGTTCCGGCCACGCTGTGCTCGATGATCAATACGACGGTTCGGTAGAAGTTGGGGTCTCGCAGCCCCGGCGCGGCGATCAGCGCGGAACCAGGCTCCACCTCATCGGCGAGGTACACCCGCTCATGATTCCGCATGCCATCCGGATCACGACAGTCCAGAATGCGCACCGGAGCCGGACACACCGGGCACCGGGAACGGACACACCGGGCACCGGAGGCGGACACACCGGGCACGAGCGGCGGACACACCGGGCATTAGAGGCGGACATGCGGGGCGGGGTTAGCC
>JBOHHE010000451.1:0-18351 GCA_050700355.1 Pseudonocardiaceae bacterium
CCGAGCTGGCGCGCTTCTACGACCAGGAGCTGATCTTCGGCCCGTGCGCGGGCTACGCCACCACCGGAGCCGACGAGCAGCTCTTCGCGAGTGACCCGAGGTTCGAGTGCGCGCGGCTGGAGGTGCCACTGGACTACGACGATCCCGGTGGGGCGACCGCGCAGGTCGCGATGCTGCGGGTCCCCGCGCGGGGCGAGTCGATAGGGTCGTTGCTGCTGAATTCGGGCGGACCGGGCGGGACCGGCATGAACTTCGCCGCCGGCGTAGCGGGCAACCTGGCGCAGAGCCCGGTCACCGAGCGGTTCGACCTGATCGGCTTCGACCCCCGCGGGGTGGGCGCGACCTTCCCGGCGATCGACTGCTTTCCCGATGAGCAGGTGCGCGCCGGTGACGCGCAGAGCGAGTTCTTGATCTCGGCGGGCACCCTGAGCGAGGAGGGTGCCCGGCAGCTGGTCGAGACGTGCGCGCAGCGTTCGGGCGGCGAGCAGGCCCTGGCCGCGATCGCCACTCGCGACACCGTCCGCGATATGGACGTGCTGCGCGCCACCCTCGGCGAGAAGCAGCTGAACTTCTTCGGGCAGAGCTACGGCACCCGGGTCGGCGCGTTCTACGCTGCGGAGTACCCGCGGCGCGTCCGGGCCATGGTGCTCGACGACGCGGTCGGCTCCGTGATCAGCGGGCTCTACATCTCCGAGGCCTGGCCGATGATCACCCAGGGACTCGCCGAGCTGCGCGTCGGCCGGGCCGACACGCTCGTCCAGCTGGGGCAGCTGCGAGGCTTGGCCGGCCGAGCCGAAGCCGACCTAACCCCTTCCCGGTCCGGGTCGAGGGCCTGCCGCTGACGCTCACGGTCTCGATCACCGGCGACCCCACCACCCCCTACGACGCCAGGATCCGCCTGGCCGAGACGCTTGGAGGCAGCCTGCTGACCGTCGAGGGCGAGCAACACACGGTCGTCGCGGCCGGCAAGAACGCCTGCGTCGCCGACTTCACCGCCGACTACCTCATCGACCTGCGGACCCCACCGACCGACGCCCGCTGCGCCCTCTGACCGACCGCGAGCCCGACCGAGACCGCCGCCGAGCTGGAGCACGCCCGCCCGTGGGCCGGACGTCTCCCCGCCGTGCATGCCGCGACCGCACCGCACTCGGTGACCGGGACCGGGTAGGGCACCCGCTCGGACTCATCGACGACGAAACCGAACGTACCGACCAGGAAGGTAACGACCGTCGGCCCCGAACATCGGAGACGAGTCCGCGCTGCCACGACCAGCCGTATCCCACCCGGATCCAGCAGCCGCATGAACTGCTTTACCAACAGGCTCTTAGGGTGAGCACCGTGCCTGGACCACAGCCGGAGCCCACTGACGAGGACGGACCGCTCTTCCGGGCGGCGCACCGGCGCGCCGACGCCGTCGACCACGCGGAGGCGCCCGCAGCGCGCCGGAAGGCGTGGGCCGGTTTCCTGCTGTCCGCCGTGGCCGCGCTCGCCGAAGGGTTCCTGCGGGACTGGCTGATCGTGGGCGCGGTGCTGTTCTCGGTCATCGTCCTGGTAATCGGGGCCACCTCGGGGGACCCGGCGTGGGCGGTCGGGTGCATTGCCGCGGGCGTAGTCGGCACCGTGCTGGTGCTGGTCGCCGTGGCGCGGCACTGGGCCTTCGGCCGGCAGTGGGCCACGATTCTTGGCGTGTTCCTGTTGCAGTGCGTGCTGATGGTGGCGTTCTGGACGGGCCACTGAGCGAGGACCGGTGCCGCGCCGTCGGCGAGGACACCGGGTGGCCTATATTTCCCGCACTGCTGCTGGAGAAGATCGTGGAGAACCATGGCGCCGAATTTCACCGTCGAGCTCAGTGATCTGAGGGGATGGGCGAGCCAGGTAGGTCGCGGGTCGGAGGACCTGGGGGCGGCGCACAAGTACGCCGCCGGGGACATCGCGGACGCCGACTTCGGCCGTGTCCTGGAAATGATCACCGGCGACTACGCCGCGATGCTCACCAAGTTTCACACCATCCTGCAGGCCGATAGCACCGGCCTGGACCAAGAGCGTGCCGCCCTCAACGCGAGCGCGGCCGCCTATAAGGCGGTCGATGATCGCTCGGGTGACCACTTCTCCCAGCTGGCCGGGGGCGGCACCCTGCACACCGTCGACGACGGGGTCGCCAACGGGTTCAACGACTCCTCGTATGCCGCGGCGATGCTGACTCCGCCGAGCGATGGTGGGGTCGCGCTTCCGGAGGTGTCCTTCGGCTGGATCCTCGACCAGGTGTGTGACCTGATCGTCTGGGTCGGTGGCCCCGACCCGCGCGAGTACGTCACCCGCTGGATCGTCGGCGACATCGGCAAGGCCGCCACGCAGGTCTCCGCCTGGCAGCACGTCGCCGATTGTGTCGACGCCATCGACGCCAACCTCACGGCGGGCAAGGCAGCGATTGCGCACACTTGGACCGGGTCCGCATCCGCCGCCGCGGTCGCCCAGATGGACAAATGGGGTACCTGCCTCACCGACCAGAGTTCGAAGATGCGGCAGATGGCCGGCTACCTCGGCGATGCGGTCGACCAGGCGGTCAAGATGGCCCAGGTCGTCGTCGAC
This sequence comes from Pseudonocardiaceae bacterium, assembly GCA_050700355.1. Lineage (GTDB taxonomy): Bacteria > Actinomycetota > Actinomycetes > Mycobacteriales > Pseudonocardiaceae. The sequence continues at coordinate 2,590 of JBOHHE010000451.1, forward strand.
ATCATCAAGGAAGTGATCAGCATCGTCTCCGCGGGTCTCAGCAGCGCCGCGATTCCCTTCTACGGGCAGTGGAAGCTGATCAAGACTGTGAAGGAGGCCATCACCATGGTCAACAGTGCCCGTAAGGTGATCTTGGTCTTCTGGAACTTCCTGATCATGGTGAAGTCCTTCATCCAGCTCTGCATCTCCACCTTCAGCGCGGACGTGTTGCCGCCGGCTCCCTCCACTGCCGCGGTGCCCGGATGACCAGCGGCTTCTCCGATCTCGACGACCGGATCCAGGCGGCCAAGGCCGAGCTGGACCAGGCCATCGCGCAGGCCCGTCAGGACCTGGCCCGGTTCCGGCGCGAGAACCAACCCACCGCCGAGGAGCGCCAGGCGCTGCAGGAGGCGTCGCTGCGCGGGGAGCTCGGCGAGGACATGGGAGAGCTGGCCCGTCGGGTCGACAGCGGTCAGGACACCTGGGAAGCGATCTTCTCCGGGGAATCGCCCAACGCCGGGCTGCTCCGGGGTCACCTCGATCGGATGGCCACCCAGAACCGCGCGGCGATCGCCACCGCGATCGAGGAGGACCCGGACTTCGACCCGTTGCCCCCGGACGAAACCCGCTGAGCCGGCGAAAGTACAAGGGCAGTCCCTACCGTGATCGACTCATCATGCGGCCTGACCAGCGACGGCCGCGACGATCTCGGCATGGCAGCAGCAACGCCGTCACCGCCGCGTCACAGCGCTGAACTGCCGTTGTGCCTGGGACAATCCCGAAACCGGAAGCCCGCCCGGAGCGCGTTATCGTCGACGCCTGGGGTCTGAAGCCCGACAGGTACGGACCGCGCAGGTACCGTGAGTCCCTTACGGGATAAAGCGGTGGAGGCCGGCAGCGACGTCGTCGGGGGATGGCATGGCCGCGACCTCCTCGGCGAGGCGGCCCACGGCGACGTGCACGGCCTCGTCCGTGAGCAGTGTCTGGACCTTATCGGTGACAGCGTCGCGGCTGAACTCATCGGGCAGCAGACGAAAACCGACACCGGCGTCGAGAACGGCCTCGGCATTGGTGAACTGATCCGCGCCCTGGGGCAGAAGCAACTGCGGCAACCCGGCAGAGAACGCGCCGAGCATCGTTCCGCTGCCACCGTGGTGCACGACGAGATCGACATAGGGCAGCAGATCCGCCTGCGGCAACCAGGCTTCCAACCGCACATTGGACGCGACCCCGCCCAGGTCGCCGAGATCCACCGCGGGACCGGCCGCGACCAGCACGTCAACCGGAAGCACCGCGAGCCCTTCGATAGCCTGCTTGAGCACGTCGACACTGGCAAATGCGGTGCCGAGGGTGAGATAGACCAGCAGCCGGGACCGATCTCGTTCCCGCACGCCATTGGGGAGCTCGCTCGGCTCGCTCCACCCGACCGGACGCAACGGGATCCGGTCGGCCTGCTCCAGAAAGTCCTTCGACTGCACCGATTCCGGACAGATATCGATAAAGGGAGCGCCCAGCATGATGTCGGCGCCCCCGGGCTCGACAGCGAAGGCAGTGAAGGCGTCCACTGTCGCCTCTAACATCGCGCTGGGGGGCATCGGGCCGAAGCCATGGGTCAGCACTGGGATTCCGGCGATCACGCCCGCAAGCCCGGCCCCGAGGGCGAGTGCTTCGTAGATCACCAGATCCGGACAGTGGGCTTCGAGTAGCGGCGCCATGTCCGCGACCCACCGTCTCGGCAGAACATCGCCGAACACCTCGCCGACCCTGCGTTCGACGCCTTGCGGCATGGGGGTGTTCGGCATGAGTTCGGCGAATGCCTCGCGGATGCCCATCCCGGCGGGCACGGCTTCCAAGCCCGCCGCGCGCAGGCCCGGCAGAAACTGCTCCCCAGTGGCGAAAACGACGTCATGCCCCGCCTGGCGGGCAGCGACCGCCAGCGGAATCAAAGGATAGGTATGACCGTGAGTTGCTAGAGCAGCGAACATTAAGCGCACTCTCCATCATATCCCGCCCCTAACTCGATGCTTGCGGGCACTGCGGGTGGTCAGCGACGCTGGGGGTATGGATCGGCGGATCGTGCTCACCCTGCTGGGCGCCGGAGCGTGTCTGCCCGCCCACGAGTGGCTACTGGCCCGCCCGGAAGCCGCCGTCGCCCTGCCCCGCTCGTCCGGTGCGCCGGTGTCGGTCGGGATCCTTGATGACCTTGACGACATGGTGGCCCGGTTACGCCGGATGGACGACCAGGCCGGCATCGGACAGATCCGGGAGGCGATTACCCTGGCCGAGACCGCCCAGGCAGGCTATTCCGGTGCCACCCCCAGAATCGTCGCGATCTGCGATCAGCGCGTGGCCTTGGCGCACGCCGCAACACGTGCGACCTCAGAGTGCCGCCGCGCGCTGGACAGCGCGTTCGACCGGCTCAACGACGCCCCGTCGTCCGTAGGAGAGCCGAGCTGGTGCGGCTCACAGCATCTCCGTGCGAAACTCAGCCAGGTCCCGATCGGCCAAGGCAGCCAGGGCACGGGCGGAGGCAACTCCCTCGCTCAGTCGGCCCACCTCGTGCTCAAGCTGGGTGAACCGCGACTCGCGATCATCATTCGGCAGATCCTACTGTCGCCTGCCCCGGCCCTCCACTCCGCAGGCAGTGAAGTGCGGTGAGCCAGGGACACCGCGAAGTGCATCTCTGTGGTGCCCTTGGCGATCACCACCCGCGCCCAGGGTGAGCCCGAACTCCACGCTTACCTCATCGGGGACATTGCTTGCAGCGGGTTGAGGATCGCGCTGACCGCAGGCTTGATCTGATCGAGTGCCTGTTCAAGAGTTTGCGGAAATCACTTTATGCGCCGATCACTCATTCCGGTGAAGCCGGTGCCGTGATCGGATCTGATCGGTCTGCCATCCGGTGATCTGATGGGTGGCATGGACCTGAGCGGCATTAACCTGAGCGGGACGGTGGCTGTGGTGACCGGCGCAAGCGGATGCCTCGGCGGCGGTATCGGCCGTGCGTTCGCGGCGGCCGGTGCGGCGGTCGTCGTGCATTACCGCAGCAACGCTGAATCGGCTGCCGCAGTGGTGGAGGACATCGTCGCTGGGGGAGGGCGGGCCATCGCGGCTCAGTGTGATGTCACCGATTCCGCCAGCTGTATGGGCCTGATGAGCGCGGCCGTCGGGGCGTTCGGCCGGCTGGACACCGTGGTGGCCAACGCCGGGGTGCAGCCGGTGGCCGAGCTCGCGACGATATCGATGGCGCAGTGGCGCGAGGTCGTCGACACCAACCTGACCGGGAGCTTCGCGACGGTCCGGGCCGCCGCCTCAGTGCTGGGGGAGCGGGACGGCGGGGCGATCATCCTGATCGGCTCCATCGAAGGCACGCAGACCGGGTGGTCGCATGCGCACTACTGCACGTCGAAGGCGGCAGTGCTGCACTTTGCGCGCGCCGCAGCGTTGGAATACGGCCGCGACGGCATTCGGGTCAACAGCGTGTCCCCAGGACTGATCTGGCGGGACGGCCTGGACCGCGACTGGCCGGACGGAGTGGCGCGATTCCGCAAGGCGGCGCCGCTGGGGCGGCTCGGGCAGCCGTCCGATGTCGGCAACGCCTGTGTGTTCCTGGCCTCCCCGATGGCCGAGTGGATCACTGGCCAGAATCTCGTGGTGGATGGCGGCGTCTCAGCACATCCGACCTGGTAACTCATCGACCGCCGCCTTCCGACCACGCTGAGTACGCCGAGAGCGGTCAGGTCCGGGTCAGCGCGTGAATCCGGGGGGCCGCGTGTGGCCAGCCGGCGAGTAGGTCGGCGCGGCGGCCCAGGTGAAAGGCCGACCACTCGAACGGCGGAGCCATGGTGGTACCTGCCAGGGTCCACGCGCCAAGTGGGCTCGATCCCTGCCATACCCCTGCGGGCACGACGACTTGCGGCCGCGCTCCTGCCACAACGTCCGGTCCCAGGACCGGCTGCTCGACCTGTCCGCCCGGGTACAGCAGCAGCAACCGCAGCGGCGATCCGGCGTACCAGTGGTAGGTCTCAACGCCATCGAGGACATGCAGCGCCGAGAAGTCCGGGGCGAGGAGCATGAAGTAGATCACCGAGCTGTGCGCGTCGGCATAGGTCCGGCGGAAGAGGCCGCCCTCACCGGCTAGCCGCTCCAGTCCGAGCAGTCGCGCGATCCGCTCGCCCTCGGTCCGATCACTCACGTGCGGTGACCGAGGTGCAGCCGGTGCGTCGTCACCGCCATGGCGTCGTACCGTACCGCTCACCGCATGCTGTGGCGTCCCTTGGCGAGCATTGCCAGGGCCGGTTCGGTCGGCTCCATCACCACGTATCGCGGGAGCTCCACCGTGGTCTCCTCAGGGGATTCGACAGCCCGGGTCGCGGGTCTCGGTTCGGGTAGGTCGAGCTCTGGTTCCGGCGCCGGTCGACCGCTCAGGCCCTTCAAGGCACGGACGGTGGCGGCGAAGATACCGAGGTGCTGCGGTGGGGGTGGGTTATCAGAGCCGATGTCGGCCCTCCACAGGTGACGACTCATCGCGGTTGGTCCTCCTGGCGTATGGACGCCCCCCGGGATCGCCCGAAACGTAGGGCCCCCACGAGGGGTTACCGACACAATCGGCCGATATTTGCGCCACCTGGTGGGAAAGGTTGCCCCGTATGCCCCATCCACCGCTGCTGCCGACGCTCCACAGACCCACCGACGCGGAGGCGTTGCGCTTCGGGCGGCGCTGTCTGACCCACCGCGAGCTCGGCTCGATGATCGCGTCGCTGTACCCGCGGTTGCGGGGGGCACGGCGGGTCACGGTCTGGGCCGCGCCGGAGCTGGAGACGTGTGTGGGCATCGCGGCGGCGCTGGCCGCCGGCGTTCCCGCAGTGCCGATCAATCCCCGGCTGGGCTTCCGGGAGTTGCACCACGTCGTGTCCGATTCAGCTCCCGATCTCGTACTCACCACCCCGGGCACGGAATTGCCTGCGGCGTTGAGTGGGGTGGCCCGGTGTGATGTCGAGTTGCGTCCCGGGGACGGACCGGTACCGCCCGAGCCGGATCCCGAGTCGCCCGCGCTGATCGTCTACACCTCGGGCACCACCGGGCCGCCCAAGGGGGTGGTGCTACCTCGGCGCGCGCTCGCCGCCGATATCGATGCGCTCGCGCTCGCCTGGGCGTGGACTGACCGCGACGTGCTGGTGCACGCCCTGCCGCTGTTCCATGTCCACGGCCTGGTGCTCGGCGTGCTCGGGCCGTTGCGGCTGGGAGGCACGCTGCACCATGTGGGCTCGTTCAGCGTCGAGGCCATTGCGCGCGAGCTGGCGGGTCCGGCGACCATGCTGTTCGGGGTACCGACGATGTATCACCGGCTGGCCATGGCCGCTGAGCAGGATCCGGGCGTTGCCGCCGCGCTCGGTGCCGCCCGGTTGCTCATCTCGGGCTCCGCGGCGCTGCCGTTGGCCGACCACCAACGGATCACCGCGGCCACCGGAGTGCAGGTGCTGGAGCGCTACGGGATGACCGAATCGCTGATCACCTGTGGAGTGCGGGTCGATGGGCCGCGCCGGCCCGGCACGGTCGGACCTGTGCTGGACGGCGTCCGGCTGCGATTGGTGGACGAGCAGGGCGAGGAGATCACCACCGAGGAGACCATCGGGGAGATCGAGGTGGCAGGTCCCACCCTGTTCCTCGGCTACCTCAACCGGTCGGACGCAACCGCGCAGGCGGTGCGCGGCGGGTGGTTTCGCACCGGCGATGTGGCGACCCGCGGCCCGGACGGTTACCTGCGGCTGCTCGGTCGCCGGGCCACAGATTTGATCAAGAGCGGTGGGTACAAGATTGGCGCGGGGGAGATCGAGAATGCGTTGCTGGAGCATCCTGGGGTCGCTGAGGTGGCGGTCACCGGGGAACCGGATCCCGATCTCGGCGAGCGGGTGGTCGCCTGGGTGGTCCCTGCCTGTGACCCGCCGCCTACCGCCTCGGAGCTCGCTGCCCATGTCACGGCGCTACTCGCCCCGCATAAGAGACCCCGGGTGGTGCATCTGCTTCCCACGCTGCCACGTAATGCGATGGGCAAGGTCCGCAAAAGCGAGTTGCGCCCGTTGAGCGGCTGACTCCCGGCTGTGCCTGGTGGGCCGACACAACGGGCATGGCGGATGGACATGCTGGCACAGCGGGTGGACATAGTGTGCACAGCGGGCGGACACGGGGTGCATGGGGGACGGACATGGGGGTGGGGAGGGGTACGGTGTCGGCTTCGGTTAGCCACACCTAGGGGGTCGGCTGTGGGCGCGGAGCGTGCTGTTGGGTTGTTGCTTGGGGTCGCGGCTGATGCGGTGCTGGGGGATCCACGCCGCATTCATCCGGTGGCGGCTTTCGGGCGGCTTGCCGCCAGTGCTGAGCGGGCTTGTTATGCCGATCACCGGCTGGCCGGGGTGGCTTATACCGCGGCGCTTGTCGGCGGTGCGGCGACCGTCGGCAAGCTGGTGGAACGGGCCGGGCAGGGGCGGGCCGCGGTGCAAGTGGCGAGCACCGCGCTGGCTACGTGGGCGGTGCTCGGTGGCGCCTCGCTGGCCAAGGAGGGCGCTGCCATGGCCCGCGAACTGGACGCCGGTGACCTCACCGCGGCCCGGGCCCGGCTGCCCCACCTGTGCGGGCGCGATCCGGACCACCTCGACGCGGCGGGCATGGCCAGGGCGAGCGTGGAATCGATCGCCGAGAACACCTCCGACGCGGTCGTCGCCCCGCTGGTCTGGGGTGCGGTGGCCGGGGTACCCGGGCTGCTGGCCTATCGGGCCACCAACACCCTGGACGCGATGGTCGGGTACCACACAACACGACACCAGCGATTCGGCTGGGCCTCGGCCCGGCTCGACGATCTGGCCAACCTGCTGCCGGCCCGGGTGGCCGCAGCCCTGACGGTGCTCTGCGCCCCCATCGTGGGTGGCTCGGCGCACGGTGCCTGGCGGGCCTGGCGATACGACGCGGCGGCCCACCCGAGCCCGAACGCCGGGCAGATCGAAGCGGCCTTCGCGGGCGCACTGGAGATCCGGCTGGGTGGGCGGACGGTCTACCCGCACGGCACGCAGCAGCGACCGGTACTCGGGGACGGTCGCACGCCCGATGCGGGAGATCTGACCCGAGGGGTCGAGCTGTCCCGAGTGGTCGGGATGGTGGCCGCGGTGCTGGTCGCGGTGTTCGCCGCGCTGCTGGGCCGACGCCACTGAGAACCGGTCTGGGGTTTAGCCCATTCGCCTGTATCGATCGGCGAGCGTGGCCAACGGCTCGGGTGGGTCATGCGGGTCGTCGGTGTCATCCGGGGCCGGATCGGACGATCGGCCTTCCCGGCGCCCTCCGGTGACCTCCTGCCAGGCGAAGTACATCAGCCCCAGCGGGGCCATCACCCCGAACGCCAGCCACTGCAGGGCATAAGCGAAGTGCGGTCCGGAGTCCAGCTGCGGCAAGGGCAGCGGGGACAGCACCCCCGGCGTGGCCTCGGCCAGCTGCACATAGCCCGGCTCGAGCGCGACGCCGGTAGCGGCGCTCACGGTGCGTGAGTTCACCGCATAGATCTGCCGATGGTCGTCCTGCATGACGACCTCGCCGTCGTGCGGGTCCGGCTCGTCACCCCGCAACCGGCCGGTCAGGGTTACCTCACCAGCGGGCACGACGGGGTAATCGGGCACTCGCACCCCTTCGGCCGGACGGAGGTAGCCGCGGTTGACCAGCACGGCCGAGCCGTCGGCCAGCCGCAATGGGATCAGCACCTCGAAGGCCGGTTCACCCTGCACGGTCCGCAGCCGGGCCACCATCTCGGCCTGCGGTAGATAGCGCCCGGTGAGCTGAACCTGACGCCACTCGGTGCCCGCCGCGGGAGCCGCACCGGCGGCCAGCACATCGCGCAACGGCTGCGGCGCGGTGGTGAACGACTCCTCGATAGCGGCATTGCGGGTGTTGCGCTGCTCGCTCCGGTGGAACTGCCAGGGGGCGAGCAAGGTGAACGCGAGGACGGCGAAGCCCACCACTGCCACCGTCAGCGCCACCCAACCGGGGCGCAGCAGAAACCGCCACCGCACGCCTCCCACGGTAACCGGTACTCACCGCAACGCCGCGCGCGCGGCCGCGGCTGCGCTGGCTCCGTAGCCGCCGCCGAACAGCACCGCATGCACCAGTAGCGGGAACAGCTGGTGCAGCGGGATGCGCGCCCGCCACCCGGAGGCCAGTGGCGTGACGGTCTGGTAGCCGGCGAGCACCCGCTCGAGATGGGGGTACCCGAACAGGGCCAGCATCGCCAGATCGGTCTCCCGATGCCCGCCGTGCGCGGCCGGGTCGAGCAGCCACACCCGCCCATCGGCTCCGGCGTGCACATTGCCCGACCACAGATCGCCGTGCAGGCGCGCCGGCAGCTCGGCCGGCCCAGCCAGCTCCTCGATCCGCTCGCAGACCCGATGCACGGCGTTGACACCGGCTTGGTCGATCGCGGCGCGATCTCGGGCAGTGCGCAGATAGGGCAGCACTCGGTGCTCGGCATACCACTGTGGCCACAGCTGAGCGGTCACGTTGGCCATCGGGGCCATACCGATCCACGCCTGCTGCGGCCCTCCCGGCGGTGGGACGCCGAACCCGGGCGCACCCGCAGCGTGCAGTACAGCCAGCTCACCGCCGAATCGCTCAGCACCCCTTCCGTCCAGCTGACCTGCAGGCACGTACTCAGTGACCAGCCATTGCCGGTCGACCCCATGTACTTGGGGTATCAGAGGCCCCCCGGGCACCCGAAGCCAACGCAACCCGGCAGCCTCAGCGTCGGCCTGGCCGGATTCGCCGCGCTTGGCCACCACGGTGCGCCGGTCGGCCAGCTCGGCCACCCAGATCCCGCCGTGAGCGGCTAGGGCCCGTACCGGTTGCCCGGTAATCGCGGTGACGGCCTCGGTGGCCTCGCTCATAACCGGTCCCGCACCCACGCCAGCAACCCGGGCATCGCGGCCCGCACCATGTCCAGGACCTCGTCGAACCCGCGCTTTCCGCCGAAATAGGGATCGGGCACGTCGAGATCCCGCCCGGCGGCTGGGTCGAACGAACGCAGTAGCACCACCTGCTCCGGTTCGCGCACCAGCCGACGCAGCACGGCGACATGTTCGGAGTCCAGCGCGACCAGCAGATCAGCGGACAGATGCTCCGCGCCGACCTGGGCTGCGACGTGCGCGCAGTCGTAGCCGGCCCGGCGCAGCGTGGCTGCGGCCCGGGCGTCGGCAGGCGCGCCGATGTGCCAGTCAGCGGTGCCCGCGCTGCTCACCCGAACCCGCTCCGCGAGCCCCTCCCGGCGCAGCGTATCGGTGAACACGACCGCAGCCATGGGGGAGCGGCAGATGTTCCCGGTGCAGATGAAACAGACGTGCACGCCCGGTTGGTTGGTACTCACCCTGCACAGTCTGGCTGATCAGCCGATCCTGGCTCGGGCGCGCAACGAGTTGAGGACCACGACGAGCCTCATCACCGAACGCCGCGAGGCGGCCACCGGGTACACGGCGGTCTCCTCGCCTGATACACCGCGACTATGACAGCCGACTTGGTGGTTCCGGATCCCACGGTGCTCTACCGGGTCCGGGACGGGGTGTACGCGCCGGACTTGTTGATCGCGGCGGTGGCGGAGTTCGATCTGTTCTCCTGGCTGGCCCGACGCGAACCGGTGACCGCAGCACAGCTGTGTGCCGAACTGGGTATGGCCTGCCGACCTGCCGATGTACTGCTGACCTACTGCGCAGCGCTCGGCCTGGTCGATCGCGATCTCCACCGTGGCGACGAGGTAACCACGACGGCACTGGCCCGTACCCATCTGGTGCAAGATTCCCCGTTCGACCTGCGCGCCTACTACACCTCCCTGAGCGAGCGCCCGGCCTGCCGTGAACTCGCCGAGGTCCTGCGCACCGGAGTGCCTTCGGCCTGGGCCAGCGCCACTCCCTCGGCGGAAACGTGGTCCGGGGACGTCACGCCACCCCGGCAGGACTGGTCAGGTCGGTTGGATCAGGTCGATTTCGCCCGTCGCATCACCGCCGCGATGGACGCCCGCGGCGCTTTCCTCGCGCCAGCACTCGCCACCGCCCTCGACGACCTCCCGGCCCACCGGGTGCTCGACGTGGGCGGCAGCTCGGGGAGTTATGCGTGCGCCTTACTTGATCGGCGACCCGGCGCTGGAGCGGCGGTATTCGAACGTGCACCGGTCGACGCGGCGGCTCGGCTCCTCCTCGCTGAGCGGGGCTATGACCAGCGGTGTGAGGTCCTCACTGGCGACATGTTCACCGACGCCCTGCCCACCGGCTATGACCTGCACCTGTACTCCCACGTGCTGCACGACTGGAACATCGACCAGGTGGCGACCCTCCTGAGCGCCTCGTACGCCGCTCTGACACCAGGAGGCTGGTGGGTCGATCACGACACCCACATCGACGCCGACAAGCGGGGGCCGCTGCCGGTGGCCGAGTACTCGGTGCTGCTGATGCATTCCACTCCAGGCAAGTGCTATTCGATCGGGGAGCTCACCGAGCTCGCCCAGCAAGCCGGCTTCGTCGACGTCCAGTATCGGCCCACCGCCGGGGACCGCAACGTGGTCCTGGCGCGCAAGCCGGGCTGACCGGGACCACCACCACTTCCGAGCACGCGCTAGCGTCGCGGTGCAATGGATTACCTGCTGCGCCACCACGGCGATGTCGATGCCGCGCCGGGGCTGCTCGACTTCGCGGTCAACGTACGCGGTGACGGGCCACCGGCGTGGCTGCGGGAGCGCCTGGTCGCCGCGCTGGACCGGCTGGGCCGCTACCCCTCAGCCGAGGAGGACGCCGCCGCCCGCACCGTCGTGGCTGCCCGGCACGGCCGTGACCCGGCCGAGGTGCTCGTGCTGAGCGGCACGGCAGAGGGTTTCGCCTTGCTTCCCGCGCTGGTGCCCCGGTGCGCTGCGGTGGTGCACCCGTCGTTCACCGAACCCGAGGTGGCACTGCGATCGGCGGGCATTCCCGTCACCCGAGTGCCCACCGACAGCGCACATCGGCTGCGGCCCGAACGGGTGCCCGCCGAGGCTGATCTGGTGGTGCTCGGCAACCCCACGAACCCGACCTCGGTGCTACATCCGGCTCAGGTGATACGTGGGTTGGCCCGCCCCGGCCGGGTGCTCGTGGTGGACGAGGCGTTCGCCGACGCGGTGCCCGGTGAACCTGAATCGCTGGCGCGCGAGCGCGCTGTTCCCGGCCTGCTGGTACTGCGCAGCCTCACCAAGACCTGGGCGATTCCCGGATTGCGCGCCGGGTACGCGCTGGGAGCGCCTGGGTTGCTCGCCCGGCTGGCCGCGCCGCGCCCGCCATGGCCGGTCAGCAGCCTGGCGCTGGAGGCCGTGCGCGCCTGCAACGAACCCGCCGCCGTGGCCGAGGCTCAGGCTGCGGCAGCACGGACCGCGGTGCATCGGGAGTGGCTGGCCGCCCGGCTGGCCGAGCTGCCCGGCGTCACGGTGCACCAACCCGCCACGGCGCCCTACCTGCTCCTGCACGTGCCATGCGGGCAGCGGGTCCGGGCGGCGCTGCGGGACGCGGGAATCGCGGTCCGGCGCGGTGACACCTTCCCCGGGCTCACCAGCGACCACCTGCGCGTCGCGGTCCGGCGCCCCGAAATCGCCGCCCTGCTCGTTGACGGGTTGCGGGCGATACTGCCCCTGGCACAGGCGGCGTCGGTAGTGCCTTCGACACTCGGCGGTACGGTCGACGTTCGCACATCGCAGTGCTGCACCGATCCGGGGACGATCAGTGCAGCCGAACCATCTGGGAGGTCGCCTCGGTGAACGCCGATCCCGCCGCGCAACGTCGGCTGCTGGACCTGGCCGAGGTGGACGCCGAACTCGCCCGCACCGAGCACCGGCGCCGAGCGTTGCCCGAACTGGCCGAGGTCGAGCAGGCCGAGCAGGAGTTGCGGACCGGTCGGGACGGTCTGGTCGGCGCCGAGACCGCCGCATCGGATCTGGAGCGCGACATCCGCAAGCTGGAGGCCGAGATCGATCAGGTGCGGGCCCGCGAGGACCGTGACCGCCGGTTGCTCGACTCCGGATCGATCAGCTCCGGCAAGCAGTTGGAGGACCTGCAACACGAGTTGGCCACCCTGCAACGACGTCAGACGATCCTGGAGGATGACCTGCTGGAGGTGATGGAGCGCCACGAGGCCATCGGCGCCGACATCGACCGCAGCCGGGCAGCACTGGCCGAGGTCGAGCAACGGCTGGGCGACGCGGTGAGCCGCCGCAACGACGCGCTGGCCGACCTGGCTGCCGCTGAGACACGACGGCTCGGCGAGCGCAGCACGCTGCTCTCCGCGTTGCCCAAGGATCTGGTGGCGCTCTACGAGCGGATTCGAGCCCAGAAGGGGACCGGCGCCGCCCTATTGCGTCAACGCCGCTGCGGCGCCTGCCGGCTGGAACTGGACCGCACCGCGATCCGAACGCTACTGGACGCCGCACCCACGGCGGTGCTGCGCTGCGAGGAGTGTGGCGTGTTGCTGGTGCGCACGGCCGAATCCGGCCTAGCGGGGTCCGGGACGTGACCCGACGCGTCATTATCGAGGCCGACGGTGGCTCGCGTGGCAACCCCGGCCCGGCCGGGTACGGGGCGGTGGTGCGCGACGCGGACACCGGGGAGCTACTCGCCGAGGTCTCCGAAGGGCTGGGTACCGCCACCAACAATGTCGCCGAGTACTCAGGCCTCATCGCCGGGCTGCGGGCCGCCGTCCAGCAGGGCGCGAGGAGTGCCGAAGCGCGGCTGGACTCCAAGCTGGTCGTGGAGCAGATGAGTGGGCGTTGGCAGATCAAGCACCCCCACCTACGCCCACTGGCCAGCGAGGCCGCCGCCCTGGCCCGCCAGCTCGACGATGTCCGCTACACCTGGATACCCCGAGCCCGCAACGCCCACGCCGACCGCCTGGCCAACCAAGCCATGGACACCCAAGCCGGCCGTACCCGCAAACCCAAGCCCAGCCCCGACGCAGATCGCAGTCCCAAGCCCAATCCCGACGCAGATCGCAGTCCCGATCACAATCCCGACGCAGATCGCAACCCGGGCGCGCAGACCGCGCCACCGTCGCACTGGACCGGGGCCACCGGCACCCCGACCCGGCTGCTGCTACTGCGGCACGCCCAAACCGAGTACTCCGCCCAGCGCCGCTACTCCGGCCGCCGAGACCTGCCGCTCACCGAACTGGGGGAGCGCCAAGCCGCCGCAGCAGCCACCCGACTTTCCAGCACCACCGGGGTGGCTGCGGTGATCACCTCCCCCACCTTGCGGGCCAACCAGACCGCCAAACCCGTCGCCGACGCGCTGGGCGTGCCCCTGGTCGTCCACGACGGACTGATCGAAACGGACTTCGGCGCCTGGGAGGGCCTGACCTTCACCGAAGCCCGAGACCGAGATCCCGACCTGCACACGCGGTGGATAACGGACACCTCGGTGTCTCCACCAGGTGGCGAAAGCATGGACGCGGTCCACCACAGAGTCCGCCAGACCCGCGACCAACTGATCACCAAACACGGCGCCGCCACCCTCATCCTGGTCACCCATGTCACCCCCATCAAGGCCCTACTCCGGATGGCCCTGGACGCAGGCCCCTCCTTATTGCACCGCCTCCACCTGGACCTGGCCTCCCTGTCCATCGCCGACTTCTACCCAGACGGCCCCGCCTCGGTCAGCCTCGTCAACGACACCTCCCACCTCACTTAACCCACCCACCCCCGTGTGTCCGCCCCCCATGCCCGCTGTGTCGCGCGCTGATGTGCGGTGTGTCTGCGCCCGGTGCGCACTCCGGTCAATAAGAAGGAAGACCGACACGGAAGCAGGCGCGACGGCCGCGCGACGTCCACGATGACTATGGCACTACTCTTTCCTCTCAGGCCCTTCTCAGGTTGGAAGTAAGCAGCCTACAAAAGGCAAGTCGAACGAGAGCGAGTTTGGTATGACAACCCCCGACTCTGGTTCCCCGGAAAAAGGTGAAGGAACGCCTTCAAGCGACTCCTTGCGCAGTATTAGCAGGGGTGACTTCGTAGCCGTAGGGATAGTAGCGACACTCTTGACTTTTTTCTTTCTGGGAGCAATCAGTCAAACATTCGCTCCTCATGGATCGACGATGGACTTGTTAATAGATGTCGCGTGGAGCGTCGCGTTTGGCCTAGGGCTAGTGTTCACTTATCTTGCCTGGAGAGTTGGTGGATTTAGAAATCTTAGGCGCGTAAAATTAAGGGTGTTATACGATATCCTGTATGACCAGTTTGCTCTCGGTGCCCATGGACTAGGTCAGGTCGCCCTGGCCCTGGGAATTATAGCCGGAAGCCTAGTGGTGATCTCGGCCGTCACCAATGAGCCGGTACCTAACGAGAAGGCGATAGCCCAGTTTGCGATCGGTGCAGTCCTTGGTGGCCTAACATTAAGCAGCTTCACGCGCCGCCGCGATGTGACGGTAAGGGCGCGCATTAATCGCATGAATGTGACAATGAAGGAATTGGGTAGGGAGATTGATGCATCAAGCAAGAAGCTGGCGGCAGCGGATCGAACCCTTCGCGAAATTGACCGTGACCTGGGTGTGAAGTTCCGGGCATTAGCCAATCGGCGTACCGTTGATGATGAGATCGCAAAAATTACTAAAGCAAATCCCGAAGTGGTTAGAGATATACGTGGAGCGCAAGCTGGAGAGCAACGTCGAATGACTTGGTTTCAGATCGCTTCCATCGTCATCGGTTTTGCTCTTGGGTATGTTGTGAATCTCACTTCTAACGGTGTAGGAGAATGGCTCCAACGATTGTTTGGCTGATTCCTGTCCGGCTCAACTCAGAGAGTCATGTCGTAGGGGTCTCACGTTCAACAGAATGCTATTGCCGTGAGCGGATGGACTGGCGTGGAGAAGATCAGCTGAGATAGGGATCCGGTCGCTGCTGGAGTCTGTGCTCGATGCGGAGACGGACAGAGGGGTGGATGTTAAGTTTGTCCAGACTGTGGGGTTCGACCCAGTGCACTTGTTTGGACTCGCTGCTCGGCGCGAGTTGGCCGTCGATGGGACGGGCGTGGAAGCAGATGGAGAATTCCTGGCGGACCTCGCCATCGTCGTAAGCGATGACGTGGCGGGGGTCGGAGTAGATGCCGACCAGGCCAGTGACCTTGACGTCGAGTCCGGTTTCCTCGCGGACCTCACGAACGGCGGCTTCGGTGCTGGTCTCGCCCACTTCCTGAGCACCTCCGGGGACGGCCCACAGTTCGTTATCGGTGCGTTGGATCATCAGCACCCGGCCCGCGTCGTCGAGGACGACAGCGGCGACTGCCACGACGAGACTGTTGGCCCGCGGGGCGGCATGATCATCGTAGTAGTCGGTCTTGGGCACGCCTCCTCACTACCACTTCGGGGACTTGGCTGTCTCCCACACTCGGTCGAAGCTTTGCGCGTAGGTCTCGAACAAGGTCCCGGCCGACGGCCACCGTAGGTGCAGCGCTGGGGCGTGTGGCGCGGGGATGCCGTACACATGTGGGTTGACGATCATCTCGTCGTCGTAGCGGTAGGGTGCGGAACATGCCGACGTAGACCAGCACGTCGATGCGGGTGGTTGCCTGGCCAAGGAGCCGATCCCACATCTCGTGGGGGACCGCATTGCGGTTCGAGTAGACCCCTTCAGGGCGTGTCATGACAGCTGTGTAAGCCACGGATAGGGCAAGATCAGCCGTCGTTGATCTCCAGTCGGCTGGGAAAGGAATATCCGTGAGTCAGGACATCGGCATTGATGATCGTGAGGCTGAAGCG
>JBOHHE010000452.1:0-5265 GCA_050700355.1 Pseudonocardiaceae bacterium
CAAGGCACCAGCACCTGATCACTAGCAAAACCAACACAACACAACAACACACAACAAACATGGCACTAACATCCACCAACACACTGTTGAGTTCTCAAAGAACAAACACACACCATCACAAACCACCGAGGAGGTGACTTGATCCGAGGCGATGAATCTCAATTTTACCCGGTCCCCGGCCGGTTGACCCGAAGGGTCCCGCGAGGCCCGGTGACTCATCTAGCATACCAGCTAGTCGAGTCAGCTACCCAGCAAGCGTACGAACCTCCAGCACTTCTCGCGCTGGGCGTTTCGTTCGTTCCCCGCCGGGCGTAGAGAAAGTTACGCGGTGCGCAGGGCAGAAGTCAAATCGCGGTTTCCGGCAGGTATCACCGCAGGTCAGCACGCCCGCGACGGCGGTATGCCGATACGGCGGGGCTGCCGTGCACCCAGAACCGCCAGGGCCGGTCCTGCGCTGACGCAACACCGACCCGGGGACCCCTGCGCACCCGTTCTTCCAACACCGGTTCTCCGGGTAGCAACCGCACCGGCGAGGTGGGATCGGTGAGGTCCAGGCCGTTGTGCTCGCGCCCCAGTCCCAGCAATGTGGCCAGCCGGGCCGGACCACAGGCCAGCTCGGCGTCGGAGCGCGCTGTGGGCCGGTACTGGTGAGCGACGTCGAGATCCGAGCTGACCTCACCGGCCCGCAGCAGGACCGCGCCGGCTTCCCCGTCAGGCAGACAGGCGATGTTCGCGCAAAAGTGCAGGCCGTAGACGAAGTACACGTACAGGTGGCCGGGTGGGCCGAACATCACCGAGTTGCGTGCTGTACGACCCCGATAGGAGTGCGCCGCCGGATCGTCGGAGCCGCGATATGCCTCGAGCTCAACCAAGCGGACGACCACCTGACCCGCTGGTCTGTCGGCGACCACCAGGCAGCCCAGCAGAAGCCGAGCAGCAGGCAGGACGTCTACCGCGAGTTGCTCCCGAGCCAGCGTCTCCACGCTCGGGGTCACTTCAGGGTCCACGCGCGGTGCTCGTCAACGGCACGATGGGCACGTCGTAGTTGCTCGGCGACGCGCCCAGGGGCAGTACCGCCGTAGCCAGTGCGGGAACCGATCGATCCGGCGACGTTGAGCACGTGCTTGACCTCCGCGGTGAACGTCGGATGCACGGCCCGGAGCTCGGACTCGGAGAGCTCCGTCAGCCCTACCCCGCGGGTCTCGGCCAACCGCACACACGACCCGGCCGCTTCATGCGCGGTTCTGAACGGCACACCCTGGCGTACCAGCCATTCGGCTAGGTCGGTTGCCAGCGCATGTCCGGCTGGCGCGAGCTCGGCGAGGCGGTCCGTGTCGAAGGTCAGCGTGCCGAGCATGCCGGCCATCGCGGGCAGCACCAGTTCAAGCTGTTCCACGGAATCGAACAGGGGCTCCTTGTCCTCCTGTAGATCCCGGTTATAGGCCAATGGCTGTGCCTTGAGCGTGGCCAGCAACCCGGTGAGGTTGCCGATCAGCCGGCCCGCCTTGCCCCTGGTCAGCTCCGCGATGTCGGGATTCTTCTTCTGGGGCATGATCGAGCTGCCGGTGGCATAGGCATCGTCGAGGACGATGTAGCCGAACTCTGCGGTTGCCCAGAGGATGATCTCCTCGGCGATCCGGGACAGATCGACGGCGAGCATCGCGAGCACGAACGCAGCCTCAGCGGCGAAGTCCCGGGACGCCGTGCCGTCGATCGAGTTCTCCACCGGGGCGCCGAAGCCGAGATCTGCGGCCACCGCGGCCGGATCGAGATCCAGTGACGATCCGGCCAGCGCCCCTGAGCCGTAGGGCGAAACGGCGGCCCGGGCGTCCCAGTCCCGGATGCGCTCGACGTCACGCAGTAGGGCCTGCACGTGCGCGCCCAGATGGTGCGCGAGCAGCACGGGCTGGGCGTGCTGCAGATGCGTGCGCCCAGGCATGGGCGCATCCGGATGCGCCCATGCCTGGGCGAGCAACGCGTCGATCACATCCAGAGCACCTGCGGCAACCCGGCGGGTGCCATCCCGCAACCACATCCGGAACAACGTCGCGACCTGGTCATTGCGGGAGCGGCCGGCTCGCAGCTTGCCGCCGAGCTCCGGGCCGGCGCGATCGATCAGGCCACGCTCCAGGGCGGCGTGCACGTCCTCGTCCTCGGGAACCGGCACGAACGTGTTGGCAACGATGTCGGCGTCGAGGCGATCGAGTGCGTCGAGCATCCCGTCCAGCTCGTGCTCGTCAAGCAGTCCAGCACTGTGCAGCACCCGGGCGTGTGCCCGGGAGCCGCGGACGTCATAGCGAGCGAGCCGCCAATCGAAGTGTGTCGACACGCTCAGCGCTGTCATCACGGCGGCCGGTCCCCCGCTGAATCGGCCACCCCAGAGTGCTGAGTTCACGAGAGGTCACGCTGGGCCGATGGCTCGACCCTGCCGGCGATGTCTCGCTGGTCTCGCTGTGCAGCGATCTTCGACGGTAGCCCCCACAGCTGCACGAAGCCCTTGGCCAGGGATTGGTCGAAAGTATCCCCCTCATCATAAGTGGCCAGGTTGAAATCGTAGAGCGACTGCTCACTTCGCCGTCCGGTCACGATAGCCCGGCCACCGGCGAGCTGAATCCGAATATCGCCGCTGACCTGTCGCTGAGAGTCGGCGACGAACGCATCGAGCGCTCGCTTGAGCGGCGAGAACCACAGCCCGTCATAAACCAGCTCAGTCCAGCGCTGCTCGACGTTGCGTTTGAATCGGGCCAGATCGCGCTCGACGGTGACATTCTCCAGTTCCTGATGCGCGGTGATCAGGGTGATCGCGCCTGGTGCCTCATAAATCTCACGACTCTTGATACCGATCAGCCGGTCCTCGACCATGTCCAACCGGCCCACACCGTGCGCCCCTGCCCGCTCGTTGAGCTGCTGGATCGCCTCGAGCACCGTCACCCTGGTGCCATCGATAGCGACCGGCACGCCGGATGCGAAAGTGAGTACCAGCTCGTCCGGGGCCTTCCACTCCACCGGATCGCTGGTGTAGGAGTACACGTCCTTGGTCGGTGAATTCCACAGATTCTCGAGGAACCCGGTCTCCACCGCCCGACCCCACACGTTCTGGTCGATGGAGAAGGGCGAGCGCTTCGTGACGTCGATCGGCAGGTGGCGCTCCTCCGCGTAGGAGATCGCCTTCTCCCGGGTCCAAGCGAAATCCCGGACCGGGGCGATCACCTTTAAATCCGGGGCAAGGGCACCGATGCCGACTTCGAAACGCACTTGGTCGTTGCCCTTACCGGTGCAACCATGCGCCACGATGGAGGCGCCGTGGTATTTCGCGGCGGCCACCAGATGTTTGACGATCAACGGCCGGGACAGCGCCGACACCAGCGGATAGCGATCCATGTAGAGCGCGTTCGCCTGCAGCGCCGGGAGGCAGTACTGCTCGGCGTACTCGACCCGAGCATCGGCGACGACGGCCTCCACCGCGCCGCACGCCAACGCCCGCTTGCGGATCGCCTCCAGATCCTCGCCACCTTGGCCCACGTCCACCGCGACGGCGACCACCTCGGCTCCGGTCTCCTCGGCGATCCACCCGATCGCCACCGAGGTATCCAAACCTCCGGAGTAGGCCAGTACTACCCGCTCGCTCATTCCTGCTCTCCCTTCAGTTGAGCCCGTGAGTGGCAATCAGTGCTATGACACCCATTGCCACTCACGGGGCGCCCAGTGCCACGATTCGTTGCGCGAGCTCCGCACCGGTGAGGGGTTCTCGCGCGACAACCAGAATGGTGTCATCTCCGGCGATGGTGCCGACCACATCAGTCAGCGCGGCCCGGTCCAGCGCACTGGCCACGAAATGCGCCGCACCGGGTGGGGTGCGCAACACCGCCAGATTGGCGCTGGCATCGGCGGAAACGAGTAGCTCGGACAGCAACCGGGCAAGCCGAGCGGTACCGCCCTCCACGGCACGAACTGGGCTGCCGTCCTCAGGAATGACATAAATCGGCGCACCGCCGTGCGCGCCACGCAACTTCACCGCGCCGAGCTCATCGAGATCGCGGGACAGCGTGGCCTGGGTAACCACGATTCCTTCCGCCGCGAGCAAGGTAGCCAGCTCGGTCTGGCTCCGCACCGCGCGGTGCGCCACCAGATCGATGATGCGGGCCTGCCGGCCTACCCGAGTGGGTGTCATCCCGACCGCTCCGGGTCCAGCAACCAGGTCAGTAGGGCCTTCTGCGCATGCAGCCGGTTCTCCGCCTCATCCCACACCGCGCTGGCGGGCCCGTCGAGTACCTCGTCGGTGATCTCGGCTCCCCGGTGCGCGGGCAGGCAGTGCAACACGGTGACTTTCTTGGTGCCTCCGGCGGAAGCGCGTTCGAGTAGCTCGGTGTTGATCTGGAGCCGCCGAAACGGGGTGACTCGATCCACCCCGTCGCTCTCCTGACCCATCGATGTCCAGGTATCGGTAACCAGGACGTCGGCCCCGTCCACGGCGGCCTGCGGGTCGGTGAACACGGTGGCGCTGCCATCGGTCTCGTGCGCCCGGTACTTGGCGGCGAGCAGCACCTCGGGCATCGGTTGGAAACCGTCCGGGGTGGCGATCCGGACATGTAGCCCGGCAGTGGTCCCCCCGAGCAGCAGGGAATGTGCCATGTTGTTCGCCCCGTCTCCCAGGTAGGTGAGGGTGAGTCCGGCCAGACGGCCGTGCCGCTCCCGAATGGTCTGCAGGTCGGCGAGCACCTGGCAGGGGTGGAATTCATCGGTGAGCGCGTTGACAACCGGTATCAGAGAGACACCGGCCATGGCCTCGATACGGCCCTGCGCGAAGGTGCGCCACACCACGGCGTCGGCGTAGCGGGACAACACCCGCGACGTGTCTTCAATGGTCTCCTCGCGGCCCAGCTGGGTCGCGTGCCCGTCGATGATCACCGGATTTCCGCCCAGTTGGGCGATGCCTATCTCGAAGGAGAGGCGGGTCCTCGTCGAGCTCTTCTCGAAGATCACCACAACGGACTTCGGGCCGGCCAGCGGGGTGCGCCCGAGCGGTTCGGCCTTGAACTCATCAGCCAGATCGAGAACATCCCGCTGCTCAGCCGAACTGAGATCATCATCGCGCAGAAAGTGCCTCGGCATCGCTATTGAACACCGTCCAGGATCGCGGGCAGAGCCGTGAGGAACTCCGCCGCCTGGTTCTCGGTGAGCACCAGGGGCGGAGCGAGCCGGACGCGGTTCGGAGCGGCGGAATTGATCAGAAAGCCGGCGTTGCGCGCGGCGGTGGCCACCGCC
>JBOHHE010000453.1:0-10435 GCA_050700355.1 Pseudonocardiaceae bacterium
CCGATGAGGAAGGTGGCTTCGCGGTCCTCCCAGCACTCGTAGATGTTGGGGCAGCCGGCCTCTTGGCAGACCGTGTGCAGTCCCTCGCGGTGCACCAGGCTCGTGAGCTCGCGATACGCCGGGCCCATCCGCGCTCGGGTGCGAATCCAGGGCGGCTTGCGCTCGATGGGGGTCTGGCTGTTGCGGACCTCCAGACGCAGCAGCTTGCGGCCACCGGCTGGAATCTCAGCGGCTGGAAGCTCAGTGGACGGAAGCTCAGCGGACGGGGCCTGCCGGGGTGCGGCTGGCGTGGGTGTGGCGCTCACCGGGCCGAGCCTACGCGGGATCCGGTGGCACGCCGGTCAGCTCAGCGGTGCGCTCCCACAGCAGGGCGGCGCTGCGTTCGTCCCGCGCGGCGGGACTGACGACGGCCGGTCCAGGGGCGCCGCGGGTCTCCCTGATGCGGGTGGGTCCGTAGTACTGCCCGCCTCGCGCTTTATCCGCTGTGGCGGCGTAGAGCTGCGGCAATGTGCCGCCCGCAACGCCCTGGGCGACCAGCTTGTTGCCCCACTTCAGCACCGGAGCGAGCAGCCGGGAGCGCATCGCGACGGTGTTGGCCACGAGTTCGGTGTCGGTCAGGCCGGGGTGGGCGGCCACGGCGAGCAGATCCCGGCCTGCGGCCAGGGCCCGGCGATCCAGCTCGAAGGTGAACAGCAGGTTGGCCAGTTTCGAGGCGCAGTAGGCCGTGGCCGGGTTGTACCGCCGTCGCTCGAAGTTCAGGTCGTCGATATCCAGCCCTCCGCTGCGGTGCGCGAGGCTGGATACCGTCACCACCCGGGCTCCTGGGCTTAGGGCGGGGGCAAGCAGCCAGGTCAGGGCGGCGTGTCCGAGATGATTGGTGCCGATCTGCAGCTCGAATCCGTCGACGGTATGCCGCAGCGGCGTCGCCATCACCCCCGCGTTGTTGATCAGCACGTCCAGCCGGTCACTGGTACGGGCGCGAACCTCCTCAGCGGCCTTGCGGACGGAGCCGAGATCGGCCAGGTCCAGCTGGACCAGCGTGGCGTCGGCGTCGCCGGCCAGCGACCGCAACCGGGCCAACGCAGCCTGGCCACGCTCCCGGTCGCGGCAGGCCATCAGCACGGTGGCCCCCCGGCCGGCCAGCACGGTCGCGGTCTGCAGACCCAGGCCTGAGTTGGCTCCGGTGACCAGCACCGTGCGACCGCTCTGATCAGGGATGTCGGCAACGCTCCACCGGCTCATCGACCGGTCCCCACGATTGCCGGGTCCAGGTGGAGTGTCATGCCGGGGGGCGCGGCCGTCGCGGGGCGCGGAAGTTCGTCCGCATGCACCGGCAGGATGCCGTCCAGAGCGTCGAGCACCGCCTGACGCACTGCGGGACTCACCTGGATCACAGAGCACGACCTGCCCAGCTCCACGCTCAGCGAGGTCACCCCGGCATCGGCGATACCGCACGGCACTATCCGGTTGAAGGCGGCGAGATCGGGATTGCAGTTCAGCGCGAACCCGTGCATGGTCACGCCCCGGCTGACCCGGACTCCGATCGCCGCGATCTTGCGTTCTGGCCGGCCCGCGCCGGGATTGGCGGGCAGCCATACCCCGGATCGGCCGGAAATTCGCCCGGTGCGCAGGCCAAAGCCGGCGCATACGCTGATGAGTGCCTGTTCCAGACGGCGCACGTAGTCGACGACGTCAATCGGCTGGGCGAGCGCGATCAGCGGATAACCGACGAGCTGGCCAGGGCCGTGCCAGGTGATTTTTCCGCCCCGATCGACGTCGATCACCGGGGTGCCGTCGTCGGGCCGCTCGCCTGGGGTGGTCCTTCGGCCTGCGGTGTACACCGAGTGGTGTTCCAGTAGCAGTAGCACATCCCCGCCGGTGCCTTCGGCGCGGGCCGTTGCCAGCTTGCGTTGCAGTTCCCAGGCTTGGACGTAGTCGACAGTTCCCAGGCGGCGGACCCGAACCGGGGCAGTGGTGGCGCGGCAGGAGCCGGTAATGACGGTCACACCGGTGCAGGCTACGCCGCTGTGACCGTTGAGGGGCGGCCTACGCCGCTGCGGCGCGCAGACCGAGCTCGGTGAGTACCGCTTGGGCCGCGCGTCTGCCGCTGACCAGGGCACCCTGAAGCGACGGGGTGGCCCGGTGGTCGCCCGCGACGAAAAGGCCGTCTCCGAGCGCTGCGTCCCGGCGGAGCCGGTCGGAGGTCGGCGGGGCGAATGAGCACAGCGCCTGAGGCACCACTGCGGTGCCCAGATGCTCCCAGCGCGCCGAGTCGGCCCGGTACACCGTGCCTGCCAGCCGCCTCACCTCGGGTTCCCCGGGAGCTCCGGTTCCGGGCGTGCCCAGCACGGTCGACGAGATCAGCTGGCGGTGGTCGGGAGAGTAGGACGGTGCGACGCAGGTGAGCACGCTGGTGTTCACCAGTGCACTGCCGGTCCCATCGAGGTGGATCAGCGGTAACCGGCTGGGGGACTGCTCGGCGACGTGGTAATAGGTCGTCAGTCCCCGCATCAATGGCACGTCCAGCCCGGGGAGCAACGCCGTGGCCGCGGGGGGATCGGTGGCCACCACCACTGTCCGTGCCGTCACCTCGCCGTTGGCCGTTCGCACCCGGCCGGGTGCCACCCCGAGCACCGTCTGCCCGCAGTGCACCGTTCCGGTTGTCAGCCGCGCCGCGAGATGATTCGCCACCGTGGCCATGCCCCGCGACGGCAGCGTCGAGGAGCCCCGAATCAGGCTGCGACATACCAGCGTGAAGTACCGGGCCGAGGTCACCAGATCCCGTTCGCCGAAGATGCCTGCCAGCAGTGGCCGCAGAAACTGCTCGGTGGCCGGACCGTCCAGTCCTGCGGCGGAGAGATAATCGGCGGTGCTGCTCTCCGCAGCGGCGAGCAGCAGCCGTACGTCGCCCGCTGCCGCCCGGACGGTCATCCGCAGCACCGCGAGCTTGGCCGCTGGGGACAACAGGGTGTCCATCGCGGTGCGCCATGCCTGGCTGCGGGCTCGTCGTGGATCGAGCAGGCGGTGCAGGGCTGCGTCGGTGCCACGGATCGCGACGCCGGGAATGAATTCCCGCAGGTCCAGGGCATGCAGGTCCAGCTCGTCGCGCAGCGCGGGGTAGCTGGTGTTGAGCACCTGGAACCCGCGGTCGAGCAGGAAACCGTCGACGACGTCGGTGGCCACCCGGCCGCCGACGACTGGCGCGGCTTCCAGCACGGTGACCTCCAACCCGGCGCCCTGCAGGTGGCGGGCTGCGGTCAAGCCGGCCAATCCGGCCCCTACGACCACAGTGTCGATAGCCATGCGTACTCCCGGTGCTCCTTATTCCAAGGCAGCGGCCAGAGCCGCGGTCACAGTGCCGTGCTGGAACGGGTAGTCCTCCCGGCACAACACACGTGGAACTGCGCGCTGCCCGGCCAGCACCATTTCGTCGACGAGTTCGGCACCCCGGAGCAGGCGCAGCGCAAAGCCGGGCACTACCAACAGGGTAGGCCGGTGCATCACCTCACCCATCGCCTGCGTGAACTCGGCATTGGTCACCGGGCCCGGGCCGGTGAGGTTGACCGGGCCGGATACCCGGTCGTTCTCCAGGACGAACCGGATCGCGCCCACCTCATCGTCCAGTGAGATCCACGGCATGTACTGCTGTCCGCTGCCGAGCCGGCCGCCCAGCCCGAGCCCGAACAGCGGCGTGAGCTGGCCCATCAACCCGCCGGACGAGGAGATCACCAAGCCGGTGCGGATTCGCACGACTCGGCCACCCGCCTGCTCCGCAGCGGCAGTCGCCGCCTCCCATTCCCGGCACACTTCGGCGAGAAACCCCTCACCTGACTCGCTGCTCTCGTCAACTTCGCGGTCCCCGGTGTCGCCGTAGTACCCCACCCCGGAGGCACTGACCAATACCGGCACCCGGTGCTCGGCAACGGCTGCGGCAAGCACCTCGGTGGGACCGATGCGACTGTCCCTGATGGCCTGCTTGCGTTCCCCGGACCAATGCCCGTTGGCCATCGGCGAGCCGCACAGGTTCACCACGGCATCCGCACCGTCGAGGGCACTGGGGTCGATGGTCGCGGCGGACGGATTCCAGCCGTATTCGTCGGGTGCCGAAGGGCGCCTGCGCACCAGCCGGAACACCTCGTGGTCGGCCTGGCGCAACAGCGAAACCAGCGCCGTACCGATGAGACCTGTCGACCCCGCGATCACTATCCGCATGCGGCGATCCTCTCGGTTTCTCGCCGCCCGCGCGACCCCGAAATGACCGCGACCGAGCGGACAAGGTCAGCTGGGATTGCGGTGCTGGCCTTGGGGGGGCAGGAAATCGAGTACGTCCTTGCCGATATAGGGCACCAGGACCTCGGGAACCCGGACCCGGCCGTCTGGTAACTGCCCGTGTTCGACGATCGCTGCCCACAGCCGCGGCGTGGCCACGGCGGAGCCGTTGAGCGTGCACACCGGCCGGGTGCCGTTGTCGGTACGGACCCGGATGTTGCTGCGGCGGGCCTGGAAGTCGGTGAAGTTGCCGACGGAGGACACCTCCAGCCAGCGGTCCACCCCGGGGGAGTACACCTCCAGATCGAAGATCCGCGATGAGGAGAAGGTCAGATCGCCGGTGGCGAGATCGATGACCCGATAGGGAAGTTGCAGCTGCTGGAGCGTGCGCTCGGCGTCGGCCAGCAACTCCTCGAACTCCCGCTCGACGGCTTCGGGCAGGCACAGCCGCACCAGCTCCACCTTGTGGAACTCGTGCAGGCGCTGCATCCCCCTGGTGTCCTTGCCCGCGCTCCCGGCCTCGCGCCGGAAGCAGGAGGTGTAGGTCATGTAGCGGCGGGGGAGGTCATCGGGATGGAAAATCTCGTCTCGGTGCAGCGCAGTGAGGGGTACCTCACCGGTGGGGACGGCCCAGAAATCATCCACGGTCGTGGAGTAGGCATCGTCGGCGAACTTCGGGAGATGCCCGGTACCGACCATGATCGGGCGCCGGACCAGGTGTGGAACCACCAGCTCCTCATAGGTGGGCCGGTGCAGGTCCAGGCCGAACGACACCAGTGCCCGCAGCAGCCTGGCACCATCGCCGCGCAGCACCGCGAAGCCAGAGCCGCTGAGCTTGGCCGCGCGCTCGGGATCGAAGATGCCCAGGTCACCGGCCACATCCCAGTGCGGGCGCAGGTCCGACCGGGAGACCGCTTCGGGGCCATCGTGGCGAATCACGACGTTCGCCGACTCGTCATCACCGACCGGGGCCTGCGGGTCGGGCAGGTTCGGCAGCTCCAGGAGCAGGCTCAGCGACGACTCCTCGGCCTGCCGGTGTTCCTCCTCCAGCTCCGCGATACGTCCTTTGAGCTCGGCCAGCTTGGTGCGTAGGACGTCGGCAGCCGGATCCTTCGCCGCGACCAGACGTCCCATGTCCTTCGAGCGCTGATTCATCTGCGAGCGCAGCTCGTCGAGCTTCGTCCGGACCTGGCGGCGACATACCACCGCGTCCCGTGCGCTGTACACCTTCGCTGGATCGAGGCCCTTCGTCGCCAGCCGCTTGGCGACGTCATCGGTGTGGTCCAAGATCAGGTCGAGGTCGAGCACGCTTTCTCCAGAGTTCGTTGTCCAGACATCGGGTCCATCCGGCGAGAGTCCATGGGGATCAAGGGCTGAAAGCCGCTCAGGTCGCGCTCAGCCTACGCTCGGTGGCAGATCGGAGGTGCTCTGGTAGGTCCGGTGTTGGGGGCGTGGTGCCAGGTCAGGCGGCCTGGCCGCAGGGCGTGGCGGCGTCCGGGTCGAGTCAGACCAGGCGGGTCTTGCCGAGGTATGGAGAACGCCTGGTGAGTAACCGGAAGCCAGCGGACCGTCTCGCCCCGTTGCGGTTCCACGCGGGGATCACGGCGGCCGCGCTGCGGCTGTAGGTGGGCGGGTCGGCGGTGATGACAGCCTACCTTGAATGGCTGCTGGCCGACGTGAGCGTGGAGAACATTACGATCCGGGTGCGGCCTACCACCAATGTGGAGCACACCGGGATCGCCAGCAACTTCACTGTGCTGCATTTCGCCGATGCCGTGGCCGACTCACTGCTGGACTACTTCGACGGTCCACTCGGTGGGTATGTGATCAGCGACGCCGGAGAGTCGTCGCCATGGTCCACATGTTCGATGACCTGGGCGAATCAGCGCTGGACGCGGCCGAATCCACTGAGATGCTCGCTGCTATACCGGACGAGTACCGGAGGAGGAGGCCTGATCGCGGTGCGCAACAGCAACCACCCGGCGAGTGTGGTCCTGTTCACCCATGCCGAGATGAACGCCTACCTCAATGGTGTCAAAGCCGGCGAGTTCGACGACCTCACCTGAGTTCCAGCTACGGCCGGTGGTGTCCAGGGCTGCGTGGGCAGCCATGACCACTTCGCTTCCCCTTCGAGGGCTTACATGTGTGCCGTACAAGGTGTCCCTGGGGGGTCGAGCAGTCGCTACTCCTCGCGTGGCTACAGTATGGTCATGTCGCTCGTCCGAATGGCTCTCACCAACTACCGGTGCTTCGCTAAGAGACTAGATATAGAGCTGCGTCCCGTCACCGTGGTGCTGGGGCGCAATAATTCAGGTAAGAGCGCACTTGTTCGTGCTCCGATGGTGTTTTCAACCGGATTCCGCACTGACTCCCCGGCTCCACTCGACCTCGATCTTATCGGCGAGGAGATTCTTGACTCCTTCACTGACCTCATCTATGGTGGCCGGCCACACGGCAGCATCCAAATCGATCTTGAGTTCAATGAATCGGAAGTGGTGTCACCCATACCGAGGAACGGGCCTCCCATACTTCTGAATGCCACCATTCAGCACGTTGACGAGTACCGTCTTCAAATCGTCAGTTCACTATCGATGCAAGTTGGCAACCGAGAGGCGCGGTTCGAGTGGGAGCAGGACGATCCGCGAAGTGATGAACGTCTCTACACGATCACCGCTGACGGTGAGAGATATATGCATGTGCCAGTTCGTTTTGCGGGTCTACTGCCCGTGGAAACTGTCTTCTGGAAAGCCACCCATGCCAGACCTGACTGGTCGGTGATTAAGACACTGAGCGGTACCATCAGGCGGTCTCTCGGCCCGGTACGATATCTTGGTCCCTTCCGCAACCGTCCGGCGCGGCGTTACCGGCTGCCGGCACGGATGCCAGCAGAGGTGGGCGTAACCGGTGAGTTCAGTGCGCAGATGCTGGGCAGTGACTTCGCCCGGCAGAAAGGCCACCTCATTCGTCAGGTCAACAAATCGTTCACGAAGAACCTCCCAGGATGGCGTATCGATGTGGTCGAGCGAGGTGGCATGTACACCGTTGTGTTGAAGTCCGACGATGACAAGCTGCAGGTCAACCTCGCCGACACCGGTACCGGCGTAGCCCAGGTTCTACCGATCTTCGTACAACGAGCTTTCGACATCATCAACCCGCCTGCTGAAGGTACCCTGGAAATTGTCGAGGAGCCAGAACTACACCTGCACCCGGCGGCACATGCTTCGCTTGCCGACCTCTATTTGGAGGCCGCCCGACAGACCGGCGTGCGCTTCCTCATCGAGACCCACAGTGAGACATTTCTTCTCCGACTGCGCCGTCGTATCGCTGAGGGCGTCATCGATCCAGAGACGGTCGCGGTTTATTTCGTCGAGAACCACGATGGAGCGTCCGGTGCTCGTCGTATCCGACTCGACGAGGACGGCAACGTCGACTATTGGCCGCAAGGTGTTTTCTCCGAGGACTACGCCGAAACGAGAGCGCTGGCCACGGCACAGCTCGACCGAAAGGCGCGTGATGCGCGTTGAGTTCGCCCTCGAGGTCTTCACGAGGGACGGTCCGATGCCGCCGATTGTGAAGGTATTGGAATGTGTTGCCGAGGGCCGCCATGACTGGTCTGCGGATCCGCCGACGCTCGATGCGGCGGAAAGTTATTTCAACATTCACGCACCGAAGATGAGTGCCACGTACCTAGAACTGGGGCGTAAGGGATTGGTCGGCGCCGCCTGGCAACCTTCGTCCGCTACTGCGCTCGTACATGTAATGCTTAGCGACCTCGCCGACGTGGCGGAGGATCTTTGCCGCCCCGCGGTACTTGTTGTCGAAGACTTGAACTCTGATGGTTTTTTCGTCCATGCAATCGCCCAAGTGTTCCGAGCTGACCGCATACTGGAGGCCCTGTCTCAGGGCTGGCTGGTCATTCGACATGCAGGTGGTGAACCGCTTGTGACAGTAGCCCAGGCGGATCGGTGTACATTCCGTCGTGAGGTGCGCGTCGTCGCCCTGTTGGACAGCGACCGTTGGCTTCCCCAGCAAAGGACCAGGGCGCACGACAAGGCCGACGATCTACGAAAGTCAGGAATTCTGGTCCATGTGCTGGAGTTACGAGAGGCCGAGAACTATGTACCAAACAGGGTGTTGAGTGCCACAATCGCCCGACCGAGAGATGCCCAGCGTAAGCTGAAGTACGTGAAGCGTCTCACCTTGGTCCAGCGCGGGTACTATGATATGAAGTATGGTTTCCGGCGGAGGAATGGAACGATTGCGGTCCGCAACGAACAGCAGGAGCTCTTCCATAGTCTCGAAGAGGAGACTATGCGTGCGTTGGCCGAAGGTTTCGGGCGGAACCTGCTATCGAAGTTGAAACAGAACTGTGCCAGCCTGACTGTGGACGATTTTGCCAAGCTTGGCCCAGGTGTTGTTGCCGAGCTGCGTGAGCTACTGTTGATGATCAATAAGGTGGTCTGAGGAGCTGCTATGGCTGACATGAGCGACGAGATCACCGTCAAGTCCGAGATCATGCTCCTAGAGGACGTGCTTGGCGAGGTCGCATCCGGAAGATTGCGGGTGCCAAAGTTCCAGCGGCCGTTCGTCTGGCGCCCCGTGCAGATGCTTAATCTGTTCGACAGTATAGAACGGGGTTACCCGATTGGCAGTCTCTTGGTCTGGGATACTCATCAGCAGCTATCAAGCCTTGATTCCATCGCTGACATCGAAATCCCGCCTGCCCCACAGGATAGATCAGTGTCTTATCTGCTTGATGGGCATCAGAGGTTATCAACTCTCTTCGGCAGCCTTAGTCGCAGACGGCAGACTGAGTCCGGCGGTGGCCAGCAGAATTGGATGTGGGACATTTATCGCAAGCTTGGTGAGCGTGTGGATTCCGCCAGTCGATACCAGCATTGGAAATTCGCCAAGGAGCCTCCTGCTGATTATCTTCCAATGCGGGCTGTGCTACGTACCATGGATTTTCTGGCGTATGCACGGCGAATTTCTGCTGTCGCGTCCGACAGTGACACGCGCCTTGATTTCTGGGTGGATGAGGCGGAGCAGATCGCACAGCGAATTAAGTCTTATAAAATCGTGGTAATCAGACTTGTGGGCGGCGAACTCACCCACGCGGTAGAAGTATTCTCCCGGTTTAATAGCAGCGGGCAGCCGATCACACCCGACCAGATGGTGTCTGCCCTGACCTATCAAGCCGATGGCAGGGATAGCTTGACGGAGCGCATCGCAATGATGCAGGAGAGCCTTGGTGACGTAGGTTACGGGAGCATACCCTCTATCACGATCTTTCAATCGATCCTCGCGGTGATGGGAGAGAAGGATGTGCAACTAGCCCGCTGGGAGGTGCTCGCGCGACGGGTAAAGGGGCAGCTCGCCGACGCGATAGCTGAAACCGATCTGGCGCTGCACCGCGCAGTGATGTTCCTGCGGGTTGAGGTCGGTGTGCCACTGGCCCGTTTGGTTCCTTACAATGCTCAAGTGATGTTGCTAGTCGCGTTCTTTGGTTTGAAGAACGAGCCGTCACAGGAGCAGGTGGACACTCTGCGACGTTGGTTCTGGAGCACATCATGGTCCGGCTTCTTCGCCAGCGCCACTACGACTCAGATTAAGAGCGCACTTCAGGAAATGCGAAACTTCGCTAACGGGGATGGAAAGCTGAACCTCGCTGGCCAGATTGCCCGCCCTTTTCCCAATCGATTCGATTTGCGTAGCGCGCGGATTCGTGCACTTATCCTCTGGGATTTGCGAGAGTTTGCCGCCAGGCGTGACTTCGATGGCAATCCTATCGATGCGGTGCGGATGCTGGCACGCTCTGATACCACCGCATACCGGCGTGTGGTCACTCAAGGAGCCAGTATTTCTAACCCAGCTAATCGACTAATCTTGCCAACTCCCCCCGGTGTCTCCTTGCGTCGAGCGTTGCTAGATATTTCGATCCAGAATGAAAAAATAATCGAAAGTCATGGAATTCCGCAGCGGGCGCTTTTCTGTCTGCGTGATGGAGACGAGGAGGGTTTCATCAAGGAGCGTGCTGCTTATCTTGCGAATCGGGAGCGCACATTTATAACTGAATTGGGTGTCGAATCGTCTTCGGAGATTCTTGGTGAAGCAGATATCGACACTGAGTAATCTTGTCCTGTAATTTTGGTGATCTCGCCCAGAA
>JBOHHE010000454.1:0-2695 GCA_050700355.1 Pseudonocardiaceae bacterium
GTAGTAACCACCGCCCTGTTTGGCCCCGAAGTTGATGCCGTGACACCCCGCGTCACAGGACAGTTCCTTCACCACCTCGTCGGTCGCTGGATCGACGACACCGATCGTCGACGTCAGAGTGTTGGCCACCAGCAGGGCCTCGCCGTCCGGACTCACCGGGAGCTGGATCGGCAGACCACCCCAGACACCCGAGACGTCGCCACTCACCGGGTCATAGTTCGCCCACAAGTCGATGATTTTGTTGTGGGTCTTGGTTCCGCCATTGACACAGGCATTGGCGGCCAAGGAGATACATGAAACGCTCTGGCCGAGGAAGTTGGCCTGATAGTACTTCGACGCGTCCGGCATCATTCCTGATGCGATCGGGAGCTCACCGGTCTGCTCCTTCCGGTGGGTGCCCGACAGAATGTCGACCACCGTCGAGTCGTACGTGTTCACATTCGGCGTGACCATGGTCTTACCGTCAGCGCTCATCCAGTGCGCGTGCGGATGGCCGATCTTCTCGTCCGTGCTGCCCACCGGGATCCGTCGATCGATCCTGGTGGCTCCCGGAGCCAGCTCGACCACGTCACCGCCCCCGTTGATGGCGACGTGCAACTGGTCGGTGTCGGTCCGGGTCATCACGTGCGAGGGGTCCGGCCCGACCTCGATCTGCCGGACGAACTCTCCGGTCTCCCGATCGAACACGTCCAGCTTGTTGCCGAACCACTCCGTCTGGTAGAGGTACTGGTAGTTCCGGTCCGTCCACATGTTGTGCGGATTGTTCATGTTGATACCTGGTGCCGCGATCTTGCGGGCAATGGCCCAGTTCGTGACGTCGATCTTGGTTGCCGCACCCGACTTCGTCTTCCCGGCGAACTTCTCCATCTGGGTGTCGATCCACACCTCACCGATCCCAGGGGTGGCAGGTCGCTGGGTCAGCGCGGGCAGCGTCTTCGGCAGGTCGAACTTCTGCTTCATGAACGCGTCCAGGTTGGGCACCAGCACGGGGGCACCCGCCGAGTCCCACTGCAGGATCGGAGCCGGCGGGAAAACCGGATTCCACTGGCGCTCTTCGGTGTTGCTGAACTGCTGCCAGTTCTCCGGGTTGGTGATCACGAAGAACTTGTTCACCAACTGCGCGATGATGTCCGCGTTGGAGGGCACGCTCAGCCCGCGAGCGTTGACCACCAACTCCTTGCCGAAGTCGGCACCGGGCGTCAGCGGGTCGTCGACCACCACGGCGCCGAGCATGTACGGGTGGATCTTGCAGGCGAACGCATACAGGCCGGGCTCGGTCAGTTCGACCTCGGTGTCCCCGACGAAGGCACCCGCCTGGTCGAAGGGGAAGTTCGCGGCGCCCTTCGGCCAGATCAACCCCGTGACGGTATGGGCCGATGCGGTCGGCTCGGCGATACTGAACTTCGCCAGCACCCCCTGGGACACCGGCGCGTCGGCCTGGAGCTGCCCGAGGGTGCTCATGAGTTCGGCACCGGCCGGCAGATCGAGCAGGTTGACGGGTGCATCAACCGGCCGCGCCGCCAGCTGCGGCGCCAACTGCCCGATCAGCGTCTCGGCCTTCGTCGCGCTGGCCGCACTCGCACTGTTGGTCTGGCCCGCGGCCCGCACCGCGCCCAGCAGGTTGTCGAGGTTCAGCGCCGCCAGCGGATCGACATCGAGGCTGCTGGTGGTCGGTGCCGAGGTCGGCCGGTCGTCCGGTGTGGCGTTCACCAGTGAATCGGCCAGATCAACGTTGGTGAGTGAGCGAGCCAGTTCCGGCGAGGCGTTGCCACCCGGGGCACCCACCCGCGGCAATACCGCGACGGCCAGCGACTGATCACCTTGTAAGTCGAGTCCCGAATCGTACCATTTTCCCTGGTCGTCCAGTAAATTGAACTGGATCGGATTGGAGCCGACCCCGACCGGTTGCGGTTGAGCCACCGACTGGACAGCGCCAACCGTGGTAGCGACCATCGCGAGCACAACGGGTAATGCCCATCGGAGGCGGGACCACCTCTTCCGGCGATGTGAATGAACGGGTATGGCCATGGACCCGACTTCCTTTCTGAGGTGCCCGGGAGACCGACAGCCGGACGCGAAACGACACCTCGTGCACACAAAGCGACAAGCCGGACTGATTCGGGAATCCCGCTACCGAGATGCAGCACTGCGCCACCGAGATGCAGCACTGCATCCGACGCCGGCTGTGAACTCACTGGATGAGCAAGTAGCGCGCGGCCCGACGGCCACATCGCCGAATATTCACCGATCTCGAAGAAACCTTGAATTCGACCTGCGGTGGGCGCGCCACGATGAACCGAGCACGCTCAACGAACAAGTCCCTGACGACACTGTCCAACGTTCATACGAGACGTCATCTAAACACGGAACCTGTTACTGACCGCTACTTGTATGTGACCTGAACGTTAAATCACACTCACATGGGAGAGTGTACGACCGAGCGAGACGGATGGCGAGAAGGAGTCACGGAAACGGATCTCATCCTGTGCCGACTACCCTCACTAGGGTTGTGGGCGGGGGGTCACCAGATCCTCTGAAGTCACCGTAAGTTGCCGACCGGCGCCCACTCGACCCGATAAGGTGATATCTAAGGGGAGCCGTAACCGAGCCTCATGAACCTCGTTATCCATTAGGGTCAAAAGCATTCTTCTCGGCCGGTGGCGTGCCCGGTTTCACCCCCATCGCATCGATTCAC
>JBOHHE010000455.1:0-26127 GCA_050700355.1 Pseudonocardiaceae bacterium
CCTCAAGGCGGCCCTGTCTGAGTGTCTCGACCAGCAGTGCCGCACTGCTCCGGTCGCCCCCGGCGGCGAGCTCGGTACGGCGCAGCTCTCGGCGCAGCCTGCGCAGCGCGAGCGGGTCCGCCCCAACCAGCGGGGAGGCGAGCAGCGTGACCGCCGTCTCCTCGTCGAGCGCCTCGGAATCGACCGCGCAGCGCAGCACCCGCAGCAGCGGGAGTACCGCGCCATGGCGGGCTACCGGCAACTCCTCGCGCGGCACCGCCACCGGTACTCCCGCAGCGAGCAAGGCGCGACGCAGTACCGGCAGCGCCCGCCCCGTTGAGCGCACCACCACCGCCATGTCCGCCCATGCCACCCCTTCCAGCAGGTGCGCCCGTCGCAGCTGATCAGCCACCCACGACGCCTCGGCCGCCGCAGTCCCAAACACCTCAACCCCCACCTCCCCCCGTCTGTCCGCCTCCCTGCCGGGTGTGTCGGGCGCTCCTCCGGGTGTGTCGGGCTGCTGTGCTGGTGTGTCCGACTGTTGGCCGGGCAGGTCGGGACCGTGTGTCCCCGCAGCGCGGGGACCGGGTAGCCGGGCGGCCACCCCGGACACCGCAGCCCGTACCGCCGGCGCCATCCGGTAATCGGTCCTCAGCCGCACCATCGGGGTATCACCGCTGATGAGCAGGCCGGGATCCGCCCCGCGGAAGGAGAACACCGTCTGGTCGGGGTCTCCCAGCAGCAGTAGCTCGTCGGTTCCCACGCCGAGCTGGCTGATCAGCCGAGCCTGTTGTGGGTCGAGATGCTGAGCATCGTCGACGAGCAAGTGCCGCACCCGCCGCCGCTCCGTGCGCAGCACGTCGACGTCGGTCTCAAGCACCAGCAGCGCCTCGGACACCAGTCCCGCGGCGTCCATAGCGGGCGCGCTGGCCTGCGGCGCGACGGTGCCGACCGAACCGCGCAGCAGCATCACCTGTTCGTAGGTACGGAAGAACCGCCCGGCGGCCACCCACTCCTCGCACTTCGCGGCACGGCCCAGCGCGATGAGGTCCTCTGGCCCCAGACCGCGTTCCGTGGCCCGCAACAACAGATCCCGCAGCTCGGCGGCGAACGCGGGCAAGCGCAGCGCAGGGCGCAGCCGCACCGGCCAGTTACGCGCTCCGGCTTCCAGATCACCCGCCAGCAGCTCCCGAACCACCACATCCTGCTCCGGACCCGACAACAGCCGGGGCGGAGGCAGCTCGTGGCGAGAGGCCTGCAAGCGCAGCAACGCGAAGGCGTAGGAGTGCACCGTGCGCACCAGCGGTTCCCGCACGGTGGGCGTGACGCCATGGGCCGCGAGCTGTTCGACGATGCGTTCCCGCAGTTCGGTGGCTGCGCGGCGGCTGGAGGTCAGGACCAGCAACTGCTCGGGATCCACCCCCCGGCGCAACACCCGGTCGGCGACCGTGTGCACGATGAGCGTGGTCTTACCGGTACCCGGCCCACCCAGCACCCGCAACGGTCCTCCGCTGTGCTCCAACACTCGGCGGGCGTCGTCGTCGGGCTCCCAGGTGGTGGCGCGCGACGTGGCGGGGCGAACCAGGACGGGCACGGCCCGCATGCAATCACGCTGATGCGCTGCCACCTCAGCGACTCGCGGAGGAGGACGATTGTTTGCGATGAACGAGGATTGTCTTGCGATGAATGACGAACAGCTGGAGCTGGTTCGCTCCGTCGTGGCCGCTATCCCATGGGGATCAGTGCTGGCCTACGGGGACGTGGCCGCCCGCGCCGGACTGCCGGACCGGGCCCGGCTGGTCGGCCGGATCCTCGCCGAGGACGGCCATGACCTGCCCTGGCATCGAGTGCTCCGCGCCAACGGCACCCCCGCCCCGCACCTGGCCGCCGAGCAACTCGCCCGCCTGCGCACCGAGGGTGTGCTGGCCGACAACGGCCGAATCCCGATGCGCCGCTACCGGGCCAACTGATCGCTGGCTGAGCTGAGCTGACCAGGCCACCCGGCAGCCGTGGTGCCCAGTGCGGTGACCATGAACGTTTGCCGGGTTGGCGACGCGCCGGGTGGAATGCGTGATCTTGGGTCCGGTCGGCTCCAGTCCACGCCGCTACGGGGTGATCTCCGGAAGATTGGTCCATCCGGAGGGGCAGGTGGAGTTGAGCCCGTCCTTCACCGCTTGATAGATGACGGCGTTGCGGGGTTCGGCGCCATGCGGTCCGCCGTTGACCAGCGGCAGACAGGCACCCTGGTCCAGGGGGTGCCAGGTGCCGTTGGCCTCTTCGGGATGGGCCTGCCTGCTGGCAATGGAGGTGTAGAAAATCCCACCGGGGGTGTCGTCGCCCCGATTGAGGCGCTGCAGGACCGGGCTGTCCGGACACTGGTCAGGGACCAGAAGACAACCGTTGGGATTGCCGTGCTGGGGAGTGCCGAACGCGGTGTAGCTCGCCACGAACGGTAGGCCGTCCAAGATTTTGATGTAGTAGCGCGCGGACAATCCGCCCATGCTGTGTCCGACCAGGTGCACCTTGGACGCTCCGGTCTCGGCCCGGATCTGGTCGGCCTTGGCTCTGATCTTCTCCGCGTTGGCGGCGGTATCGATTCCGGGGAAACCGAGATCGACTGTGTAAGGCCGGTAACCGTCGGAGACGAGCCAGCCGGCCATCTGATCGAAATCGGTCGGCGAGCCGATCCCGCCGTGTACGAGCAGCACCGGGTAGGTGGTATCGGCATGTCCCGGCGTAGGGGAGAACCCGGCCATTCCCGCGAGCAGGACAAGCGTGGCCAGCACCACGCGCATCACCGACCCCTGCGGACGTCGCACACCGTCGCAGCCTCCAGCGCACATGTCGATCCCCTCCCGACCTCGAAACCGGCAGAGGAACTTTACTTCCCGAGCAGCAGACAGCTCACCCGCTGTACACGATCGTGTCCAGAGACGAACGACGCCGCAGCGCCGACCAGTGGGGATGGGTTCCGCAGCCGGAGCTGTCCCTGCTGCGATTGACCCAGGGACGTACCGAGGTCGCCGTTGCCGTGATCTGCCGGGTAGCGCCGAGATCCGCGATCGACGTCTCGATCGGTGCGGTGTCCGTCCAGACCTCGGCTGCCGTGGCGAGTTGGGCCAGCCGGTCGATCACTCCGGGATGGATGCCCAGGGGCGCCGCCACGACGTCCGCGCCTGCCGAAGCGAGCCTGCGGTGGAACAGCCCGGGGGCGAGCAGCCAGGAAGCGACCGCGATCCGCCGCTCACCGGCCGCCCGCAGTCCCGCGACCAGAGGTTCCACCCGAGGCACCCCGGTGGCGATGAACCCGACCCGGACCCGTCGCCCGACCGTGCCGGACAGTGCCGCTGCAGCGGCGCGTACGTCGGCCACCGCCCGGGGATCGGAGGAGCCCGCGGCGGCCAGCACCACCGCGTCGCCACGGCACCAGCCCGCCACCCGCAATCGGTCGGCCAGCGCGTTCACCAGCAAGGGATCCGGCCCCAGCGCAGCGGTGACAGTGACGTCCCGGCGCCCGGTCGCGGCTATTTCCCGAGGCACATCGGTCCGCACGTGGTAGCCGGAGGTCAGGAATGCCGGAACGACGGTGACCGGTCCGGGCGCGGCGGCGAGCACCTCGCGCACTCCTGGACCGAGCACGTCGACGAAGGCGAGCAACACCTGCCTGCCGGGCAACCGATCACACAGCGCAACGACGAGCTCCTGCGCCACCGCGACACCAGCGGTATCCCGAGTCCCGTGCGCAGCGATCACTGTGGAGCCGTGAGTGGCATTGAGTGCTATAGCACTCATTGCCACTCACAGGGCGCAGCCATCACTGGCAGTCCCCCGGTTCCAGAGCCAGCCGGTAACCGCGCTTGACCACGGTCTGCACCAGCTTGGGGACACCGAGTGCGGCTCGCAGCCGGGCCACCGCGGTCTCCACGGCATGCTCGTCCCCACCCGCCGCGGGCATTACAGAGAGCAGCTCAGCCCTCGGCACCACCCGGCCGGGCCGAGCGGCCAGCAGACGCAGCAGGGCCATGGGGGTCGGGGGCACGGCGCACACCTTGCCGTCGACTACCACGGAATGCCCGCGCAGCTCCAGCACATGGCCGGCGACCGGCCAGCGCGGTGCCCTGGCGGGCAGCGTCTCGGCCAGAGTGCGCACCAGGGCGCCGATCCGGGAGCGCTCGGGGGCCACCACGGGAACGTCGCGGGCCACCAACGGCCCGGCAGTGACCGGGCCGACGCAGGCGGCCAGAACATCACGGCGCAAGCGGTCCAGCAACGGCTCCAGCACACCGAGCTGACCTGCCCGGTGCAGCATGCTCGCCGCTGCGGGTGCGCTGGTGAAGCTGACCGCGTCGACGCCGCCGTCCAGCACGGTGGTGAGCAGCCGATCCAGCGGAGCAAGATCTTCTGGTGGAACCCATCGGTAGACCGGCACCTGCACCACCTGGGCACCTGCGCAGTCCAGGGCGTCGACAAAGTCCGGCAGCGGCTCGCCATGCAACTGAACCGCCACCCGCAATCCCTCCACCTCGCCTTCCAGCAGATGCTCCAGTACTTCCGCGGTGGACTCCGAGGGCGGCGACCAGGCATCGGTCAGGCCGGCCGCGCGGACCGCGCCGCGAGCTTTGGGACCTCGGGCCAGCAGCGTGGCGCGGCGCAGCGCCGTGATCAGCTCCTCGCCCAGCCCCCACCCATCGGCGGCCTCTATCCAGCCTCGGAAGCCGATACCGGTGGTGACCACGACCACGTCGGGTGACCGGCTGATCAGCTGCTCGGTGGCGGCGTGCAGTTCGGCGTCGTCGGCCAGCGGCACGATGCGGATCGCCGGGGCGTGCAGCACCTCGGCGCCGCGGCGCTGGAGCAAGGCGCCCAGTTCCTCGGCCCGCCGGGCGGCCGTGACGCCGACGGTGAACCCCGCCAGTGGCAGCGGCTCGGCTCCGAGCGCGAATGAGGGTGCGGTCATATTACGGCGATCCGATCTGCACGACGCCGTCGATCACTCGCACGACATAGGTCGGCACCGACACGTCCGGGTCGTCCAGGCATACCCCGGTGGCCAGCTCGAACGCCTGCTTGTAGATCGGTGAGGCCACCGTCGCCCGCCCGCCTCGGTCCCCGACGATGCCGCGGGAGAGCACCGAAGCGCCACTGAACGGGTCGACATTGGACAGTGCATGCAGCGCGCCGTCATGGGTGCGGAAGATCGCTACCGGGCGGCCGTCGACCAGCGCCGCCACTCCTCGCTCCGGGATGAGGTCGTCATAGCCGCACACCGGCGTCCACAGCACCTGCACCTGTACTTGAGTGATCATCTCACCACCTCCAGCTTCGGTCCGGAGATCAGCACCGGTTGGCCCGGCCGACGACCAGCCGGCGTGGGCTGACCCCGCTCCTGGACGAACTCGATGGTCGGGTCGGGCGCACCGGGCGCGTTGACGAACGAGGTGAACCGGGCCAGCTTGGCGGGGTCCTCCAGCACACCGCGCCACTCGTCGGAATAGCCCGCCACGTGCGCGGCCATCGCGGCGTCGAGCTCCGCGCAGATTCCCAGCGAGTCGTTCACGATCACGTCTCGCAGATGGTCCAGTCCACCTTCCATCTCCTCCAGCCAGGGCGCGGTGCGCTGCAGCCGGTCGGCGGTGCGCACGTAGAACATCAAGAACCGATCGATCGTGCGGACCAGCGTCTCGGTGTCCACGTCGGACACCAGCAGATCGGCGTGCCTCGGGCGGAATCCACCGTTGCCGCACACGTAGAGGTTCCAGCCCACCTCCGTGGCGATAACCCCGAAATCCTTGCTCCGGGCTTCCGCGCATTCCCGGGCACAACCGGAGACCGCGGACTTGAGCTTATGCGGGGCTCGCAGTCCGCGATACCGCAGCTCCAGTGAAATGGCCAACCCCACCGAATCCTGCACCCCGTAGCGGCACCAGTCGGTGCCCACGCAGGACTTCACTGTGCGCAGCGCCTTGCCGTAGGCGTGCCCGGATTCAAAACCAGCGTCCACCAACCGTCGCCAGATCGCCGGTAGCTGCTCCACCCGGGCGCCGAACAGGTCGATCCGCTGCCCACCGGTGATCTTGGTGTAGAGCCCGAAATCGCGGGCCACCTCCCCGATGACGATCAGTTTCTCCGGCGTGATCTCCCCACCGGGAATCCGCGGAATCACCGAGTAGGTCCCGTTGCGCTGGAGGTTGGCCAGGAAGTGGTCGTTGGTGTCCTGCAACGTGGCCTGCTCGCCGTCCAGGATGTGGCTGCCCGGCGAGTGCACGCCGCTCAGCGAGGCGAGGATCGAGGCCACGGCGGGTTTGCACAGGTCGCACCCACGGCCTCGGCCATGCCTGGCGACCAGCTCGGAGAAGGTCCGGATCCGGGTCGCGGCCACGATCTCGAAGAGCTCGGCCCGGCTGTGCGCGAAGTGCTCGCACAGCGCTTTGGACTGCTCGACGCCGTAGGAGGCGAGCAGCTTCTTTAACGTCGGCACGCAGGACCCGCAGCCGGTGCCCGCCTTCGTGCACGCCTTCAGGTCAGGCACGCTCGCGCAGCCCTGGGCGGTGACCGCCTCGCCGATGGCGGCGACGGTGACGGCGTGGCAGGAGCACACCTGGGCACCCGCAGGCAGGGCACCGGGGTCGAGTTCCCCGCCGGAGGGGGAGATCAGCGCGCCAGGGTCGGCCGGCAGCTCGGCGCCGACCAACGCCCGCAGCGTGCCGTAGGCCTCGGCGTCACCCACCAGCACGCCGCCGAGCAGGGTGCGGGCATCGTCGGAGACGACCAATTTGGCGTAGCGGCCCGCGACAGGATCGTTGTGCACGACCTCGAGCGCGCCCTGGGCCGCGCCGTGGGCGTCGCCGAAGCTGGCCACGTCCACCCCGAGCAGCTTGAGCTTGGTGGACATGTCGGCGCCGGGGAAGGTGGCATTGCCACCGAGCAGCCGATCGGCCACCACCTCGGCCATCGCATAGCCGGGCGCCACCAGCCCGTAGCAGCGGCCCTCGACCGCCGCGCACTCCCCGATCGCCCAGATGTGCTCATCGGTGGTGCGGCAGCGGATATCAACCAGCACGCCACCTCGTTCCCCGACCCGCAGTCCGGCGTCGCGGGCGAGCTTGTCCCGCGGGCGGACCCCGGCGGAGAACACCACGAGGTCGGTGTCGAGCTCGGTGCCCCCGGCGACCTTGACCAGCAACCGCCCCCGGTCGGGTTCGATGGCCTCGGTGGCGGCTCCGCAGTGCACCCGGACCCCAAGGTTCTCGATGAACCGACGCAGCAGCGCACCCCCGCCCTCATCCACCTGCAACGGCATCAGCCGGGGAGCGAACTCCACCACGTGCGGGGACAGCCCCAGCTGGCGCAGCGCATGGGCGGCCTCCAGGCCGAGCAACCCGCCGCCGACGACCACACCCGAGCGCCGCCCCGCGGCGGGACCGTCCATCGCGCGCTGCGCCGCCGCGCGGATGGCGTCGAGATCTTCCGGGGTGCGGTAGACGAAGCAGTTGGGCAGGTCGTGGCCGGGTACCGGGGGCACGAACGGCGCCGATCCGGTGGCCAGCACCAGGGCGTTGTAACGCACCTGGTGCCCGGATGCGGTGCGGGCCAGCCGGGCCTCCGGGTCGATCGCCACGCACGGATCCCCCAGCCGCAGCTCCACCCGGTCATCCTCGACCGGGGGCAGGGCCAGCGATTCAACGTCCCAGGAGTCCACATAGGAGGACAGCGCCACCCGGTCGTAGGCGGCTCTGGCCTCCTCGGCGAGGACCACGATCCGCCACTGCCGCTCAGTGTCCCGGCCGACCAGGGCCTCCACCAGCCGGTGCCC
Source organism: Pseudonocardiaceae bacterium (assembly GCA_050700355.1). Classification (GTDB taxonomy): domain Bacteria; phylum Actinomycetota; class Actinomycetes; order Mycobacteriales; family Pseudonocardiaceae. The sequence goes on from JBOHHE010000455.1 coordinate 7,793, forward strand.
GACCATGCCGTGGCCGGCTACCACGAGAGTGCGCATCAAGCGGCTCCTTCTCCTCCGACGGGGACCGCCGGTCTCGGGCACCACACCAGCCAGGCACGCGGCAGGGTGGTGAGCTCCCCGGAGGCTCCGAGCAGCTCACCAGCGGTCCAGCCCCTCCCTGGCATCGTGAGCGCCTTTCGTGAACGCTGCGTTTCGGCACTGTTGCCTTGTGCGCCATTCGCGCTACACCCCGGCGTAGGCCAACCTCGGGTGCTCGGGAACCTCGACCGGCGCCCGCCGCAGATACACCACATAAGTGACGACGACGCACACCGCGTAGAAACCCATGAAGAACCAGAAAGCGGTATCCCCGGATTTCGTGGTGAGGAACGACTGGCGGAAGGCGACGTTGATGAGCACGCCTCCCAGAGCCCCGATCGAACCGGCGATGCCGATCACCGCACCGGACAGCCTGCGGGCCTTGAGCAACGCGGCTTCCTTGGTCTCCCCCGCCATCATGGCCACTTTGGCTTTACCCGCGAAGATCGACGGAATCATCTTGTAGGTGGAGCCGTTGCCGATGCCGGAGAGCACGAACAGGACGATGAAGCCGGCCGTGAACACCGGCAGGGACTGCTGCCCGGACGCGATGAGCACCAGGGCGGTGGCCGCAGCCATCCCGAGGAAGGTCATCAGACTGACCTTGGCGCCGCCGAACCGGTCCGCCATCCAGCCACCGAACGGGCGGATCAACGAGCCGATCAGCGGGCCGATGAAGACGACCGAGGCGGCCTGCAGCGGAGTGCGGCCGAACTGGGTCTGCAACACCAGGCCGAAGGCGAAACTGTAGCCGATGAATGAACCGAACGTGCCGATGTAGAGAAAGGACATCACCCAGGTCTGCGGTTCCCGGACGGCTTCGCGCATCGCGCCGGTGTCATTTCGCATTGAGGAGAGGTTGTCCATGTACTTCACCGCACCGAGCGCGGCAAGCAGGATCAGCGGGATGTAGATGGCCAGCACCACCCGGGGATAGGCGGCACCGAGGGTTGCGATGATCAGCAGGCCGAGGATCTGCACCGCAGGCACGCCGATGTTTCCGCCGCCGGCGTTGAGCCCGAGCGCCCAACCCTTCTTGCCCTCCGGGAAGAAGGCGTTGATGTTGACCATGGAGGAGGCGAAGTTGCCACCACCCAGGCCGCCGAGGGCGGCGACGAGCAGGAACGTGGCGTAGGAGGTGCCCGGCTCCATCACCACAATGGCCATGATCGTCGGGATCAGCAGCAACAGGACGCTGACGATGGTCCAGTTCCGTCCGCCGAACCTGGCCGGCGCCATGGTGTAGGGGATCCGGACCATACAGCCGATCAGGGCCGGGAAGGCGACCAGGAAGAACTTGCCTGCCGGGTCCACACCGTACGCCGGGCTCATGAAGAGCACGAGGACCGACCAGACCGTCCACATCGAGAACCCGATGTGTTCGGCGATGATCGAGAAGAACAGGTTCCGGTTCGCCACTCGCTTGCCTGTCTGCTCCCAGAAGTCCGGATCTTCGGGCTCCCAGTGATCAATCCAGCGCCCCCCGCGGGCCGGCGTGGCCGAAGTGGCCGTCTCGGTCGTGGTCATCAATCCTCCAGAGCTGGTGGGTACGATGAGCGACGCTAAGCGGCTGTTGTGTTCGGCGTATTGCTCCTTGTTGCAGCTCCGAGAACTCCCCTTCACACGGCAGAGTGATGGACCGTGAGAACTCCCCAGATCGGTTACCCCCCGTGTCTACCTGGCTCTGACCTGCGCATTTTCGCTTCCGGCGCCCTCATAACCGCCAAGTAACCGTGCCGAGACATAAGTCACACCCAGCGCCGTCGGCAGGTAGGGAAGGTCATCGCCGATAGGCTGACGCGCTCCGGCATAGCCTCATGCACATGCGCACTACCTTGGATCTGGACGGCTATGCCTGTGTCCACCTACCTGCTGTCCGCCTACCTGCTCAATCTGGTCACCGAGCTGGTCACCCGACCAACCATGGCCGAAGTCGTCGAGCGCGCCAAGACGCTTGCCAGAGCAGGCGGTGGGGCAACACAGTCAGACATCCAGGCCGCCATCCGGCAGAACCGTGAACGTTGATCGTCGTCGATCGGGTGTGATCGTTGCGACCCGACCCAGGCGCCGAACGACGCGTGCGGACCGCGTGGGCTGTAAATGCAGATTCAGGAAGCGTGCGGCACGGAATCACGCGCTTGGGAATACAGTGTGCGGGGTGAGAGGTCGGCGCCATTCGGCCATGCCCGCTTCGTCATCGACCCGGACTTGTCCGAAGAGCCCGTAGTCGCGCCGCAGCTCGGCGAAAATCGCGCCGTTCAGTAGCGGCTCAACGTCGAGAACCTTGACCTCGCCCGTGTCGAAGGTGAGTTCGAGGATGTAGCGGGAGAGCACCCGGACTCCCGTGACGTCGATGATCAATTCCACGAGGTCACCTCCTGGGCGGGATTCTACCTGGCGGCTCTCCGCGCCGGACAGCTTCCCACGAAGCGCAAGCGTCGTTCCGGTGTTCGCTCAGGAATTCGCGGACGCTGCGGTGCGGCCGGCGGCCGGCGGCCGGCGAGGGCGAGCACCTCACCGGTGTCAAGGGCGACTGTCGCGCGATGCTCTCCACGTACGGCGTGCTCGCTGAGGGGTTCAGTTCGCGTGGTCAATATCGGGTTCACGCGTGATTTCGAGCAGTTGGTCGCGTGGCTGGTCACAAAAACATACAAGACGACGATTAGTACATTCGCGCGAACATGACGGCGTATTCCGTGACCAAGGACGGCAAGGTCCCCAGTCACAGCCGTATTTTAGTAGTCGAAGTCAACCCGCGACTTTGCCGGGCACTGCCGCGATGCCTTAGCAGATGGTCAGAGTATGTAGTGCCTGCCAGTTTCCTGGATCTCGCGCGAGCAATGCTCCGACTAGTTAGTCACGAATGGCGGGTGTGATTCCTGTTTGCAGTCTCAGCGCGGTGGCGACGAGGATCAACGGCTGCATCAGCCGGCCTGATTCGAGGTACAGGTTGCGTAGTGCCCGCTCGTGACGATATCGCCATTGGTACCGGTCGAAGTCGGCGATCAGGAGGATGGTGGCTGCCGCGTGGGTTGGATCGGGTTGTCCAGCGAGGGCTGCACGCGCTGACTCCCGGAGGTTCCCGAACTTTTTCGATGACAGCGCGCCCGTCTGCGGTTCGTACAGATATGTGCCGGGAGCTAGCCCTTCGATGGAATAGACTAGGACGTAGACATCGAATGCCGCCCCTACGCTGATCAGCAAACTGTGGGGGTCTTCGCTGGATGAGTGGCGGCGGCATTCGCGTATCTTGCTGGTCCCATGGTGCAGCAACATGGCCAGCGCTTTCTGGTTGACCTTGCCCGGTCTGAACGCTCCTACACTTCGTCGCTGCTCGATAACATCTCCCAGCGGTGGGCCGTCCCACCCATCAGGATCAGGCAAGGTGATCGCCGAAGGATTCGGCACCGGAGACATGGGACAGGCGTTTTCACGAAGCATCGACTCCAGGGCGCCCGTTCTTCTTGCATGTTCGTCCGGTCCAGAATCGTAATACGAGACCGATCGCGACCACGTATAGCTTGGAAGCGACAGGCCCCAGCCGTGTTCTTGCCAGCACGCCAAGTCCTCGTCCGCCGGATCTGCGTCCCCGTCGCTGGTGTCGAGGAGCCCTTGTTGCACGAGCTCGTCCCGAAAGGACGCAGGGACTCGCTGGCCAGCGAGGAGCCTGACGAGCGCGTCTCGGTGAAGTCGTACTCTCGATCCGGCCACAGGAGAATCAATTTCAACGAACGGATCGCAACCCGGCGTCACTGTGGTGAGCGAACGCCAGATAGGCTGCCCGCTCATGGGCAGCCGGCGACCGCAGCACCAGCGATCGCCCCTTCCTTCAATGGAGAAATACTCAGCATGCGCTCTACCTCTATCTCGTTGATGGCATGGTGGACGAAGGAACGCAAACCGAGCGCACTGGCCACCATTTCGAACGTACCGAGGAGATGCCCAACGTCCATGAGTACCGTGCGAAACGTACGAGGTTCTCGGTATCGGTACATGTTACGGGCGAACACAGACGTAACCACGACGAAAGCCTGCGGTATGAACGGCGCCAAGTGTAGACCTTCGAGATTGACCCTCGTCCAGTCCAAATCCACGGCACCCGGCACACGTACCAGCCGGGATCGGGCCGCGTCGACATGCCAAACACCATCTGATATTCTAGACACCCCCCGCGTAATCACATAACCTTCAGCCGGATGCCGAGCGCCACCGCTGGGGCTCGTTCGGCGAATCTTTCCGGCCCGCGTCGGCGTGAAACAGAACGTCTTCGCGAGCAGAACACACAACTTTCCCCCATCGAGGTGGCCGCTCACCTCTGTGTTGTGAAGCACCGTCGTCAATGGCGCCGTTAAACCAGCTTGCGCCGACTCGGCAAGGTCCAACGAAGTCGGTAGTTCCGCGCAGTAGTCATGCGCCAGCGGTCCCGGGTCAGGATCCTTATTCCGGTAACCTTTTATACGGGCCTGATCCACCTTCCATCCGTCGACGGTGTAGTCGACCAATGGAAAACCCCACGTCGCCAGATGATGATCGTAGGCCGCGATCCATCCGTGTGTGCGCCACTGATCGGCGAGGGGATCAGGATCGCTTGCTGTCGTCGCCAGCAGACCAATCTCGTTCAGTATGTCGATCTGCCGCAATAGCTCGTCCTGACTGACACCGAGCGCGTCCGCTGCACACTCTGCCCCTTGGTGACGAGTCCGCCCACCACTGAAGGCCACCAAGATCGCGGTGACGGCGGGGCTGGCGGTCCATCGTTGCCTCGTGGTGAGTCGTTCGATCAGGACGGCGTCGCCGACGCCCCACCGCCCAAGACGAAGACGAACGTCAGACGGCACGAACAGCATCTGGCCCATTCCATCAGGAGCCGATGAGCACGAACCGTCATCGTTCGGCTCAAGCGAGGGTCTCACGGGTCTATAGTCTCACTCACGAACAGCGACGTAAGGGGTACAAGGTGCAACAAAATACTGAGACGGCCGTGCCGAACGAGAGCATCTTCCAGATCCAGGAGGTCCCCGGCCCGGTCTTCGCCCTCAAGCAGCAGGGTGACACCGTGCGGCTGCCGGCTCCGAGCACCAGCCGGGGCGACGCGACCAGTGAAAGACACTCCAACCAGTGGTGAACCTCCCGGGGTGGCCAGGTAGTTCGGTGAGGGTCGGTCCTGGTCGGCAAACTGATGTGACCTTCAGTATTGCGAGGGACATCGCTGAGTAGGCCCTCAACGTCACTGCAAGCCTGCAGCTGCGGCTCACAGTGACCGAACCCCAAGATCAAGTCATGAAGTGCGGCTGCCCCGCCGGGAAGGTCAACTCTGCGCCCACGAGGAGGTTTGCCGTGTCCCTTGACACCACAGCCGTCGGGAGCGCCTGAGCAAGCTGGATAGACTTGCGGCTGTGACTGACGCGCAAGATAAGTTTCACGAGGATGTGTCCGAACAGATGCGGATTCGGCGGGAGAAGCTGGATCGGTTACGGGAGGCGGGTGTCGATCCCTTTCCGGTGAACTTCCCACGTACGACCTCGATAGCTGCGCTCCGGGCGAAGTACGAGACCTTGTGCCGAGGGCAGCAAACGGGTGAGCACGTCGGCATCGTGGGTCGCGTCATGCTCTACCGGAGCGCGGGCAAGTTGTGCTTTGCTACAATCAGGGACGGATCTGGCGACATGCAAGTAATGCTGTCGTTGGACAAGCTCGGCGCTGAGTTGTTCAAATCGTGGAAGACCGATGTCGATCTAGGTGATCATATCGGCGTTGAAGGTGAAGTCATCACCTCAAAGCGCGGCGAGCTCTCAGTGATGGCCGAAAGTTGGGCGCTGACCTCTAAGTGCCTGCGCCCACTGCCAGAAAAGCACAAAGGGCTGACCGATCCTGAGGCCCGCGTACGGCAACGCTATGTCGACCTGATCGTCAATCCTGAGGCTCGCCAGATGGTTACACGACGCGCCGAGGTGGTGCGCGCGTTTCGAGCAGGACTTCATGAACGGGAGTTCTTGGAGGTAGAAACCCCCATGCTCCAGCTGACACACGGGGGAGCAACCGCTCGGCCTTTTACCACCCATATCAACGCGTACGGCCTCGACCTGTACCTGCGGATCGCACCCGAGCTGTTCCTCAAGCGGCTTGTGGTGGGTGGAATTGAGAAAGTCTTTGAGATCAACCGGAACTTCCGCAACGAGGGAGCCGACTCCACTCATAATCCCGAATTCACGATGCTGGAATTCTACCACGCATACGCCGATTACAACACTGGGGCGACGCTGACGAGCCAGCTGATCCAACAAGCGGCCACTGCTGTCTTCGGCACCACTGTGGTGCCAAGCAGATACGGCCAGATCGAACTCAGTGGCGAGTGGCCGTCGATTACGTTGTACGGCGCGGTTTCTGATGCACTGGACGAGGAGATTACACCCCGCACGTCGCTCGCGCTGCTGCGGAAGCTGGCGGATTCACGTGGTCTCACATGGAATCATAATTGGGGTATCGGCAAATTTGTTGAGTATTTTTTCGAGGAGCTTGTCCAGCATACTCTGATCCAGCCGACGTTCGTCCGAGACTTTCCAGTGGAAACTAGTCCGCTCACCCGTCAGCACCGCGACGATCCATTGCTGACCGAGAAGTGGGACCTTATCGGTTTTGGCATGGAACTCGGCACGTGTTTCTCGGAGCTAATCGATCCTGTAGAGCAACGACGTCGGTTGACGGAGCAGTCACTCCTGGCCGCAAGCGGCGACGTCGAAGCTATGCAGCTTGACGAGGATTTTCTCCGAGCTCTCGAATATGGAATGCCTCCATCGACCGGCGTGGGTATTGGTATCGACCGACTTCTTATGGCGTTTACGGGAAAGGGTATCCGGGACACGATCACTTTTCCTATGGTCAAACCAGTCTAGATTCTACTCACGCTCGCGGTACATCTTTCTCAGTATCGGATGATCGTCCCTGAGTGGTCAACAGGCCCGCGTCTTCACTCCATGTGCTCGGATCGCGTTGGTATTGGCCGCTCGGTCATCGATATGTTCGGTCATGCCTGAGGTGGGACGCGCTGGTGCGGTTCTGTACCGCCGCCGCACCCGGAGCCATGCTCGGATGGTGTCCCGGGCGCCGCAGGGCAAGTTCTACCTACTGGAAGCCACGTACGCGGCGATGCGTGGATTCTATTTCGCGGCCGCCGAGGCGGAGTCGCTGCGGCAGTTGGCCGAGGCGGTGGCCGATCGCCTGCGCAGCGGTGCCGGGCAGTCCAACAGCCCGAGGTGGTCTGCGGTCCACTCCGGTTCTGCCCACAGCTTGGTTGCCGGAGCATTGACAGTTACTACTCACGGTGAGTAAAGCCAGAGAGACTGTCGTCAAGACTAGCGACGCAGCCGCAAGGAGGACTCATGATTCTTCCCGCGCCATCCGATCGGCCATCAGCAGCGTCAGAGTCACCCTATGATCCCCCCGTGGTGCTGGCGACGTTCGTCAGAGACGAGTTGGTTAAAGATCTCCCGAGAATCTGACGCCACATATACACACCATTCAGGACAGCTGACGTCGGCGCACCCCTCATGGTTGGCCGGATAGGACGGCGGGTCGCTTGCGATACAACACGTTGGGCATCCAGGTTACGAACGTGTGCAACATGACCTGCGATCATTGCATTACGGACTCATCCCCCCACGCTCGCGGCGACTTGGAGTGGCCCCGTATCGAGGATGCTATCCGCCGCGCTGCGCCCTACGTTGATGGTGTCTGCGTCACAGGCGGTGAACCCCTCCTGCGTCGCGAGACAACGATGCGTGTGATCCGCTTGACGCGGGCGCTGGGGCTGCGCAGCTCGATTGTTACCAACGGTTACTGGGCGCGGAATGGATCAGAAGCGGTATATGTCTTCTCCGAACTTGGGGCTGCTGGCCTCGACAAACTCGCTGTTAGCTTTGATCGTTTCCACGATCGCCTGGTCAGCAGTTCGTCGCTCGACACGTTGCTCGCGACTGGGGCCGACACATCTATCGAGATTCAGGTTCAGTACTGCGGTGATCGCCGAGATGACGCATACCGTATCGCGATGGAGGCGGCGACCCGGCACGGTGTTGCCCTGACGACAGCTGAGGTACTGCCGTTTGGGCGTGGTCGCCGACTGGCGAGGACCACCCGGATTGATATCGGCTCGATCCCACGCGATTCGTGCGGCGTGATGGTCCGGCCAGTGCTCACGCCGGAGGGCGAGCTATTCACCTGCTGCGGTCCTGCCCGAGGCTCGTCTCAAAGCTCTCCGCTTCGTTTGGGGCTGAATACAGCAGATGTGAGCGGAGCACTGCGATCTGCTTCCGATGATCCGATTCTCAATGCGATCCACTGTCAGGGGCCACGGGCGTTGTTCGATCACCTGAGCCAGCAGACGCGGGAGCGTATCACGGATCGCGTGATCGACCACTCCATCTGCGCGCTGTGTAGAGCCATCACTGACGACGACGAAGCGGTAAGTGAGTTGAGGGACGCGCTTGAGGACAATCGTCTGCGGCTCATCGCCCTCTCTGCCGTCATGCAAGTGGCGCAGAACCAAGGCAGCGTGATCGGCCCAAAGACATGACGACATGTCGTCGGTAGCCCTCGCAGTACGAGAGGACGCCAAGAGCGCTCAGGCTGCCGCCGAGAGCATGCTCCGCTGCCTCGCAGACCGCGCACCAGCCTGGACCGTTTCCGTGAGCGGCTCAATCGCCCTCGGTGTAGGCGCGCAAAACGCAGCGATGGCACGCGAACAGGTTCTGCGGCTACCAGGACAGGCAGGCGTCCTGAGTGTCGACATGCCGCAGTGGGCGAAGTCGCGCCTTATGAGCGACATCCAACTGCGGTTCAGCCACGACGTTGCGGTGAAGCAATCCGATGTGGAGGGACTCTTCGCAGCTGTGACAGCGGATTGTCATGCTGTCGCTGCCTTCCCACCGCATGGTTGTGCGGCCTATAGAGGGCCGATGTCGAACCGCCCGGTATTCTACTCTATCGGGGACGACGCCTCGGTGCTGGTGGCTTCACAGATCCGCGGCATCAGAAATGCTCAACCTGCCAGGCTCGATGTCGCCGGTCTTGCTTCATTCCTCGTGCCACAGCTGTGTGATCCCACAGGTACCTGCTGGCATGGCATCCATCGACTTCCTCCTGGCCATCTGCTGACATGGTGGGATGGTCAGATAGACATACAGCAGGTTTCTCAGATTGATGAGCTCGACTACGACGACGCCTCCACCCAGGAGTTGGTGAGAGAGTTCCGAAGCCGGTTCACACGTGCCGTGACACGCTGCAGCGAACCGCCTGATGCGATTCTGCTGAGCGGTGGAATCGACTCCTCGGCGCTGACATGCGCCTACGCAGCGATCCTCGGTATCGGATCCGGCCGAGGATACTCGCTAACCTACGATCACAAACTCGGTCCATGCGATGAGCGGCGCTTCGTCGACGACGTCGAACACACCACCGGAATCTCCGTGCACCGGATGGCCGCGAATCGCCTCCTCCCGTTGATCGCGAGCTTCCCCGAAGGCGACGAGCCCGAGCCGTGGCCATACGCATCCCGCAACTGGACACTGCTCCAGACTATCGCTGCCGACGCAGGTCGGTCGCCTACCACAGTCATTGCGGGAGAGGGTGGTGACGAGCTTCTGCTCGGCCAGGTCTTTTCTGTCGCCGCGCGCCTTGCTCGCGGCGATACAGCTGGCGGTACTCGCGAGCTGGTGACGTTCCCGGAACCGGCCAACACAGATAAAATCGTCAAAAGTTTAATTGCCGGTGCCTACGACGGTCCGGGCGCTCGGATGGTCCGGTCGGTCGGGGACACCCCGTCCTGGCTGACCACGACCTTCCTCGCCGACACCGACGTGTTGGTTCGCCTGGCCAACGGCTATCCACGGCTCGGCCCCGCCACGCATATGGTTTCTACCTATTCCCGCGAGCTCATGCGTGAGATGGGAGCGGCTGGCCGCGTGCAGTGCGGGGGGTGGTGCGAGGACATGGGCCGACGACTCGGGCTGAAGATTGTCTACCCGTTCCTGGACCCAGACCTCACGGCGCTCGCATGGTCCCTTCCACCACAACTACTCCGCGACCAAGGCCGAGAGAAAGTGATCCTCCGAGAAGCACTTGCCGATCTGCTACCCTCCTCAGTATACGAGCGAGTCGACAAGGCCGAGGCGCTTGCGTTGTTGCACAGCGGTCTCTCCGAAGCTATCCAATCCGTCCGCACGATCGCCTACAGCGGACCGCTGGCAGACCTCGGAATTATCAATCCAGGCCGCCTGCTCGTCGCCATCGATCGATACCTCGCTGGTAATCACTCACTGGCCCCGGCTCTCTGGGCAACCGCGTCGGTGGACGGCTGGCTACAGCACCAGAGCGAGGCTGAACAGAAATGACAGCAGAGGATATGCGACCGATGCGGACCAAGACAACGACAACTCGCTCAGGTGACTACTGGGTCCTCGTGCCGCATGAGACAGCGGAGGTTGCGGTTGTCAACGAGACAGGGCATCGCATCTTCCAAGCATGCGATGGATCCCATTCGTGCCGTGAGATTGCTCAACGGCTTGCCACTGGAACATGCACCGATGCAAACCGCGTCCTCACTGACGTCGTCGCTTTCGTTGCCCAGCTCACAAAAATAGGACTTCTTCAAGGAAATAGTTCTCGGCAGTAGACGACACGATGTCCACGTTCTAAAACGCCTTCATCATGGCGACTGCGAACCCTGATAGCAACATTCTAAGATCCTCAGCTCCCAGTGCTGGTCAGACTGCGGACCCATTCGCTTTGATCGTCATGGTCTGGCCGGACCAGTCCAGGAACTCGGCGACCTTCGGCTGGTCCGGATACCGGGCGAGCTCTGCGCGCAGCTGGCCAATACGGGCATCGATCCGGGCGGAACTGACCTCGCTCGCACCCTCCACAGCCTGCGCGGCCGTGATGACGGCTTCCTCGATGCTCCGTTGCTCGACCAGCACCCCGGCCCGGTACGCCAGGTACAAGACGCGGCTACGCGGATACTCCGGCCGGACCGCCGCGAGAGCGGTGCGGCTGCAGCGTTCCGCGAGCGGCAGCTCCCGCAGGGATAACGCCACGCGCATCTCCAGACAGGCGAGTCCTGCCTCGTCCCAGGAGAGCCAGGACGGATCATCATGGGGGCCGGAGCCCAGCAGCGCGCCGGCTTGGTGCAGAGCGTGCCAGGTGGCCGACCCATCACCCGCTCGAGAGCGCGCGAATGCCTCCAGAGACAGCAGGTCAGAACGCAACCGGGGCGTGCCCCATGGCTTGGCCGCCTGCTGCGCGGCCTGCACGAGGTCGATCCCCTCACCTGGCCGGCCCAGCTCGGTGGCCTGCCGGGAGAGGAACCGCAGGGCGCGGACAAGCAGTTGGTCATCGCCGACGAGCCGCGCGGTATGCGACGCTTCAAGCCACCAGTACCGCGCTTCGGCTTGGCGCCCGGCGTCGAAAGCGAGCCAGCCCACATGGCTGCTCAGCTCCCCCTCGATGATGTGCAGCGCCTCGCCGGTCGAAGGAGCGTAGCTGGCCCGATGGAGCACCCGACGCAGCCGCCGCAGCGATAGCAGCGCCAAATCGTACACCCCGCCGCTGCCGTACTGATGGTCCAGCTCACGGAGCTGGGACAGGGTGCGCCGCCAGCGCACCACATCATCCCGCCCCAGCCGGGATGCTTCGGCAGGTGCTGAGCCGACCAGGGAACCGGCACCCGCGCCGAACGTCGAAACGAGGAACTCGAACCGGTTCACGGGGCCCACTCCTCTCGCCGATGACTCCCCCACTGTAGGAGCGTGACGGGTCAGTAACCACTCGCAGACCGGCCGCTCCGGGACATCAGCCGCAACCGCCCGCGTCACCAACTCCCGCTGGTCAACGGCCTCGATCAAGCCGACCAGGCGAGCCAGCGCCCCGCCGGTACTCAGCACCTCATCGCACGCCGTGGCCAGCGCGGTCGTCGGCGCCCGTTCGGCCTTCTCCACCTTGCCGATCAAGTCACCCGAGTAGTTGATCAGCACGCCGAGCCGGTCATGCGACAGACCCGCCACCTCACGCCATTGCCGCAACTCGGCTCCGAATTGCGGTCGAGGACGATGGCCTCGTTCACACCTGCAATTTCAGGCGTGAAGAACGCTTTGACTCGCTTCACGGCGCCGAGGACTGTCCCCACCAGCGCTGGTTCTCGTACTCGAGGCCACGGAAGAGTTGCTCGGGCTCCTCGTCCTCAGGGGGAGTGTCGGGCGCAGCCGGTGGGGACCCAGCGTCCTCGGCATCAAGGGCGGCGGCGACTTCGGCGAGGTTGATGTGCTGCATGGTGACGATGCCGGCGTCGAGCACCTCCCGGTACGCCGCGATCGTGCCTAGCCCCTGCCAGGAGATGTGTCCCTGCTGCAGCTCCTGACCCATCTCGGCCAGTACCGGGTGCTCGCTCGCCGCCATCAGCTCGATCAGGGTGCGCTCCAGCGCGGGCTCGTCGTGCAGCAGCTCGGCGTGGGGCGAGTTCTCGATGCGGGCCAGGATGTCAGAGTAGGTGACCTCGTCATCGGGGTGGGCACGGGTCCTCCTCTGCCGGTTCACGGACATAAGGTGCGCTGCTCAGGCACGCCGTCGACGCGAGTACACCAAGCCGACGGCGAGTAACACCACTGCGGGGATGATCACCCATGGGTCGTTTTCGGCGAGTGGATAGACGAGCAGGATGGGGCCGCGGGTGGCGGTCACCGAGGACGAGCAGTCGATCGTGGCGGAGCCGTCGGACCACGGCTCCAGGCGGGTGCCGACCAGCTTGAGGCCGCGTCCCGGAATGCCGGGGACCGTGACGGTGCGCGCCGGGCCGCCGGGCGGCGACACGGCGCATTGCTCGCTCTCGGTCCCTCAGCTCGCAGGTACAGGGTCTCCCCCGACCACCGCTGCGGGACCGGCTGCTCACCCACCCGCGGCCAGAAGCTCCCCACCAGACTCGCGACGACTACTACGGCGCCCACCACAGCGGCCAGCAACGCCACCCGCCGTCTCGTGGCGCCGGTGGTGGCGGTCACGGGTGCTCGGAATACATGGCCATGGATGTCCCTCCTCAAAGGGCCTGATAGGGGCATGATCAGCTTGGTAGCGGTGGCACCAGGGCTGGGAGCGTGCTGTCCGAGTCGATCTGCCCGAAGCTGTTCTGTGCGCTGCTCGTGGCGTAAGCCAGCGCGTCCAGCCGAGCGATGGTGTCAATGATCGTGTAAATGCCGTGCACCACCTTGTAGATCCGGGTGAGCGTGAACGCACCGATGATCAATGCGATCGGCAGGCCGACGCCTGTCGAGCCCGCGAGACCAGCGACGCCAGCGCTGGCCGCCGCCATGATCGCAGCGTCGGCGAGGTTGCGGAACACGTCGGCGCAGGCCCGCACCCTGGCCCAGTCGCCGATCAACGGTTTGAGGATCACCTCGTACGGGTCGTAGGCGCGGTCGCAGATGCCCAGCGAGGCCGCCGCGCCGGTCACAGTCCAGATCGCATCCCGCAGCAGGGCACCCGGGCTGACGATGTCGTACCACTGGGGCTCATGGGGATACGCGGTGTCGTAGTCGGGCGGAGACTTGAGCCGCTCATGCGGTTCCGCTATGTCGGCGAAGTGCGCGACTCCGGGCAGCAGCGGCACCGTACCCTGCTTGGCCTCCGCCAGGTTCGCCCCGGGTAGGTGCGGTCCAGCGCCTCGGCGTTGGCCCTGTCGGTGCGGTTGTAGTGATCGATCGAGGCCCGCACCGCCGCCGCAGTCGCTCCGACGACACCTGCGTCGAGCGTGCCAAGGAACGTGCGGATCTGATCCTGCACGTTGCGATGCCCGTCGGAGAGGATATTGATGATTCCCTCGCCGGTTCAGTTGATGTCGGTCTCGGCATTGAGGTACACCCTGGCTGCGTGGGCATCTTCCTGCATGCGGTCCAGCAGCGCGGGTAGCCCGGCCAGTGCAGGCGTGTCAACGGAGAAGCTCATCGTAGCTCCAGAATGATCACAAACGAGATGCTACCGATGTCAGCGCCGAAGAGATGCCGCAACGACACGTACGGCGTCAACTCTCGCGGTCTCTGCCCCCTGGACACCTCCCGGTTCAGAAATGCGGACCACATGCTTGTCCGCATCCACATTATCGACTTCGCTCCAATCAGCATCATCTGTAGTCACGACCGGTGGGCGCAATCTTACTGCGCACACCCGACAATGAGACAAGTAAGCCAAGAAAAGAGGAGGCTGAAGGTCGCCAACAGCGCCGCCCCGTACCGACCGGACCAGCCCATACCATGTTGACGAGGGCTGACGCTTCTACCCGCGACGTACACCCGATTAACAACGAAGCGTTCACCCTTGGTCGTAGCTGCTGAACTGGACCAGCCTCAGACCCGAGGCGCAGACCCGTTCGTTTTCACCCCCATGATCTGGCTGGACCAATCTAGGAACTCGGCGACCCTCGGCTGGTCCGAGTACCGGACCAATTCTGCTCGCAGCTGGTCGATGCGAGCATCGATCCTGGCGGAACTGACATCGCTCGCACCCTCCACAGCCTGCGCAGCCGTGACGACGGCTTCGCCGAGGTCGTGCTGCTTGACCAGCACCTCGGAACGGCACGTCAGATACGAGACGCGGTTGCGTGAATACTCCGGCCGGACTGTAGCGAGGGCTGTTCGGCTGCTGCGTTCCGCGAGCGGAAGTTGTCCCAACGACAGCGCAGCGCGGGCCTCACAGCAGCCAAAGTCTGCTTCATCCCAGAAGGTGAGCCAAGGTGGGTCGTCGTCGTGTGGTTCGGAACCGAGCAACGTCCCAGCCTGGTGCAGCGCATTCCAGGTGGCTGAATGATCGCCCGCTCGGGAATGCGCGAGTGCCTCCAGAGACAGCAGATGGGAGCGCAACCGGGGAGTGCCCCATGACCCCGCCGCCTGCCGCGCGGCCTGCGCAACGTCGATCGCCTCACGTGGTCGGCCCAGCTCGGTGGCCTGCCGTGACAACAAGCTCGCGGCGTCGACAAACAGCCGGTCGTCGCCGACGAGCCGCGCAATGTGCGACGCTTCGAGCCACCAGTATCGCGCTTCTGCTTGCCGCCCGGCATCAAATGCGAGCCAGCCAGCGGCGCTGTTCAACTCGCCGAGGACGACGTGCAACGCCTCGCCGGTCGAAGGAGCGTAGCTGGCCCGGTGGAGCACCCGGCGTAGTTGCCGCAGCGATTGCAGCGCCAAGTCGTACACGCCGCCGCCACCGTACTGTGCGTCCAGCTCATAGAGCTGGGACAGGTTGCGCCGCCAGCTCACCACATCGTCCTGCCCCAGCCGGGATGCTGCGGCAGGTGCTGAGCTGACGAGGGAACCGGCACCCGCGCCGAACGTCGAAACGAGGAACTCGAACCGGTTCACGGGGTCTGCTCCTCTCGCCGATGACTCCCTCACTGTAAAAGCCTGACCGGCCAGTAACCACCCGCAGACCGGCCGCTTCGGGGCGCCAGCGGCAACCGCAGCCGACTCGTGCCGGGCGATGGCCTCGATCAGGCTGACCAGGCGAGCCAGCGCTCCGCCGGTACCCAGCACCTCATCGCACGCCGTGGCCAGCGCGGCGGTCGGCGCTCGTTCGGCCTTCTCCACCTTGCCGATCAGGTCACCGGAATAGTTGATCCGCTCCCCGAGCCGGTCATGCGACAGGCCCGCCACCTCACGCCACTGCCGCAACTCAGCACCGAAGAAATGCCGCAACGACACATACGGCGTCAACTCCCGCGGTTTCTGCCCCATGGACCCCTCCCGGTTCCGAGATGCGGACAGCGTCATTGTCCGCATTCACACCATCGACTTCTGCCCCGATCCACACCATCCATAGCCACGATCGGTGGACGCGATCCTACTGCGCACACCCGACAATCAGACAAGCAAAACCAGGAAAGAGAGACCCTGAAGGCCGCCAGGCGTTCACTGCTGGTCGTGGCTGCTGAACTGGCTATCTGCTCAGCCTGGTCTCCCGACCGACC
Organism: Pseudonocardiaceae bacterium; assembly: GCA_050700355.1. Taxonomy (GTDB): domain Bacteria; phylum Actinomycetota; class Actinomycetes; order Mycobacteriales; family Pseudonocardiaceae. Next base: position 23,871 of record JBOHHE010000455.1, read on the forward strand.
ATGGCCGAAGTCGTCGAGCGCGCCAAGACGCCTGCCAGGGCAGGTGGTGGGACAACACAGTTAGACGTCCCAGCCGCCGTCCAGCAGAGCCGTGAAAATTGATCGCCGTTGTCGACGTGCAGTTTCACCACTACGCGGCCTGCTGCTCGGCAAGAAAATCGGCACCAAGCGAGCTGAAAATTCCCACGCCCTGTTCATCGATACCCCGAAGATCCGTTTACGGACCCGTGAACTGGTCGATCGGGCGTGGTCGCTGCGACCCGACCTGGGCTTCTACGACGCATACTTCGATGGCCGCCGTGAAGGCCGATTCAGGAAGCGTGCGGCAGGGAACCACGCGGCTCAACGTCGAGAACCTCGACCTCGCCCGTGTCGAAGGTGAGCAGTGGAACCACATCTTCTACATGGACTGCTGACCAGTGCGTTCCATCTGGACAAGAAGAAGGATCTGCAGTACTGCCTGATGGCCATGGACCGTTTGTGTGTCCAAGTCAAATCTCCCGGCGAGACGATCAGGTTCCTGAACAGCACCCCTCAAAGAGATCTGGATAGGGGTCGATCAAGGCTTTTGCCCAAGCCCACCGTATTGGGTTACCTCAACATGAATTCCGATGTCGCTGGGGTCGGGGCGCCATAGCGAACACGAGACCACGCCGGGCTCCAGCAATTTCAGTCCGCCGAAGAAACTGGCGATTTCCTGGCGGCTGCGTGTTCTGACCGGGGGCGCGCCGCTAGAGTTATAGTTTTGAATAGACTTTTCTATCGCCTCGGCGTGGATTTCCGCAGTAGGATGGGACATCGCCAGGTAACTGCCTGAGGGCAAGGCGTCTATGAACCGTTTGACGATAGCGTGCGCCTCGTCGTCATCCATGATGTAGTTGATGATGCCCAGCAGCATCAACCCGATCGGCTGAGTGAAGTCCAGCGTCCGGGCAGCGTCGTGCAGGATTTTTTCGGGGTCGCGCACGTCGGCGTTGAGATAGTTAGTGGCACCCTGTGGCGTGCTGGTGAGCAGAGCGCGCGCATGAACCAGCACCATCGGATCGTTGTCAACGTAAACGATGCGGCAGTCCGACGAAGTCTTCTGGGCAACCTCGTGGGTGTTGTTCACGGTGGGCAGCCCGGTGCCGACGTCCAACAGCTGGCGGATCCCCGCCTCTCGAACCAGGTACCTGACCACCCGGACCAGAAACCCCCGGTCAGCACGCGCAGAGTCACGCAGTTCGGGAAAGATCAGCAGAACTTGCTCGCCGACCTCGCGGTCAATCGGATAGTTGTCCTTACCGCCCAGCAAGTAGTCCCAGAACCGGGCCGGCTGTGGAATCGTGGTATCGACATCCGGAAGCTGCTTCCCCTCGGTCGTGGGTGGGCCGTCCCTCACGAGTCACCTCCTGACATTCACCGGTCCCCCTGTCAACGCCACTGTAGCCTCCTCTGAGCGCAGGCTGGCTTCGGCGGCCAACGCGGGCGGGCGAGGTCTCTTATTAGGTAGGCTCTGCGGCCGGCCCGACGCGCGTCCTGGTAATTACTCACTGGCCCCGGCTCTCCGGGCGACCACGTCGGTGAACAGCTGGTTACGGCACCATAGCGAGGCTGAACAGAAATGACAGCGGAAGATATGCAACCGATGCGGATCAAGACAACGATAACTCGCTCAGGTGACTACTGGTCCTCGTGCCGCATGAGACAGCAGAGCTTGAGGTTGTCAACGAGACAGGGCATCACATCTTCCAAACATGCGATGGATCCCGTGCGTGCCGTGAGATTACTTAAGGGCTTGCCGCCGAAACATGCACCGATGCAAACCGCGTCCTCACTGACGTCGTTGCTTTCATGCTGCGCGAAGCAGTCATCGAACAACTCGGTGACGCCGGAACGGCCGTGGTAACTGGGATGCTAGACCGTCGGCTGGTCCTGATTGAGAATGCTGTGGAGAACTCGTGGACGGCCGCTGATTTCTCCGGAGCTTCTCCACAGCTCTCACCCGAAGAACTTCCCCTCCGCAGATTCCCGTTGGTGTTCTCGGACCTAGTCCGAGCGGCGCGGCCCATGCTGCTGGGCAACGTAGTGCTGATGGATATGCAGCTCGATGCTGTACACATTCAGCCGGTGCACGAAAGGTATCGACCTCAATCTTCGATGTGACGATGCGTAATAAAAGGCCCATGCCGGACGTCACCGCTACCCACCTCCACCCCACACCCACCGGCAGTCCGACTTTCATCCCCCATCCCCCTCCCCTGATCGCTGTTTTGGG
>JBOHHE010000456.1:0-18719 GCA_050700355.1 Pseudonocardiaceae bacterium
TGTTACTTCCGCTCGGTGACCAGCGATAGGCTCTTAGTACCTCGTCCAGTTCTCTTGCCGGCTTGCTGCTCTGCCACGGCTCCAACGAGGCACGCAGGTCGGTGATGCGCTGGTAAATGAGCAGCGAGGTATTGGTGGCGGTGCGCGTGACCACTGCGCTGGCCACTCGGCTGGCTTCGGCGATCTCTTCTTTCTGTATGAGCGCCTCACCTTGATACGGCAGCTTGTGGGCATGGTTATGGACATCGTTTGGATCCGAGGACGCCAGCGACGTGGCTGCGGCTTCCAGAGCCCGGTCGGGGTCGCGGAGTTGCACGGAGCAGCGACTGGTGGTGCCCCAGAAGAATGACTCGTCGTAAAAGTACCACCACGGCGAAGTCGGAACGTCGGGGTCGATCCTGACCAGCGCGGCTTGTTCGGTTTCCAGTGCCTTGCGGCAGGCAGCATCCTGCCCGTCCGTCGCGAAGGCTTTTGCCGCTACATCGGCGGCATAGGCCTCAGCCAGAGGATTTCCAGTCTGGGCTGCGCGGGACTGGGCAACAATAGCGTGATCGATCCCCATGACGGGCTTACCCCGCCAGGTAGCGAGCTGACTCATCGTGCATAGGATGTAAGCGACCAGATCGACGTTCCCGGCATCATGAGCGGCATTGCGCGCCTCTTCGTAGTAATGCTGGGCGCTGGGATAGTCCCTCATATTGAAGCACAGCCAGCCGACAAACGAGGTAAGGTTGGCATACACCGAGATCGCCGTCTGCTGAAACTCGGCCGGCGCCGACTTGGCGAGTCCTTGGGCGATGTTCCGGTGCCCCAAGGCGCTGTGCAAGATGAACCGAGGACCGAGCACGTTATCTTGTCGGCGCAGGCTGTCCACCATCTCCGCGCTGTAGCGGAGCGCTGGCTCGCTAAAATTCGAGACACCCTGGAGCACTTGTAAAACCTGCTCATGCTCGTCCGAGTCAAGGGTGTCGAAAAATGGCTGGGCGGCAGCCATGGTAAAAGCGGCACTCAGCTTGGACATCAGCTGGCGACGATTGAGGGAGGGATTGATTCGCCGCATCCACATCACGATCACCTGCACCAATTCATGATAGTTGATCCTATCCAGCCATCGGTGGAGCGAGGCTGCTCTACCGGGGAGGAAAAACGGCGACAAGATACCTCGGTCCTCGCCGCCGTTTTCACCCATGAGATCAACCAGCAGTGATTCGTCCGGAAGCGCAACGGCGGTACTCGTGACCTCCGGATCCTGGTGCGCGCTGTCTTGGTGGCGGTAGTCGAACAAATCCACCACCAGATCACTGACGCTGCACTCGTAAATCCGCGCCAACCTGCCCAGGACGTTGAGTGACGGCGCATAACCGGTGGAACTGGGCCAGGTCTCCCAATACGAGAAGTTCTTGAACGTCTTGGGTTCATCGGGCCAGTACCGGTTCCACTCCTCGGCGGCCCGGCTCTGGCTCCAACTATGCACCAGCCGCAACGCCACCCGGGCATTGATCCGGTACCTCGCCCGGAAGACCTCCGCCACCTGCCCCCAGGTCCTACCCTGAGCGCGAAGGTCAGCAGCCAGCCACGCTTGCTCCTGCCGCAGATTGCGCACCTTGTACCGCACCGTCGTCTCCGTCCTACCGCAACTCAGTCACCGACCGTCACTGCTGGTAGACCGTACCGGGCCGACGCTACCCCAAAGCCGAACAACGCTCCCCACCGGACAGGGAAGATCTGACTCACAAGATGGCAACGCCACGAGATAGGTGCACGCCCCACCAATTCAACAATGCCCACCTCAGTCGCTTCCACCAGTTCCCTTTTCCGAGCTGTCGTTCGACCCGATTCCGCGCGTAGTGAGAAGATACGTGTCGTGAGATGACGATAGGCGCCCGTCAGCGAGTCGGTGGCAAGCTATGAATGCCTGGCCGCACTCAGGCGGTGGATCCGCGGGGCACCACTCAGCGGGTGTTCTGGCCGGTGACGGCGGCGATGTGCTCGAAGTCGCTGTCGTAGTGCAGCACGATCGCTTGGTAGTGCTCCGCTGCCGACGCGGTGAGCAGGTCGACGATCCCGGCGGCGCGATGCTGGATACTTCATTCGCGCTTCGGCCCCGGTGGCTCTGGGTGCCTGGTACCGGGACTGTCTCGGCCGCATCCTGTACCTCGGAGACGACGAAACCGGCCGCCCTCTTGAAGTAATGACGGTATCCGTAGCGGACGGCGAACTTGTCATCCACGCTATGGATCTGCGGACTAAATACCGCTCCGTCTACGACGCCGCGAAGGAGGCGACGACCGAATGACCACTAAGACCCCCGACGACGCCGACTATGATCCCGGTGTCGACGATCTGCTTTACGACACCCAGGGCAACCCGATCGACAGCGACTACATCGACAAGGTCAGCCACGAAGCCGAGGTCGGTTACGACCCGGAGGATCTCGCACCGGCTCGCGTCGGTCGCCCCTCGCTGTCCGAAGCTGGAGACTCCCCGCAGGTCCGATTCCGTCTCCCCGCGGCCACCCGGGCAGAAGCGGCGGCGCTCGCCGCTCGGGAGGGCAAGACTCTCTCCGAACTCGCGCGTGACGCCATCGAGGCATACCTGACCGCTCGCAGATCCGCCTGAACGCGCCCTCGCCAGTGCGAACACCACCGCGCGGCCCCTATTCACTGCGCTGTATGACGAGGCTGCGCGGTTATTTGGTGGAAGCCGTCATGGGTGTCCATTCACGGGTTGAGCTGTGCTGCCAGGCCGTTGAGACTGTGGGGAATCAGCCTGGATTGTTCACGGGGTGACGGGCTCGCCCCGTGATCGTCAAGTCTTTTTTGATCATGGGTTTCTGCCGCAGGCCGGTCGCCGGCAATCCGGGCAGATCTGTGCTGGGTCATATGGCTTACCGGGCAGAGCCGCGAGGGGTCGGAATTGCCTGCCATCACACCGTGCGGTGACGAGGTTCCCGTGCGGCGTGGGCTCCGCCAGGTGTGTCTCGCCGTCGGCGAGGGATGCCACGTACCACACCGGCACGGGTTCATCCCGCCCGGTGCGCGGGCGTCGCAGCGGTGACTGTGGACCGTGAGTGTGCTGGTCGGGTGGGTCGACGGAGCAGCCACGACACCACATGGCGGAGGCGACGGTGAGGCTGTCTGGGGCTGCTGGTGGTAGTGCGGTGCAGCGCTGTCTCGCAGTCCAGGCAGGTCGGCCCCGGTGGGGTGACCATGGACGCGGCCACCACAACGTGGCCGCATGCCGCTGCGTAGGTGCCGTGGCCTGCGCTCAGCCCAGTGGTCGAGGCGTGGTCGCTGACGAGATGATGCTGGCCGTCGGACGCGCAGGTCATCGTGATGAATCCTGCTGTGGTCCCGAATCGGACCTGGCCCTTCTTGGGCATGGCGAAACCCTTTCGTGATCGGTGGGGTTTGCGTTGGCTTCGGCTGGTGCCACCGCCGGAGCCGTGTGGGAAAGCCTGCCCATCTCGGGGTCCGGCGGGAATGATCCGCTGACGAGGTGGTGGTGCGGCCCCGATGCGGTTGCCCGGGACTACGCTGCGTCCGATGTTGCTGACCGAGGGGGAGTGGTGCCCGTGACCGTCGCGGGACATTGGACCGGTTGTGAAGCCAAGCTGTTGCGGACGGCACTGCGGCTGAGCATCCGTGATTTCGCCGCCCAGCTCGGGGTGGCTGCGCGGACGGTCAACACCTGGGAGGAGAGATTGGCCGACATCACCCCGCTGCCGCACATGCAGGAGGTGCTGGACACCGCCCTGTCGCGAGCCTCCGACGAAGCGAAAGCCCGATTCACCGCCGCGACATGCAAGGCCGCGTCCGAACCCGAAACCGCGCCATTATCAGAGCTACCCGCCCGAGGTGCGATGTTGCCGGTCATGGTCGACGGTCGGCTCGTGCTCGTCCCGCTCGACGCCGACACTGTGGCGAACAGCGGGATCAGCGCGATCCTGGACGAACGGGCCACAAGTGGTGAGCAGGGCGATTCGGCTATGGCTCCCGCATCACCGGACGCGTCTGACGAGTCGGTCGATGACGCTGGGTGCGATCCGGTGTTCTCGGCCCAGTGGAACCATCGAGTTACGGTCGAGGCTTCAGTCGCGCTGAGCAGTGGTAGCTCAGGGAAGCGTCGGCGTCCCGCCCTTCTGGCCGGAGCCGACTTGACGGTCCCGGCGCACCAATGGCTGATCCGCGATCTGGAGCCGCTGGCGTCAGGACTGTCAGGCGGTCGGGTGTCGACAGCGTTGGTCGATCAGCTACCGCCCATCATCACCACGCTGCGGACGATAGATGATGCGGCTGGTGGCGGCACCGTGCTCTCGCTGGCTCAGCAGGCATTCGGTTGGGTAGCGGGGCTGCTCGACCAGGCGTCCTACGACGAGCGCATCGGCCGACGGCTGTACATCGCGCTGGCCGAGCTTGGCCAACTGACCGGCTGGGCCGCCCACGACGCCGGACGACCGGGGCTGGGGCAGCGATACCACGTCGCCGCCTTGCGTGCGGCGCACAGTGCCGATGACCGGCCATTGGGCGCCCACATCCTTGGTTGCATGGCAGATCAGGCAGCCCGACGCTGCATGCCTGCCGAAGCTGTCACGCTCATCGAGACCGCTGAGCTCGGGATCCGTGGTTGGGAGACTCCCCGGCTGCTGGCTGAGTTGTCCATCCGGAAGGCTTATGCCTTGGCTACGCTGCGGGACGGATCGGCTTGTGAGGCCGCTCTGGCCAAGGCGCGCACGCAGATCGAGCGGTTTGAGCCCGATAGCGATCCGCTCTGGTTGTACTGGGTGACTCCAGCGGAGATCACAGCCGGTGCGGGAGATTGTCTGCTGCAGCTGGGCCGACCTGGTCACGCGACAGCGCTGCTCGGTGACGGAATCGCCATGTTCGATGAGTCGTTTGCGCGGGATCAGCAGATCTACCTGACACACCTGGCCGATGCCCTCGCGCGCCCCGGCAAGCAGCGTGACTTGGACGCAGCCGCTGACCGCGGGCTCGCTGCGGTGGACCTGGCCGCAACCTTGACTTCGGCCCGCAGCGTTGCCTGCCTCCGCGATCTTTACATGCAGATGCAGCAGCATGCGTCGGTCCCAGCCGTAAGAGACTTCCTGGAACGGGCCCAGGCGGTGCTGGTGGCGTAGCCGCGTCTGCGCCGGTCAGGATACTTAGGGAGTCGCCAGTGGATTTCACGATTCATCATGCCGCTATCAGCGCGATCGATATGGCAGAATCCGTAGCGTTCTACGAGCAGTTTGGATTCACAGTCGCGCGGCACTGGAAGGATCCGGCCGGTGCGCTGGAGATCGCACATCTCAAGCTCGGTGCGAACCTGGAGATCTTCTGGTATCGAGATCAAGTATCCGCGCCCGAAACTTCGGCGTCCCTGGCGACAGATCTGCCCCGGATCGGTGTCAAACACTTCGCCCTCCAAGTCGACTCGGTGTACGAAGCCAAGGAATTTGTCGAGAACCACGGCATTGCGTCAAATGTCGAAGTTCAGTACGGCAGGACTGGGGTAACTTACTTCTTCATCAAAGACCCGAGTGGAATCCTCGTTGAGTTTCTAGAAGATAAGCGTGGACTCTAACCGCTGGCTGCGAACTGAGAACGCCGTGAGTCCGTGGCCTCGCCGTCCAGCTGTGCGTGCGCTGCGCGAGCACTGTCAGCCTAACGTGGGGACCGTCCTCCGTCGGTGATCCATTCTGCCACCGTGCGGATCGCGAAGGCTTGCCATTCTTGACTCTGAGGGTTCAAGTACCGCGGGTCGTCGTGAACGGCGAAGCCGTGCTGGGCGCCCTCGATTTCGACCAGCCTGTGCTCGACCTGAAGCTGAGGAGCTGCCGCTCGGGAAGACTCGACCGGGACGAGGGTGTCCTTGGTGCCATGCACGATCAGCGTCGGCGCTGTGATCTCGCCGAGCACCAGATGTGATTTGAGCCAGAACACCTCATTGAGCAGCGCGCGACCATGTTTGAAGCTCGGTGTGAAATCAATATAGCCCTGCTCAGTGAGGTGCTGTGCGACCTCGTCGTCCAGATCGTCGGACCAGTAGGGCTTCTTGTCGATGGTGCGCTTCTTGTAGTCGAGTTGCGGGTTGAGCAGTACCAACCGTGTCACCTCGTTCGGACATTTTGCCGCGTAGTAGGCGCATAGGCCGCCGCTGAAGCTGGCGCCGAGCAGGCTGACTTCTGGTGCACCGGTTACTTCCCGCACGTGCGTGAGGGCCACCCGGATATCGTTGAGGATCGCGGAGAGTGCCAGCTCTTCCTGGCGTCCCTCGCTCTCCCCGCGCCCGCGTAGGTCGAACGACGCGACGCCGGCGTCCCCGAGCCGGGTGAAGAAGCCCCCTTCCTCCCGGGTCACCCCGCCGCCATGCACGAGCACCTTTCATCCTGTTCACATGCTTTCAGCCTCCCAGCAGCAACCCGTCTTAGCGAGTAAGCACCTTCTGTAGATCTTCAAGGCGGAGCTGTGCGGCTCTTCTGTGTCCGATGCAGCCGCAAGCACTCGCGCGACGAGCGCGCCCTCCGATTGGTCCCCGCGCGGCGTGCGGTTGCACTACGCCAGTACCCTGGTGTGGCTCTCGGCGCAGACACGACTTGATGAATCAGTCAATCCGGAACAATGGCGGGTCGGACGGAGGACTCACGGATGACCGTCTTCATTAGCCACTCATTCGAAAATCAGCCGGAATTTGAGAACGTCACCGATTGGCTTGATCGCCTTGGGGTCCCGTATTGGAGGCCTGCCGAGATCAGATCCGGCGCGTCGCTGCGCGGGCAGCTTCGCGAAGCTGTCAAGGAATGTTCCGTCTGCATTTTTCTAGCGACGCACCGATCTGTCACTTCTAGTTGGTGCGGCGCTGAGTTGGGTGCCTTCTGGGGGCCGGGGTTCCCATTATTGTTTACTTGGCGGACTCGTCCTTGCCTGAAGAGGCGCTACCACCTATTCTGCAAGGCGATGTTTGGGACCGAAAGCTTTCCCGTGTGGCTGCACGCGCCGCTGAACTCGTGAACGACGAGCAGGCCAGAAGTTCTAATGGTTCAATTTCCTCGTCTGATCCTGTTTCAAGCATGACTGTCGAGCAGCTTGAGAGACTTATTTCTGGCGCCGTCTCCTTGGTGAGGGCACGTGAAGAGCGCATCTTAATGTCACCCGGCCCGAACAACAACCCAGGATCCATCGTGCTGGATGCGGCGGGTCAAGTTCTACGTGCAACTGATGCGACGAGTCACCTTAGTAACGAGTTAGGAGAAGAATGGCGCCGTAGAATACTTTGGGTCGACGACCGGCCGAACAATAACGTCTACGAACGGCAGGTCTTTGAGTCGTTAGGTCTCACATTTATACTTGCGCTGTCGACCGAGGAAGCACTCGGGCGGTTGAGTGACTCAAAGTTTGGCGCCATTATTTCTGACATGGGCCGCAAGGAGGGTCCTCGCGAAGGCTATAGACTACTCGACACACTGCGCGCCTCTGGTATAATGACACCATTCTTTATCTATGCTGGGTCTAATGCTCCTCAACATAAGCGAGAGGCGGTCGATCATGGCGCGCAAGGCTGTACGAATATGGCAAACGAACTTGTCGACATGGTCGTTGGTGTCCTTTCGTCAAATGAGGGCTCGTAGCATGAAATGCCACTGAGCTGATTCGTCTCATCGACACCGCCATCCGCCAGGGGCTGCTGACCGCTGCCGAGCAGGCTGGGACACCGCCGCCCGCACCGATCAGATCGGTGCCCCGTGAAAGCCAAGGTCAAGGCCCCGTTCAGCGTCAACGTCCTGCACCGTTGGATCGCGGACGCTGAACGGGAGACTGGAGTGGCGGTCGCCTGTCAGCAGCGCTGGATCTCGTTCAAGGAGGGTTATGCAAAACCCTCCTTGAAGAAGTAGAGTCCGATTGCGGCATGGAATGATGGCTTGAAGGTCTTCAGTGGTCGGCGGTAGTCAGTGAAGAGAATCCGCCATGTCTTCAAGGTGGCGACGGCCCGTTCGACTGGCGCGCGGAAGGAACTCACCTGAGTGTTCCACTCGTGTTCCCATGGCAAGAGTTTACGGCATGTCGGCTTGCGGATGGGAGTGGTGATGTAATCAGTGCCGATGAAGCCCTTGTCACCGAACACCCCGCCCGCCTTCTTTAGGATCTTTTCGACAACTGATCCCTTCAATTTTGTCATGTCGTGCTGGTTGCCGGTGACGGGATCGGAGACGAAGGTCACGCGGCCCTGGAGATTGGTGATGATCAGGGAGCCGTGTCCGGTGGTCTTGTATTTTCCGGCCCACAGCTCGTCTTCGCCGTCCCAGGACCAGCACGGCCACAGTGTGCCGTCTACCAGCGCGATCGCGTCCTGGGTGGCTTCGGTCGCATCCTTTTCCGTGGGTCGGTCTTCTTCTGTCGATTTTTCGATCACTGGTGTGAGGAACGTGATGTATCGTGATATCGTCGACTGGTGGACGTCGAAAATGTCGGCCCATACATCCTCGATGATGTTCTGTCGGAGGTATCCACACGCAACGACCAGCGCCTCCCGCAAAGTCAGTCCACGTGGACGCCCTTGGCCTTTATCCCAAGATTCTTCGAGTAGTTCAGCCACGCGGCATTCAAGTTCGTCGAGTTGCTCTTCGTTCAATCCTGATATACGCTCGAACCGCAACGGCTTCTCCTCCTGGGAAGGGTTTGGTGTGGTAACCTCCTTTCTATCAGCTGGAGAAGTCGTTGCTTCGTATCTGGCGCGGCGTGTCGGAGAAATTCGAAAAATCTGGGCCAGGTGGCTCGAGGATGGGTCAATAGCCGGGTTTTGCATAAGCCTCCATGTCCGGCCCTTGCGCTCACCGCGTGCCTCGACCCATCCGCGCTCCACCATGCGGGCAAGATGGTTGCGGGTCTCGGCCTCCGTCCGCTGCAGCACGTGAGCGAGGTCGGTCGTGGTCGCTCGCCGTTCGCGGGACAGTTCGGATAGGACTTGAAGTTCGGGCAGCGTCAGCGGGCGATCTCCCTGGCGTTCCTGCTCAAGCACCCACCGGGTCAGGGGCTCCCGGCATGAGTGGACATGGTGGCTGCGCCATGATGCGCGAAAATCGCAACTCTGTTGCGATTTTTTCGCTAAGATATTGGCATGTATCCACGAGGGGTTCGCGCCCGGATCGAACGAGCGCTGCTCGACACACCAGCTGTGTTCGTTGCCGGACCCCGGCAAGTCGGCAAGAGCACGCTAGTCCAGCTCGTCCGACAGGACGGTTACGTGACGCTGGACCGGGCGACGGTGCGCGCCGGAGCCGGGGCGGACCCTGACGGGTTCGTCTCTGGTCTGCCGGTGCCCGTTGCCCTCGACGAGGTGCAGCGAGTGCCGGATCTCCTGCTGGCGTTGAAGGCCGAGATCGACGAGGACCGTCAGCCGGGCCGGTTCCTGCTCACCGGATCGGCGAACGTCCTCATGCTGCCGAAGGTAGCGGATGCGTTGCCGGGCCGGATGGAGATCGTTGAGTTGTGGCCGCTCTCTCAGGGTGAAATCGGCAGTCGGCCGGAGAGCTTCGTCGACGCGATCTTCGAGATGGCGCTGCCCCCGGTCGAAGTCGCCCGGGTCTCCCGCAGTGAACTTTTCGACCGAGTCTTGTGCGGCGGATTTCCCGAGTCGTTGCAACGGCCGGTGGATCGCCGAGCGGACTGGTTCGAGTCCTACCTGACCGCTGTGGTCGAGCGGGAGGTTCGTGATCTGTCCAATGTGGGAAGCATAGCTGAGCTGACGATGATGATCCGGCTGATTTCCGCTCGGGCCGGATCGCTGTTCAACCTCGCTGACGTGGCACGTAGCGCTCAGCTTCCGCACAGCACGGCCCGCAATTATCTCGGCTTGCTCCGGGCGGTATTCTTGGTGGTCGATGTACCGGCCTGGACAACAAGCCTCACCACGCGGATCGTGCGGGCGCCCAAATTGTTCCTGGTCGATAGCGGGCTTACCGCTCACCTGCAGGGCGTGACACGTGAACGCTTAGCTGCCGATCCGCACCTCGCGGGCGGGTTGCTGGAGGCTTTCGTGGCGATGGAGCTGCGCAAACAGATTAGCTGGAGCCGTGTTCGACCCGGCTTGGCCCACTTCAGGACGAAGAGCGGGGACGAGGTGGACTTTGTGCTGGAAGCGCGGGACGGCACCCTGGTCGGGATCGAGGTCAAGTCGTCGGCTACGGTCCGCAGCGGCGATTTCGCGGGTCTGCGCGTGCTTGAGCAGATCGCCGGTCCTCGATTCCGACGAGGCATCGTGTTGTATACGGGGACCGATCTCGTATCTTTTGGGCCAACATTGATCGCTGCACCTGTGTCGCTGCTCTGGTCGTGATCTTGTACCCCAAGAAGTAACCCTGTACCCAGTTTCGTGGGGTCGCCGGGGGAACAGCAATAAGGCGGGCGACCTGCGGTGGTGTGTACAGCGATAAAACCGATACGCGTCATGTTCGATGGTGCTGCTCATCATCCCGCCTCCCTGATCCACGAAGATCGTGGCCGCTCGGGCCGACTTCCCGTTGTGGCTCGCCGGACCTCGACGGGTGCATCCCGCACAGGGCCATAGCGTGATTGGACGGTGTGCCCTTGGCTCGGTTGCCCGGGGCTACGCTGCGTGCGATGTTGCTGACCGAAGGGAGTGCTGCCCGTGACCGTCGTGGGGCGTTGGACCGGTCGGGAAGCCAAGCTGTTGCGGGTGGCGCTGCGACTGAGCATCCGTGATTTCGCTGCCCAGCTCGGGGTGGCTGCGCGGACAGTCAATACCTGGGAGGAGCGGCTGGCGGATATCACTCCGCTGCCGCACATGCAGGAGGTGCTCGACACTGCTCTGTCGCGAGCCTCCGACGAGGTAAAAGCCCGATTTACTGCTACGACGCGCGCTATCGCGCCCGAACCTGAGACCACGGAATTAACAGCGCCTATCCGGGGCGCGCTGTTACCCCTTATGATCAATGGCCGTCTGGTGTGGATGCCGTTCGATGCCGCCAGGCTGGCCTGCACCTCCACTGGGTGCATCGAGAAAATTTGCGATGCCGCAGAGGCCGCACCGCTGGACGGTTGCGCCGGAGGCGAGTCATTGGAGCGATTCGCCTCCGCGAACCGGCGGCCCTCACGCGTCGATCTCGTCACCGTTGAGCGTCTGGAACGAGGGACCCAGGTGCATCGAGACCTCTATCATCAGCTCAGCTCAGCTGAGCTGATCGCCGCCGTGACGGGCCACCTTGAGGTCGTCACCCTGCTGCTCGGAGGCACCCAACCGCTGCCGCTGCGTCATCGGTTAGCTGCGATCGCCGCCGAGACCGCAGGACACGCCGCATGGCTGTGTCACGATCTCGGTGACCGGCGCAGCGCCGAGCACTACTACGGGGTCGCGGATATCGCCGTCGGCGAGGCAGGTAACCCAGCGCTGGACGCCTACATCCGTGGTTTCCGAAGCCTTGTGGCGGGTAGTCAGGGTCAGATGCGAGAGGCGCTCGGGCTGGCCCAGAGTGCCGTAGAGCTCGCCCGACGTAGCGCAACGGCGACGACCAAGGCGTGGCTGGCCGGTCTTGAGGCGCAGGCGCTGGCCTGTGTAGGTGATCGGAAGGCGTGCTCTGACGCGCTTCGCCGAGCCGATACCGCTCTGGGACAAGCTCGGTGCGAGGAGGACCCGGCCTGGATGTACGAGTTCGACCACGCTCGCTTGCTGGCCCTGTCCGGCGCTTGCTACGGGCAACTGGGCAGGGTTTCAGCCGCAGAGCGGGTTTTGCGTGAGGCCATGGTGGCGCTCGGTCCGAGGCGCGCCCGGCGTCGCGCCGAGGTACTGCTCAACCTGGCGAAGGTGCGCATCCGACAGCTGGAGGCCGAAGAGGCTGTCGGGCTGGCCCGCGAGGCTCTGGAGATCGCAGTGGAAACCGGTTCTCCGGCTGGGATCAGGCGGGTGCGCTGCTTTCGTCCAGAACTTGACCGATGGAACGGTACTCGTGCCGTCGCGGTGCTGGACGAGCAGCTCGCCGATGCCGTCTGAGGACGGGCGGGAGGTGGTGCCTTACGGCTGGTGGCCGTCTTCGATAGGTGCTGACTTGGTCGCTGCGCGGTCGAGGAGCTATGACGCTGTACACACCACCACGGATACCGTCGCCTGGCTGGAGACCCGTCCCGCCGAGGGGCGCACCGTGGTGGTGACGTGGACGCCGGGCCGGGGAACCAGGGACACCACGCCGGACGGTTTCGATGTCGGTACGGGCATCCACGCCTATGGCGGAGGTGCCTTCACCCATACCCCAGCGGGACTGGTCGTCGTGAATGCCGGAGACCAGCGCCTGTACCTGATCGGCCTCGGCGGGGCGGCCCGCCCGATCACGCCACCCGGCGACGACCGGTACGGCGATCTACGAGCCCTGGATGCCACGACGCTGGTGGGTGTCCGGGAGCGACCCAACGGACCCGACGCTCTTGTCGTGCTGCCCCTCGACGGCTCCGTGCCACCGCGCCCGATCCAGGAGGGACACGACTTCTACGCCTTTCCCCGGATCCGCCGCCAGGGGTCGCAGCTGGCCTGGATCAGCTGGGATGACCCGAACCTGCCCTGGGACGGTAGCGATCTGTGGGTCGCCGACCTGCTCGGCGCCGGCCCACATATCCGCCTCGGCCCGGCCCGGCACATCGCCGGCGGCCCAGCTGAGTCCGTCATTCAGCCCGAATGGGGACCGGACGGTGCGCTGTACTTCGTCTCCGACCGTTCCGGGTGGTGGAACCTGTACCGAGCCCGGGACCAGCGGGTGGAGCCGTTGCTGGCCATGTCGGCCGAGTTCGCCGACGCCCCCTGGGAACTCGACTACTCCACCTACACTTTCCTGCCCGATGGTCGCATCGCCTGCCGCTACCGCCGCCACGGGCTCGACCACCTCGGCATCCTCGACCCCGCTACGGGACACCTGGAGAGCCTGTCGGTGCCGTTCACCTCGATCAAGCCCTACCTGCGCGCCACCCGGGACAGGCTGGCCTTCATCGCGGCCAGTCCTACCAGCACGCCCGCCATGGTGACGCTGCGCCTGCCCGACCATCGTCTTGAGGTTCTCGCCAGCGATAACCCCGGCCTGGACCCCGGCGACATCTCCGTCCCCGAGTCACTGCGAGTCCCGGCCGGGGACGGCGGCACCGTGCACGCCACCTACTACCCGCCCACCCACCAGACCGTCACCGGCCCACCCGGACAGCGCCCGCCGGTGATCCTGCAACCCCATCCCGGCCCGACCAGCCACACCCCGCTGCGGCTGGAGCTGCGTACCCAGTTCTTCACCAGCCGCGGCTTCGCCGTCGTCACTGTGGACTACCGGGGTAGCACCGGTTACGGCCGCGCCTACCGCACCCGACTCGACGGCCAGTGGGGCGTTCTGGACGTGCGGGACTGCGTCGCCGTCGCCGACTTCCTCGCCGAGCGCGGCGATGTCGATGCCCACCGCAGCGTGATCAACGGGGCCAGCGCCGGGGGGTTCACCGCGCTGCAAGCGCTCGCCACCACTGACCGTTTTGCCGGTGGTGTCAGCTGGTACGGGATCACCGATCTCGCCGCGTTCCGCGCTCACGTGCCCCGGTTCCAACGCCACCACACCGATCACCTCGTCGGCCCCTGGCCCGACGCGGCCCCTCGCTACCGAGCGCGCTCACCGGTGTACAACGCCAACCAGATCACCCGACCCGTGCTGGCCATCCACGGCCTCGATGACGACATCGTCACCCCCGAGCAGACCGAGACAATCGTCCAGGCATTGCGCCGAAATGGCCTCCCCGTCACCGAGCTCGCTTTCCCCGGCGAGGGCCACGGACTGCGCCATCCCGACAATATCCACCGGGCCATCGAGACCGAACTCGCCTTCTGCCGAATGCTCCTGCGTTGACGGCGCCATCCACCGGATGCAGAGCTGACTGCGACAACCGCCCAGCCTGATCCAGGATGGCATCATGGCATCACAGATAATGATGCTATGATGCTGCTATGCGTACCACGGTCACGCTCGATCCCGATACCGCCGCG
Organism: Pseudonocardiaceae bacterium; assembly: GCA_050700355.1. Taxonomy (GTDB): domain Bacteria; phylum Actinomycetota; class Actinomycetes; order Mycobacteriales; family Pseudonocardiaceae. The sequence continues at coordinate 14,014 of JBOHHE010000456.1, forward strand.
CTCATCCAGCAACGAATGCGGGAGCGCGGTATTTCCTTCAAACAGGCGCTGAACGAGGCGATCCGGGCCGGAGCCACCGAGAATCGCGGCGCACCGTTCCGCACCGCCACTGCGGCGCTGGGTGTACCGACGGTCAACCTCGACCGTGCGTTGCAGCTGGCCGCCGAACTTGAGGACGAGGAGCTGGTGCGCAAGATCCGGGTCGGCAAGTGAAGGTCGTCGACGCCAACGTCCTGCTCTACGCGGTGAACGAGTCCGCCGAGCATCACGACGAAGCGGTCGGCTGGCTCGACGCGGCACTCAATGGGCGCTCCACCGTCGGTTTCAGCTGGATCAGCCTGCTGGCCTTCCTCCGGTTGTCGACCAAGATCGGCCTTTTCCCAGCACCGCTCACCGTGGATCAGGCAGTTGATCGCGTACGAGCCTGGCTGGCCCAGTCGACGACTGTCCTACTGGAGCCCACGGCACAGCATCTTGAAGTGCTTAGCGGCCTGCTGACACCGCTCGGAACCGGCGGGAACCTCGTCAACGACGCGCACCTCGCTGCGCTGGCGATCGAGCACCGGGGTGAAGTCGTCACCTATGACAGTGACTTCGGCCGTTTCCCGGGCGTCACCTGGTCCACGCCCGAGGTACTGGAGATTCCCCACCAGGAGGGACCCCGTTAAACCTGGCTTCCGATGGCCGTCAATCCCTGCTCAACCTGGCAGTTTGATCAACTCGACCTCGCAGCGGATCCCCGGCGCATGGGCGAGCTTGCTGTCTACCGTAAGCAGGATGCCGTCCAAGATCTCGGCGAGCGCGACGTACGCCGCGTCGTAGGTGGTCAGGTTGTCACGCAGTTCCCATGCCCGTGGCAGCAACGGTCGGTGCGGCGCGCGACGCAGCGGCGCGCTGGCCAGATCACTCCACGCCAGCCGCGCGCGTCGCTCGTCCAGGAGACCGCGTCGTACGCCGGAACCCAGCACGGACTGCACTTCCAGATCGATCAGCTCCGGCGCGGCCAAGGTTTGCCCGCGCAGGCGCTGCCGTAGATAGTCGCCCTCGTCGCTGTCATCAGACAGTGCTGGCGCCAGCACCGACGCGTCGACGACTATCACCGGCCCTCGCGCTCAGCCCGCAACTGCTCCACCGCGAAGGAGGCAGGCAACCGTCCGCCCGCCCGCTGTCCGGCTCGATCGAGCATCTCGTCAAGGGTGGGACGACTGGCGTTCTCGATTAGCTCAGCGAGTAGGTACTCCTGCAGCGACTTCCCCGCTGCACCCGCCCGACGACGGTAGACGAGGTGCACCTCGTCCGGCACGTTCTTGATCTGAATGCTCGACACCAGGCCAGTGTAGCGCCATTCTGGAGTCATGATATGCGTACTGGCGCCAGCCTGGTGACGCATCGAGTGCGGCGCGATCAGTGCTATCGCTGCGGCTACGCTGCGGGCTGTGACCGAGGGGTCGGGAAACGGCGTGTCGGGACCTGCCGTGGTGCTGGTGGGTCCACCAGGGGCGGGCAAGTCCACTGTGGGCGCGCTGCTGGCCGATCGACTGGGGGCGGACTTCGCCGATGTCGACGAGCTCATTGTGGCCCGCACCGGCCGCAGCATCGCTGACATCTTCACCACCGACGGCGAGCCTGCGTTCCGGGAACTGGAGGAGGCCGAGGTCGCCACGGCTCTCCGGGACCGCAACGGTGTGCTGGCCCTCGGTGGGGGCGCGGTGCTCTCCGAGCGCACCCGCGCCGCACTCCATGGGCACCAGGTGGTGTTCCTGGCCGTAGGGATGGCCGAGGGGGTGCGCCGCACCGGGCTGTCCACCGCGCGCCCGCTGCTTGCCGGGGTGAATCCGAGGGCCACTTTTGCCGCGCTGCTCGACGCCCGGCTGCCGCTGTACCGGGAAGTGGCCACGGTGGAGATCGTCACCGACCGGCGCAGTCCGGAAGACGTGGCGCAGGATGTGCTGGCGTTCATGGAAGGAGCGGGATGAACGAGGCCGGGAGTGCCGCGCCAGTGCGGATCCGGGTGGCGACGGCGCAGCCCTATGACGTCGTGGTCGGGCGGGACCTGCAGGACGAGCTACTGAAAGCGATCGGCAACGGCACCGTGGTGATCGTGCATCAGCCAACGGTGGTCGAGCGGGCGGAGGCGCTGCGGGTCGCGCTGGAGTCCGCCGGTGCCGACGCGCGCCGCATCGAAGTGCCTGACGCGGAGGACGGCAAGAGCCTGGCGGTGGTCGGGTTCTGCTGGGACGCACTCGGGCGGATCGGGCTGGACCGCACCGGCACCATCGTCGCGCTGGGTGGCGGCGCGGTCACCGACCTGGCCGGGTTCGTCGCGGCCACCTGGTTGCGCGGGGTCCGGGTGGTGCAGGTGCCCACCACGCTGCTGGCGATGGTGGACGCGGCGGTGGGCGGCAAGACCGGGATCAATACCGGGGCGGGCAAGAACCTGGTCGGGGCGTTCCACGAGCCCGCGGCGGTGCTGGTCGACCTGGCGGCTTGTCAGACACTGCCCAAAACGGAGCTCGTCGCGGGAATGGCCGAGGTGGTCAAGGCCGGTTTCATCGCCGATCCGATCATCCTGGACCGCATCGAGGCCGATCCGGTCACCGCGCTGGATCCGGCCGGGCCGGTGCTGGCCGAGCTGGTCAGCCGGGCAATCCGGGTGAAAGCCGATGTGGTGGCCGCTGACCTGCGGGAATCACATCTGCGCGAGGTGCTCAACTACGGCCACACCCTGGGCCACGCGGTGGAGCGCCGCGAGGACTACCGCTGGCGCCACGGGGCGGCGGTGAGCGTCGGAATGATCTTCGCGGCTGAGCTGGCCCGGCTCGCGGGGCGGTTGGACGATGCCACCGCGGCGCGACACCGCCAGGTGCTCACCTCGATCGGGTTGCCCACCAGTTACGCCCCCGACGCCTTGCCCGAGCTACTTGAGATCATGCGCAATGACAAGAAGACCCGGTCGGGGATGCTGCGTTTCGTAGTGCTCGACGGGCTGGCGCAGCCGGGACGGCTGGAAGGCCCCAGCCCGGAGCTGCTTGCCTCGGCCTACGCCGCAGTGGCCACTGAAGTGGAGGGCGCGCGGTGAAGGTGCTGGTACTCAACGGGCCGAACCTGGGCCGGCTCGGCACCCGCGAACCTGACGTGTATGGCACAACCAGCTACGGCGACCTGGTCGCGCTGTGCCAGCGGGTCGGCATCGAGCTCGAGCTCGAGGTGGACGTGCGGCAGACCGACCATGAAGGTGAAATGCTCAGCTGGCTGCATGAGGCCGCCGACACCGCCACCCCGGTGGTGCTCAACGCCGGAGCGTGGACGCACTACTCGATCGCGGTCCGCGACGCTGCCGCGCAGCTCTCTGCGCCACTGGTGGAGGTGCACATCAGCAACGTGCACTCCCGGGAACCTTTCCGTCACCACAGCCACATCTCGGCCATCGCTTCGGGTGTCATCGTCGGCCTTGGCGTTGACGGCTACTCCCTTGCGCTGCGCTGGATCGCCGGCCGCGCCAATACCTGAGGCACCGGCTACCGTCGAGCACATGTCCCCTACGAACCGTCGCGAGGCGCTCCGTGCGCTGCTGCGGGTCCATGAACTCGACGCGCTGCTGGTCACCGATCTGATCAATATCCGCTACCTGACCGGCTTCACCGGTTCCAACGCTGCTCTGCTGGTGCACACCGAGGGTGAATCCCGCACGGCGTTCTGTACCGACGGGCGTTATCGCACTCAGTCCGAGCGGCAGGTGCCGGACCTGCGGCGGGTGATCGAGCGGTCCTGTGCGCTGACCCTGGCGAAGGAGGCCACCGAGGCAGGGATCGGCCGGCTGGGATTCGAGAGCCACGTGCTGACCGTCGATGGTCACAGGGCGCTCAGCGAGGTCATTGGCGGGGACCGGCTCATCGCCACGTCCCGGCCGGTGGAGCGGCTCAGGTCGGTAAAGGATGAGGCAGAGATCGCCTCATTGCGAGCTGCCTGCGCGGCGGCCGACACCGCCCTGGCCGGACTGCTCGCGGCCGGTGGGCTGCGACCGGGCCGCACCGAGCGGGAGGTGGCCCGGGACCTGGAGGCGCGGATGATCGCGGCGGGCGCCACTGGGCCCTCGTTCGAGACCATCGTGGCAACCGGCGCCAACTCAGCGGTTCCGCACCACCGGCCGACCGACGCGCAGCTGCGGCGTGGCGATCTGGTGAAAATGGACTTCGGGGCACTGATCGACGGCTACCACTCGGACATGACCCGCACCATGGTGCTGGGGAAACCCGCCGAGTGGCAACGAGAGCTGTATGACCTGGTCGCTTCGGCGCAGGCCGCGGGACGCGCCGCGTTGCGGGCCGGGGCTGAGGTCCGTGATGTGGACTCGGCCGCCCGCGACGTCATCGTCCACGCCGGGCGTGGTGCGGACTTCGTGCATGGTCTGGGACATGGCGTCGGCCTGCAGATCCACGAGGCTCCGGCGTTGTCGCAGCTAGGGGTCGGTATACTCGCCGCTGGCATGGCGGTCACCGTCGAGCCGGGTGTGTACCTGGCGGGTCGGGGCGGTGTGCGCATCGAGGACACCCTGGTCGTCTGCGACGGCGAACCCGAGCTCCTCACCCTGACCACGAAGGACCTCGTGGTCGCCGCCGAGTGACATCACCTTCTACGACCGCCACCTTCTACGAATGGAGAGTGCAGGCTGACGTGGCCACCACCAACGATCTGAAGAACGGGCT
>JBOHHE010000457.1:0-4606 GCA_050700355.1 Pseudonocardiaceae bacterium
GAGCCAGCCCTCGTATCGCCACTCACGGGTACTTGTCCCGGACCGATCGATCACGTGCTGGTGGGGGTGTTCCAGTCCAGCAGCTGCACGATCACCCCGTTCGGGTCGCGCACCTGGAAGGCGCGCTCGCCCCATTCCTCGCTGGTCAGGGGCATGGTGATGGGGACGCCTTCGGCTTGCAGCCGGGCTAGTTCGCCTTCCAGGTCGTCGACTACGAAGGCCAGGATCAGGCCCCTGGCGTGGTCGTCGCGCTGGTCGGCGGGCAGCGTCGGCAGGCCCCGCCGCAGGTAGATGACGTTCATGCCGACGTCTTCGCGGGCCAGCGAGGCGAAGCCGTCAGCCGACATCTCTTCGTGGAAGCCGAAGTGCTCGACGAGGAAGGCGCTGGACGCGGCGACGTCCTCGACGTTCAACGACACGGCGGACGAGGTGATTTTCACGAGCACTCCTCAGAGCAACGTGGGCACGCCGACCAGCAGGCCAACGTCGTACGAAGTACACTATACACAGTACGATGTTGACTGAAAGGATGTCCTCGTGCCCGACGAACGAAGTAGCGCAGGTGATCCCGCCCGCACTCTCGAACTGCTGTGGCGGGAACCCGGCTACGGCGCGTCGGGGCGTGGCCCGAAACAAGGCCGCACGATCGATAACGTCGTTGCGGCCGGGATCAAGCTGGCGGACACGGTGGGACTGGAGGCGGTGACGATGCGCCGGGTCGCTTCAGCCCTGGACGTCGCCCCCATGTCGCTCTACACCTACGTCCCGGGCAAAGCCGAACTCCTCGACCTCATGCTCGACACCGTCTACCGCCAGATGCCGAGGGTCGACCGCTCCGGCGAACTGTGGCGCGTCCGGGTGGAAGCCGTCGCCCGCGAGAACCGGGCGTTGTTCGACCGCCATCCCTGGGTCGCTGCGGTGTCCACCGTGCGCCCGCCCCTCGGGCCCGGCCTCATGGCCAAATACGAGCACGAACTCCGGGCGTTCGAGGGATTGGGACTCGACGACGTCGAGATGGACGACGCACTGACGTATCTACTCAGCTTTGTCCAGGCCGCCGCTCGGGCAGCGATTGACGTTCGGACCGTTCAACGCGACAGCGCCATGAACGACGAGCAATGGTGGGCCGCCAACCAACCACTGCTCGCCCGGGTATTCGACGAGAACAGCTATCCGACAGCCGCCCGGGTAGGCGCCGCCGCCGGTGCCGCGCACGGCGCCGCCTTTCACCCCGGCCACGCTTACGAATTCGGTCTCCAGCGCGTTCTCGACGGCCTCGGCGCTCTCATCGAAGCCCGCACTCGGTAGTCAGGGGCGTATCGTACTTGCATGTCCATGACGTCATGGGCCGCTTGCCAGGCGAAACGGCCGCTGTCCCCACCGGGAGATCGCTGGCTTCACGTACGGCAGGTTGCTGAACAAGCACGGCGAGTTGCAAGAATCGTTCCGTCAAATGACCGTGAAGTATTGGTCACGGCAGCTTACCTTCATGACATAGGGTACGCACCCGTGCTGGTATTAACCCGGTTCGATACACTCGATGGTGCACGCTGGGTGCGTGACAGTGGAGGTCGGGCGGCGCTCGAACTGTTCTTCTTCAAAGTGACCTTCCAATCCTGATTGGACTTTCCAATAAGACTCACCGCAGTTCGTGCTCGATCCGCTCGAAGATGTCGGCATCTGTTTCCTGCTGCCACCGTGGTAGCTCGTCCCAGTCGGCGACATAGGATGGTTTGGGGTCGGGAAAATGCTTGAATATCTGACCTATCCAGCAGAGTGCGACGAAGTCCCCCTTTTGCTTCCGAGTCAGTTTGGATGCCGCACCGTCGGTGATCTCGATGAAAGAGCACACCTGCGTGTAGACAGCGGCTGCGCTCTCCCGCTCCCACTCTGGGGTCTGCTCCCAGGGAGCGATGTATCCGGACTTGGGATCGCCCGGGTAGTGCTTCTTGACACCGGCAACCCACGCCTCACGAAAGATTTTTCCATGCTCGACTGGCAAGTGCCTCTCCTCGATAACTGCTAGCTAGCGGAAATCCTGGTCACGGCTGTGATATGTTCACTGAGATGACGGACATGTCTATCTCCAAGGAAAGAGGAAAGCTGCTCCTGTAGGATCTGGAGTTTGCGGTAGATAACTCCTGACTCGGTTTGCCGTGCGGTATCCAATGCGGCGTCCGCGTACATGACCAGGCGCTCTGGATCACCACACTGTACACTCATCATAGCGAGATCAATCAAGACGCTACCGCGACGTCGCGGGGAAAGGTCCTGGCTCAATGCTTTCGTGAGAGCCACCTCGGCGAGGTCGGGGCGTCTCAGCGCGACATAGCACGCTCCTCGCTCCTCGGCCAGCCGTGAACCGTCAAAGCGAAGCCAGCCTCCGGTGTGCACCCGCCCCGATGGTGAGTTTACCGCCTCCGCTCCATCGAGTGCACGTTGACACTCATCTAACTGGCCCAGGCCAGCCAATGATTGAGCTCGGACTACATGTATCCACTGTGTCGTGGAGAGAGAACTATCCCCATTTCGGGCGAGATTGGCAGCAAGCTCAAGCATATGGGCCGACTTATCAAACTGTTGCTCATAGATACCGATGAACGCATGGCGAGTCATGGCGCAAGCCCACAAGTCGTATGCATTCGCCTCCTTGCTGGCTGCGGCCGCAAGGGAGTAACAGTGCGACGCGTGAGCGTACTGATTGCCATCAAAAAAGACTTCTCCGGCAAGTTGAAAAAGATCTCCCGCAAGTATACAAAGACGTTTATGGGCATCTTCTTCATGTGATCTATGAAGAGCGTCAGTCAGCAGGGAGAGCTGCTTCCGCACAAGCGGCAGTACGCTGCGCTTGCGTTTGGTTCTAGCAAACACCTGCCAGAGATGATCGTTTAGCTGCGCAAGATCGTCTATGGTGGTGGAGTCTAGCGGGCTTGTTCCATTGGAGAAAAACTCCAAGCGCTCCCAGTCGATAGGAGGTCCCCCGAATTGCGCTACCAATAATGCACCCGCCGTGCCGATAAGATCCAACACTTCGCGGCGAATCATGACCTCGTCTGCCTCTGAAAATTCCTGACGCCCTGAGCAAATAATAGCAGAATCGGTCTCGCCCGGAAATGCGGGGACCGTACTCTGAGCTCCGGCATCAGAATAATCCACACTGTACCCAGCATCGGATGACGACGTAACGTGCCGTAACTCATGAAGAACGGGACCCAAGCCATTGGTCACCAATGCGCCGACGTCGAACTGCACGAATATAAGGCTGCCATTGACCACGACCGGCAGCAACCCATCTAACATTGGCTCGGTCGCGAGCGGCTCAGAATCCTCGGCCGCAGGGGTGCTAGCGGACACCGCCGCCGCAAACCGAGCTTGTACCTCGTCGGACGCCCGACTGAGAGCAGTATCCAACACTTCCTGCATGTAGGGCCGCTGCATGAGATCCGTTAACCGGGATTCCCACTTGTTGACCGTTCGCATGCCGACCCCAAGGTACGCGGCGAAGCCACGGACGCTGAGTCGCAGCGCCTCGCGAAGCAGCTTCGCCTCAAGGCCGGTCCAACAGCGAACGGTAGTCATGGCCATCCCCTCGGTAAGCGTCGTACGTAGCGTAGTACCGGGCAAGTGCGCCGGTAGGGCACTGGTAGGCCGTTCCCGTCGGACGACGTGCTGAGCAGGCTATCCCGGGACCAACAGTAAGTAGCAACATGCGGACAGAGCAGCTGAACGGCTGAACCAGGGTAATGGCCGCCACTGTGACCAGTTAAGCCACAACGGAGCAGATCCCGACGGTGACGGCCACCGAGGCCGGGGTAACCCCACCCAGGATGAAAGGAATGCGCTGTGCCCACGTTAGACCACGTCCGGCACCGGAGCAGTACTCGTCCGTCGACGGTGACCAGGACCGTCGACGGACGTGACCATCTCGCCAACGCACCGGCAGCGCGACTGCTGCGTCGACGCAGTCCACGCCCTGATTCGCGGGCCCTGTCCGCAGGCAGACATCTGGTGGTGTGGGGGTGAGGCGCTGGTGTGTGGCCTCGTTGGCCGACGGCGACACGCATCTCGCCGAGCCTGCAGCCTCCGGGCAGACGGTCGATGCACACTGTGACGGCAGGCGGTTCTCTCCGCTGGCGATCCTGCCCGGCGCAGCACCGGACCCGGAGCAGGTCTGCCCTGCCTGCCGGGATGGTCAGCCGAGTCTGACGACCCAGACATGTCGAACCACGGCTGAAAGGGTCACTACGTGAGCACATTCCGAGACACGAACGCCGGCACTGCCGACCAGGTCGCACAGGCTGACGCACTGCGCACGGCGATCTGGACTTGTGGGTTGCCACCGTGGTGGACAATTTCGGTCTGCTCAAAGCGACGCAAGACGTAATCGACAGCGGCCGGGTCAGCAGATCCACACTCTTCGGTGGCAAGACGATGGTCGCGGGCGGGAGTTTTGTCTACCGGACCGCAGCACGCCCAGTAAACGATGATCGCACCAGGTTCGAGTTCGGCGCGTACGCGTACGGCCCCGACGATCCGGTCATCGATGAGCTGTTGGCGGTTCACTGACGATGGCTGCGGGAGCACCTGCGAGAACGCCTGCCCCGCC
>JBOHHE010000458.1:0-2214 GCA_050700355.1 Pseudonocardiaceae bacterium
CCCTCGGGTTGCCCGAACACCGCGGCCTGGTCGTCGTCCCGGTCGGGGAGCTGCAGCGGGTGCCCTGGTCCGCGCTGCACACCGAGGCGGTGAGCGTCGCGCCGTCGGCCGCGCTGTGGGCGCGCACCCGGCAGCAGAGCTGCGAGCCAGACGCTCCGGTGGTCCTGGTGGCCGGACCGGAGTTGCCCGGCGCGGCCGCGGAGGTCGAGGCGCTCCAGGCGCTGTACGAGCGGCCGACGGTGTTGGTTGCGCCCACCAGTCGCATCGATACCGTCACCCGCGCGCTGGACGGCGCGGGTCTGGTCCATCTGGCCTGCCACGGCTACATCCGGACGGACAACCCGACCTTCTCCTCGATGTTGCTCAGCGACGGTCAGCTCACCGTGGCCGAGCTCGACCAGCGCGGTATCGCGCCGCACCGCATCGTGCTGGCGGCGTGTGAGTCAGGCAGTGACGTCCTCTTCGAGGGCAACGAGACGCTGGGCTTCATCAGCACCCTGATCGCCCGTGGCACCGCTGGTCTGATCGCCAGCTCTGTGGTGGTGCCGGATTGGAACATCATGCAGCTCATGTGCGCGCTGCACGCCCGCGTGCGAAGGGGTGACACGCTCGCGGAGGCGTTGCACCACGCTCGGGCTACAGTTGATGCACAGGATGCGGCGTCCTTCGTGAGCTGGTGTGCCTTCAATGCATTCGGAGCGGCTTGAGCTTCGGGGAGTGATCCAGGTATCACAGCGCCTGGTTCCGGTCTCTTCTTGTATGCCCTGGCCCTTCGATTGCAGTGGAGCGGTGACATGCAGGCAGACGTCTCTGTGACAGAGCTGTTCCGCCGCGCGGAGGCCGGTGATCAGGCTGCCTGGAACGCGCTGGTCGACCGCTACACCAGGCTCTTGTGGTCGGTTACCCGCGCCTATCGACTGGGCGACGCTGATGCGGCTGACGTCGTGCAGACCACCTGGCTGCGTCTGGTCGAGCACTTCGGCCGGATCGAGGATCCCGAGTGCCTGCCGGGCTGGCTGGCGACCACGGCCCGCCGGGAGGCTCTTCGCACGTTGCGGCGCTCCGGGCGGGAGCTGGTCGGAGAGATCGAGGACACCGTGCTGGAGTTCCTGGACGAATGTCCGCAGCCGGTCGATGCGCGGCTGCTCGCCGAGGAACGAGACGTCGCGTTGTGGCGCTGCTTCGAGCGTCTTTCCACCCGGTGCCAGGTGCTGTTGCGGGTTCTCATGGGCACGCCGCCACCTGATTACGCCACCGTGTCGGCCGCGCTGGGAATGAAGATCGGCAGCATCGGCCCGACGAGGGGACGCTGCCTGGATCAGCTTCGTAAGTTGGCGGCTTGCGCTGGGCTGGCCGCGGCGTAGGGGGGTATGTCATGAGCGAGACATCTGATGTGGAGCAGGAGCTGTTCGCGCGGCTGGCGCGCATTGCGGACGAGATCGACCCGGTTCCTGAGCTGTGCTATGAGCTCGGGCGGGCCGCATTCGAGCTCCGTCGCCTTGATTCCGAGCTGGCCGAGCTTGTTCGGGACTCGGCCGTCGAGACGGAGTCAATGGTCGGCGTACGTGGCGAGCTGAATGTTCGACTGCTCTCCTTCGAGGCTGCCGATATCTGCATCGACCTACAGGTTGTCCCGCAGGGGGAGCGCCGATCGCTGCTCGGGCAGGTCGCCGGTGTCGTGGCGCAGGTGCGAGTGGAGAGTGCCGAGGGAGTCGTCCCGGCCGCGGTCGATCCGCATGGTCGTTTTCAGGTGGAAGACCTGCCTGCCGGGCGCCTGCGACTGCAGGTGGACGCCGACGGCACAACCTATGTCACCAGCTGGGTAACCATTTAGCGCAACGTCGCTACAGAAGCCAGGCTGAATGATCAACTAGGTTCAGGAGGCGACGGCGAGGTCGGCATCCGGGCCGTGGTTCACCATCAGCGCGAGCTCCTGTGCCAGTACCTGGAATGCTTCGGGGCTGGCGATGAGACCACGGTGGGTGGTGCAGACCTCCCGGTACCGTGCGGCCGGATCGAGGCTGGTCTGCCAGGGCACCACCCCGTCTTTCCGCGAGAACACGCTCACAAAGGGCATGTCAGGCGGAAACGGACCCACGAGGTCGTTCCGGAGCGGACGGCAGCATTCGCCCCACAGGCAGCTGGCGCGGATCAGACCCGGGATGCCGAGTGAGCCGAGCACACCGAGCCCGAGAACCTCGAGCAGGACCAGCG
>JBOHHE010000459.1:0-42534 GCA_050700355.1 Pseudonocardiaceae bacterium
CTCTAGCACTCAACGCCACTCACGGGTGAGGTGCGGCGAAGCCACACCCCACAATTGGCGAGACGATACCGCGCTGTGGCCACCGCAGGTGGGAAAACGCTCCCCGCGTCACCGGGAAGAAGTTAATCTGGATCTTGGCATTGCGGGGTGGACGTTCTCCGACCGGTTCGGCAAAGTCTGACGTGCACATCATTCCGGCTGCGACAGTACAAGAGAGGGACGGCGAAACGTGACGAGCAAGGCGATGCGGGGCACAGGCGGGCTTTCCTCCGACAACGGCGAGAATCAAGGATTGGCGATGGAGCTGCACAGCGAACGGGAACGTTACCGTTCGACCATCCAGCTCCGTAACCCGGAGGGAGAACCCGCGACCCTGATCGTGCTACGCCGGGGACGTGGTCGCGATGGGCGCGTCTGGATCACCTTCGACGGCGCCATAAAGACCACCCTGACAATGCATGACCAGGAGTCGGACGAGGTAATCAACATGATCAAGGCAGCGCAGTGCGCGTGATACTCCTGGAAGGTCCCATGAGGAAGAATCGTAAGAGCAAAGAGCAGCGAGGCCTGGTGACACATCGCATTGTATATGCCAACCACAGGCGTCCGCACGATCGAAATCAGGAGCTCAAGGTGGACGTCCGGCGCGGAACGATCATAGACCTGGGCTATGCGACAGCAATGGTTGCCGTCCGTACACCACTACCGCTGGATGCGGTAAGAGTCATCAGAATAGAATCCTGTTAGGTACCACGCGTCGGAGAGCCGCGGGTCGTAGCCATCAACCGAGGGTGTCAGATGAATATCTGCGACTGATCAAAGCATCCAGATCGAGCTTTCCCGTGACCGGAGCGGGAATGCTTATGAGGCCGGTTCCCCCTCCTGTGTGCTCGTAGTCGCCGGCAATCAGCGTGTGCGCGGTGAGGGTCACGACCGGATCGAGTTCTACCAGCCAGTAGTGCGGGATGCCGGCATCAGCGTACTCGGCTGGTTTGGTGACCCGATCAGTCCGCCCGGTCCCCAGGGAGACAATCTCTATTGCGACCAGCACATCGGCGGCGACCAAGCGAGTGGGATTCTGCTGCGCCCGGCGGGTCGGTACGACCACGACATCAGGTGATGGGGGCGGGATCAATCCTTGCGATGCTCCAGGAAGCTGGAATCGACGGTGATGTGGCCCGTGAGGCGCCAGGCCCCTCGCTCGAATACCAAGTCGCCGGTGACAGTGAAGGGCAGTTTCCGCCGATAGGCCAGGATAGCCCACTCGTGATCTTCGCCGGTGAGGGTGATATGAACGCTTCGCAATCGATTGTGTACGTCGGCTACGAGGATGATCGTCGCGCTTTCTTCCTCGTCCTCGACCGGGTCCTCCCAGTTGAGGGTGCGTACTGTACCGACAAGTGTCACGGTGCGTGGTGGTTCTTCCTGGCGAACCAGCCGTTCGCGCACGCGGGGAAGTCCGGCGATGACATCGCGGTCCACCACGCTCGGCGAGCTTCCGACCTCGGGTCGCGGTTCAGCCGCCGCCCATTCGAAGGATCAGATCCAGAGACCGCAGAGAGTTGGGCTGGGCGAGGTCTTGCAAAGACTCCACCAGGCTCGCACTGAGACCGAACTGTCCAGCTTGCTCCATGGCTTCATGGTTCCACTTTTGAGTGAGATCACGGGTGGCCTCCAGCCCGCGGGCCAGGGTCTCCATGACCTTGCGCGGGAAAGCCACTGCCCTCTCACCATTATCATGGGCGGGCAGTGGATCGCCGAGCCGGGTTACGACAGTGAATACGAAGCTCCCGCGTTTAGTGTGTCCGAGCCGTACCTCCTCGTCGAGAAACTCGGTCACGCTGGAGGGCGGCCTGCCGCGATGCGAGTGCGTGGGGTCCGCAGCGATGGTCGCGGCGGCCTTGAGCATCTTGTACAATGCCTCCATCGTCTTCATCCGCCTGGCGGAACGGGATCGTCCCGTCGGTCATGACCTGGTCCAGCCGGACGAACAAAAGATCCGCGCGAGCGGCCATGACGCGCTCAGCCAGTTCGTCGGCGTCCCAGTCGTAGATGCACCCGAGCGCGTAGAGCGCATCGATGAAGAGCTGTGGGAAGTCGACGTAATCGGTGGCCAGTGGAAGCATGACGCGACCGCGTGGTCCGTCCGCTCCTGGGAGCCGCCAGATCTCCTTGACCTCGTGACGGGACTCCAGCTCCCAGTGGTGGGAGGCCAGGTACTGCGAGACTGCCGTGGGCGTCAGCGTGCCGACAACATCACGGTAGCTCTCCAGTGCTGATGTGCTCACCTGCCGTATCCTTCGCCGATTGTCCGGAGAATGCCAAGCAGTCCTGCCACATCGAAGATATTACTTCTAGGTAGGTGCACGGTCTTGGAACCCGCTCCTCCGCGATGGTCCCCAAATCGCTAGCGCGTTATCGAACTTCACCATGACCGGAGCGGTAATGGTGATGAGACCGGTTTCCCATCGTCAGCCTTGTCGGCGGGCAGTGTGGCTGGCCGCCGGCGGGCCGGGAACGGATCGGCAGGACCGCCTTGATCAGCGGCTTGAGCGCTTCCTGGTCGCGTGTGCTGACGGTGAAGACCCCGACTGCTCGGGGCAGGCCCGTCCGGTCGATCAGGCGTGGATTTTCCAGCCCGGTTTACCACGGTCCACCGGGCGGGGGCCGGTCACCCGCCCCCTTTTCGCCCGCACGGCCGCGCTGTCCAGCACCGCCCGGGACCAGTCGATCTCCCCCTGGCTGCCCAGTTCATCATGCACGGCACCGAGGCAGTTCATCAATCACGTCCACCCATCATGGCAACACGCTAGCCAACCTCCAAATAAGACGCCCTCTAAGTGATTTACAAAGATCGCTCCGCTCGTTGGAGCTTGCTGGCGGTGCGGAAAATACGGCGGATCTGGGTCCGCCTGGCTGGGTACTGCCTGCTCAATGCAGCGACCGCTCTGCGACGTGGCCACCAACGCAAGTCCGGAGCAAAATTCGTCACGAGACGTAGCAGCTCAGCCGACTCATGTGTGGGAAAGAACTCCCGCTGGCGCAATCGCGACAGATCAACGAAACACGCCAGCTTGGCAAGACGCATGAGTGCGGCGTGACCGAACCTCTGATCTTCAAGAATGCCCTTGGCCAGAATACTCACCTGCTCAGGGTACTGCTTGGCGAGCAGCACCGAATCGACTGTTTCAGGTGACGAGTCGCGCGAGAATCCGACCACCCGCATCCCGACCCCCAGAGCAACCGTGTGTAGGCATTCGGATCCAAGAGAGGACTGACTCAGCCAGGACACCACGGTATTCAACACATTCTCCTGGTTCATCGGCTGGGACAGTAAACCGAGTATGCCGCCCACAACGGCATTCTGCACTTTCACGTTCGACGAGCACCCGAGACTCGTGAGCTGATACAGCGCCTGGTGGGGGTCTTGCACACCGAACCCGGATCCATAGACCAACGCCGAGGTAAACTGCCGATAGACGGAGTCGGAGGTAACCCAGCTCTCCAGAGTCTGCTCCACGAGTGGACGCAAACCGTGCGCACCCGCCAGCCGGGTGAGCACGCGGGCCGCCAACTGCCGCTGCTTGACTGAATGCCGAGAAGCAAGATGATCCACCAGCTCGTAGGCAGAGACTTCGGTGATCAAGGTACATAACGCACGTACTGCCGCACTGCTGAAACGGTCCAGCAGGGCTGGCGCGCACATCCAATCACGAAAAACCGCGCGACTCTCGTGGTACTCCCGCCATACAAGACGCAGCACCGCATCGCGCCAGCCCTGCCTGGCAAAACGAACAGTCTCCTCTGTCAGTCCTGGGCGACGGGGATGCTCGCGCTTGATGGTGACCGCCCGAATGTCAGCCAGTAATTTATGTCTAGATATGGCAAATATCTGCCGGGGCAGCAATGGTGTATCCGGGAGCGACTCGGCGGTACGGATCATTTTATCGAGTTTTATCGCCTGGGCGGCAACCTCGTCAAAGGAGCGGTCCTCCAGCAAGGCGACCGCCAACGACATGGAGTACTCGATGACCGACCAACCTTCCAGCACCGCAGTAACAGCGTGCTCGGCATCCTCGCTGAGAGCATCGAGCGCATCAGTTGTCTCACATCTACCCGTGACGATCTCCATGGCCAGGAGCGCAGCACGCACTGCCTTCTCTGGCGGGTCGGATTCCGCGAGGGCGTCGGCCAGGTCACATTTGAGTACCTGTTTGGCCTGCTCTCTCACCTGCGGATAGCGATGATCAAGAACCGCCACGGCCACCTCAACCGGATCGGGCGGTCTCAGTTCAGTGATATATCTGGATACTTCAGGCGGTGCCTGCTGACGGTTGTCGAGCACTATCACCAGATGGCAGCCCACTGACCGGCCAAAGGCCGCCGCTCGGTTGAACTCCCACCCGGTGAACGGGTGCCTACCCTGGTCGCTCACATCCCACAGATATCCCTCACCCGGAAGTAGATCGGACTCGCTGATACTGCCGAGACGGCGATCTGGGTTGAGATCGACGATGTCCGTGATACCTTGGTCAGCCAGGAGCCGCCACCCAGCGAAAGTTCTCCCGGTACCCGTGCCGCACAGTACGACAATGTGATGTGCAGCCAATTCCCGGTGTGCGTCATCGAATCGTGCGGGTTCCACGAACTCGTGGCGTACTTGTTCCAATTCCTCAACAGCGACGCGCCTGGCTACCAGCTCCGGCAGCGACGGGAGCAGCGAGGAACTGTTGTCGACCGTGATATCACCGTATACCCAGCCCGCCTGAACACCACTCATTTCCCCGTCGACCTGGTTGTCCATGTCAGGCGCGGCTGGTGGGATGTACATATACTCGCAAGCCTCAGCTGGCCCGCTGGCTTCTTCGTCGGTGTTCACCTGGAGCGGAATGTTCATCGGTGGCCGCCGAAGCTGATGCCCCCGTTGACAGTGCCCGCCTGGACGCCCGTCATCATCCCGCGCACCTCGTTGCGTACCCGCACCTCCCGATCGGACTTGGCGTCAGCGGTCAATGGGAGAAATGTGTTGATGAAATTCTCGATACTGCGCGAGTCGAACCCGGGGATCCGGACCCAGGCCGCCTGGGCGAACTCCTTGTCAACCACCGGCAGAGCGACGAAATCACCACGCCGGACAGACTCGGTATGGTCACCACCGAATGCGCTGCTGAAGGCGTGCTCAGACAGGATCAGGCCGGTGTTGACTGAGCCATCCGAGGCTTCGTCGATACAGCGCTGAAGTAGCTCTTTGAACGCGGGCGCGTTCAGCAGCCGAGTGTGGGAGATCTTGGAAGGATAGTAACCGGGCAGATCACCGACTGGGCCCAGTTCGACCGCGATACGCAGCCTTACGTCTGGCTTACGCCATCGATTGTGGTCGGCCGCCAGATCGTCGATACGTCTGCTCAGGCCGAGCAAGCGGCCGACGTGGCAACTCGGCAGGGTGAGGAGGACGCCGTCTCCGGTGCTCTCCCAGTTCATGACCTCACTGCGTTGGATACCACAGTCCTGCAGCGCGGTACGCAACATGCGGTCAACGGCCTCGGCTATCGCGTTGAGGTAGTGCCCGGCATTGCGGGCCGAGCCGACGACGTCGAGGCCAAGTAACGCACGGTGCTCTGGAATCGGATGCACAGCTACCTCCACTTGTCCACTACCAGTACACTGAGTATGCACGGAACGTGAGGATGGTTCTCCCGGAATTCCGGGGTTTAGGCCCCTGGCCGCCAGCCGGGCCGACCGAGCAGGTACTCCAGCAAGGCTGGGTCAGGTAGAAGAAACCTGCATCGCCTAGTCTCCAAGAGGCCAGTCGAACGCAGCAGACTCAGTGCGGACTCAACAGTCTTCTCTGACGCGGTGACCACCTGAGCGAGGTCTCGCTGAGTGAGCCCTCGTATCAAAAGGCCGTCTCCGGCCCGTACGCCATGCTCCTTGGCCCAGGCCAGCAACTGGGAGGCGACCCGGGTCGGAACATCGAGTGAAGCTATAGCGAGTTGCCTGCGATCCGCCTTGTATAGCCTGCGCACCAAAGTGTCGTCTACCATCATGCGCATTTCCCGATCCTGTTCAAGAATACGCAGGAACGTTATCCTCGGCACGTGCAATGCGACACCACCGAGGTGAGCGATCACTGTCGCACTTCGCGGCCGACCGCTTATGACCCCCAATTCGCCGATCAACTCGCCGTGACCACAAAGACCCAGGATCGACTCCGAGCCGGTTTCCGTCGATAATACTATCTTGACAGCTCCAGACTCGATGAAGAGTACCTCATCGCTTTGTTCGCCATATCTCATCAAGAATTCGCCACGCAGGAAGGATTGTAGCCGTCCGAGCCCGCGCAAGGTGTGGGGCACCCGCGGTATCGCCCGGTCGCTCATGACCAGTCATAGTGCCCAATCGCCGATGGGTTCGTTGGTGGTCTTCCACTTCTTCACTCGTTCGGTACAGAAAATGAGTAGCTGTCAGAACCTGGAGCACGGTGAGCGATAATTCGCCAGACGAGTACGCCTACGGGAACAGACGATATCTCGATCAGACTAAGCAAGCAGCAGGATCGGTGACTCGGCGCCACCAGCCGAGCTGCCCAGGGCAGTGTCCATGGCAACCCGTGTGCAGGCAAGCCATTCCTACCGGCCGCCGGGACCACCACCCTGCCACAAGCCCCGGTTTATCGGGGGTACCGGCTCCCCATCACACCTACCGTCAAGAGCCTGCCGCAGCAGACCACGGCCCAGGCCACCCAGGGAGCAGTCGCGATGTTTGACCTGATCTCAGTAGCAGCACTCACAACAGCAATCACCGCCACGGTTCAGGGTGCCAGCGGCGAAGCTGGTCGACGAATCTGGAATGCCTTAACCAATCTCGTGCATAAGGTGTTCGGACGACAACCTCTACCGCAGGAACACCAGACCATCACCGACGGGCTCGCCGATTCTCCGACAATCACTCAACGTAATCCCGAACTTGAGACGGGGCATGTCATCAATATGGTGTCCGGCACTCCCCACATACAGGGATCCATTGTTCAAGGTAGAGATTTTACCGGGCCGATCACCTTCGACAACCCACCTCGAGAACACTCTAAATAAATCACAGTCGGCGCGCTCGGCGAAGGCGGCTACGACCACACTCCCGGAACGGGGACCTTACCGAACCTCCCTGCCGGCTGACGTGAACACCAGTGCTCAGGGGCGAGTCAAGGCGGCGACCACGCCGCTGGCCTCGAATACTCGGCCGTGTGTGCGTCCGGTGCGCTCGGTGAGAACACCCAGGTCAACAAACTTGCGGACCGCGTTGTTCGCGGCCTGGAAGGACTTGCCGGTACGTTCGACGAGGGCGCTGACCGTGACGTGGCGCACAGTAGCGCCCCACCATCGCGGGCTACGTAGCCGACTGGCGCTGTTCGAGAGGGTAGCCGCCGCGCCATTACCGGGAAGCAGGCTCGCCCGGATCGGGACAGGGTTGCGCTACGCAAGGCCCAGGCACAGGGGCTGAGTCGGTGTCCCGGGTACCGGGCTGGGGAATGATCGCTGTTTGGGAAGAATTAGCCGCGCACAGCGCGGCTAATTCTTCCCAAACAGCGATCAAGGACAGGGCTGAAGGGCAGTGCCACGTCAAGATCATTGAAAGTGTCGAGGTCGTGGCGCCAGGTGGTGCGCAGATCCCGGGCCCGGGTGAACGCCAGGGCTCAGGGACGGGTCAAGGCGGCGACCACGTCATACCTGGCCGTGCGGGCGCTCGGTGCGCTCGATGAGGACGTTGAGGCCCGTTCGGAGCCTCCTCACCCAAGGGGCGGTCGCCGACACGGGCGGAGAGGTCGCGATGAGCCGGTACATCGTGA
The DNA here is from genome assembly GCA_050700355.1 of Pseudonocardiaceae bacterium. Classification (GTDB taxonomy): domain Bacteria; phylum Actinomycetota; class Actinomycetes; order Mycobacteriales; family Pseudonocardiaceae. The sequence goes on from JBOHHE010000459.1 coordinate 7,844, forward strand.
CGACGGCCATCCCCTACGTGAATGGCAGGCCGCACGTCGGACACGCCTTGGAGCTGGTCGAAACCGACGTACTCGCCCGCCACCGCCGTCAGCGCGGCGACGAGGTTCGGTTCGACCGACGATAACGCGCCGAAGAACGTGCAGGGCGCCGAGGCCGAGGGCATCTCCCCGGCCGAGTACGTCGAGCGTGTCGCCCAGCGCTTCCTGGCCCTGCGGGACACCCTTGACCTGTCCTTCGATGATTTCATCAAGACCAGCGCTGATCAACTACATCACCGGACCGGGCTACGGCACCGACGACGAGAACTTCCGGCGTGCCGCCGAAGCTGTCACCAGGATCGGCGACGAAGGGAAGACGCTACATCGAAGCGGTACGCCCCTGGGAACTGGTCAAGGCCGAACGCAAGGAACAAACCGACAGCGGCGTTCTCGACACCGTGCTCGCCGAACTGGTCGCCACCTGCCGCGACTTCGCCACCATCTTCAGCCGTTCCTGTCCACCCTCGCCAGCCGTATCGCTGAACAGAGTGGCAATGGCGGTCCGACAGTAGCTGACCCCAGCCCGGTATTCCCCCGCCTCGAAGTCGTCAACGACTGAACTGGGCAACTACCGGCGGCTGATCAAGGCATCCAGATCGAGCTTCACCGTAACCGGAGCGGTGATGGTGATGGTGATGAGACCGGATCCCCCTGCCGTGTGTTCATAGTCGCCAGCGATCAGCGTATATGCAGTGAGGGTCACGAACGGGTCGAGCTCCACCAGCCAGTAGTGCGGGATACCGGCGTCAGCGTATTCGGTCGGCTTGGTGACCCGATCAGTCCGCCCGGTCCCCGGGGAAACGATCTCTATGGCGACCAGCACATCGGCCGCGACCAAGCGAGGGGGGTTCTGCTGCGCCCGGCCGGTCGGCACGACCACGATATCAGGGGCGCGAACCGTCGGAGGATACCTGGTATCGACCTCGACCTCGACGTCGGCTAGCGCTGTCAGTTCATCGGGCAGCTGCCGGTCCAGCTCAGCGGCAAGGCGTACCATCACCCGCTGGTGCATCGGGGCCGGCCTGGGAACCACCAGTAAGACTCCCTCGACCAACTCGTACCGACGCGATGTGTCCTCGGGCAGCGCGTTCCACTCAGCGAGCGTCAGCAGGTGGTCCGGCCACGAGGCAGTGGTCATGGCATCCACCCCTCCTCCGCTGTTAACGACTGCGTGGTCAGTCTACGGCCAGACGGTCGGGATCGGTTGCGGACGTGCCACCATGACTTGCGCGGCTGGGGTCTCCTCGATCTCGGGCGGCACCCGGCGGGACACAGCCAGCATCGGGGTAGGTCTGACGTCGACAGTCCACCATGAACGCTACGATTTGCGGGCATGCTCGATCATTTGTCGATTCAGTGCTCCGACGTCAGCTCCAGCGCCGCTTTTTACGACGCCGTGCTCGCGCCGCTGGCCGGCACCCGGATAATGCAGTTCGGTGATGTCATCGGTTATGGCGTCGGCGGAATGCCGTCGTTCTGGTTTGGCTCCCCTGAGCACCGGTGAATCGAACAGAGAGATCCATGTTGCCTTCGCCGCAGCGGATCGGATCACCGTTCAGAAATTCTTCGACGCGGCTGTCGCCGCGGGCGCCGAAGTGCTTCACGAATCCCGGGTATGGCCGAGTATCACCCGAATTACTACGGCGCATTCGTACGGGATCCCGACGGCGACAATGTTGAGGCCGTCTGCCATAACGATGAATGATGCGATGTGCCCGAGCTGGGTGAATGTTGACCCGATCAGCTACGACCTAGCGGGTGACAGTAGCGGCACTACCTGATCAGGCGACATCCCTTTTGGACTTCCGGGCGTTCAGCCGGATATGGGGGATAACAGTAGAGAGGCCACTGGGTCTCAACGTGCCGGGGCTGAGTATGCGGCGGTGCTGGCCACCCGGCTGGCCCGGATCGCGCCCGGTGACCTGGATGTGGTGCATGTGTGCGGTAGCGCGGCGGAGGCCGTCGAGGCGGCGTTGACGCTGGCCCAGCGAGCGCAAGGGCGGCGCAGGTCGGGGGTGGTGTATGCATCGCGGTCAGCACACGGCACGGCTCGGGGGGCGCGGTCGGGACCCGGCTCGACGCGTTACCGCTCGCGGATCCGGGGGGACGTGCAGGTGTCGTTCGGCGACGCGGACGCGTTGGCCGACGCGCTGCGCAGACGGCGGATCGGGACGGTTCTCCTCGAAACGGTGTACGGCGGCGTTGGGGCCGAGCCTTCGCCAGCGGACTACCTGCATGATGTCCGCCGGCTCTGTGACGAGCACGGGGCACTGTGGATCGCCGACGAGGCGGCGTGTGGCGTCGGCCGCACCGGACGGTTCTTCGCCTTCGAGCATGCCGGCGTCGTGCCCGATCTGGTGACCCTGGCGAAGTCGCTGGGTGGCGGGGCAGCGGTGATCGCCCGGGGTTCGGTGCACCGCAGGGCGTGTCCGGAGGCCGCGTCCGCGGTTCCGCTGGGCGCGTTCAGCGGAACCGCGGAGGCGTGCAGCGCCGCTCTCCAGGCCCTCGCCGTGCTCTATGAGGAGGACCTCATCGGCAACGCCGAACGCACCGGCCGGTACCTGCTGCGCCGTCTGGAGGGGCTGCGCCAGTGTTATCCGCAGCTGGTGACCGGCGTCCGGGGCAGGGGCCTGCTGGTCGGTGTGCACCTGGGCGAACTCGCGGGCGTGATCGGTACCTTGCTGCTGGCCGAGCACGGGGTGCTCGTCGCGTTTCCCGACTCCGACCGGGATGTGCTGCGGCTGGAACCACCGTTGACCATCCGGCCCGACCACGTCGACCATTTCGTGGACGCGCTGGACGAGTTGCTCAGCCGGGGCGCGCAACGGCTGGCTCACGACTACTTGCGAGTCGTGCCCGCGGGGCGCCCGGATCCGCAGGCCCGGTATGGGGAGGGCGATTAGCCGGACACAGCCCGAGCGAGCTCCACGGCCAGCGGCCACATCCCCGGGACCAGCAGCACCGCGCACACGGTCAGCACCGGGAACACCACGCCCTGCTCGAACCAGCCGTTGGTCTTGAAGGCCAGCCACTTCGGCAGCGCCACCCGCACCCAGCGCCGCTCCTGGTCGGTGCCCACCCGCACGCGATACAGCGGAGCGAAGGCGTACAGCCCGGCCTCGGTGACCAGGTCCCCCAGGACGTGGGTGACCGTTCCGATCAGCACGGCCAGCGCTACCCAGGGCGCCACCGACACCAGCCCGGCCGCCCAGGCGGAGAGCACGCCGTCCTGGCTCATGCCGCCCTGGCCGGCCATCAGCCCGCCCGCCGCGAACCCCGCGCCGACCAGCATTCGCCTGCCCAGCCGGTCGGCGGCGACCAGCACACAGAACACGATCACCGCCGCCACCGAGACCGGCGCGATCCAGTAGACGATTCCCTCGTCCCAGCCGACCACCGCCGACAGCCACCGGCCGAGCCCCGACATCAGCCACGGCAGCGCCGCGAGTGCCGCGCACGGCACCGGCAGCAGCGGCAGCGAATGCGTCGCCCCTCGGTGCGCGCCTTTGCGGCGCGGGTCACCCGGCCCCCTGGTCACCCGGTACACCCACCTGGCGTAGGCCTGCACCAGCTCGGCGAGCAACGCGGACACCGGCCCGAGCACGCGCGACGCGGACGAGTCATCGTGGTCCAGATCGTTGAGCGCCGACGCACCCGCGGTGACGCAGCCGAAACCGACCACACCGGCCGGCGGCAACCCGATCAGGTATCCGGCGAGAGCACCGCTACACCACCCCGAAGCGACATGCGAACGGCCCATCACCGGGCGGCCGCACCCCGCACGGGTCGGGTAAACAACATCATCGGGACTCCCTGGCTCGGCCGGCGGCTTGCGCCTCGATCCTGCGGCCGGGGCCCCGCGCAGAGGCGCCGACACGCCGGTCAGGACTCGCTCAGGCACTCACCGGAACCAACGCCCGGGGTAAAGGGTTCCGCACGCCCATCGAGCGGTCCCCGCCCAGTGCCGGGTCCTGGTTCAGGATCGCGGTCATACACCGCTTGAGGCTCGGCGAGGGCTCCATTCCGAACTCCGTCACCAGCCGGCACCGCACGTGGTTGTACGTCTGGATGGCCTCGGCCTGCCGGCCGGCCCGGTACAGGCACACCATCAGCAGCTCGGCGAGCCGTTCCCGCCACGGATGCCGGAAGGACAGGCTCTTCAGCTCGCTGATCACCGAGGCATGACCCCGGATAGCGATCTTCACCCGGATCAGGTCCTCGGTCGCGGCCAACCGGGCCTCCTCGAACTGCTCGGCCGCGCTGTGGCAGATCGGGCCGCCGGTGGCTCCTTGCAGCGCGGGTCCCTGCCACAGGGCCAGGGCCTGGTCCAGCAGGCTCCACGCGAGTTCGGGCTCGGAGCGCAGCTTCTCCCGAGCCTGCGTGATCAGCCGCTCGAACACGCGCACATCGATCGTTTCGGGGTCGACGTACATCGCGTACCCATCAGGTCGGGTCACCAGGCACTGGCGAGCGAAATCTTCGTCAAAGGAGTTCCGCAGCACTCTGCGAAATCGTGTGACCAGCGCCTGTAGGGCGTTGTCCGCGCCGATCGGCGGCTCGCCTCCCCACAGTTCCTCGAAGATCTTCGCTTTGGCGACGACATCACCAGAATTGATCAGGAGCAACGCGAGCAGCGTTCGCTGACGGGCGCCGTGCAGTACTTTCATCTCGCCGTCGGCGAGCAATCCCACCGGTCCTAGAACTCTAAAGTCCATAGCTGAGCCTCCCGACCAAATCCGACCGCCCCGGCCAATAACCAACCGGCGGGTGCACTGGCCTAAGTGCTGCAAATTCATTCGTCCAGTACCTCAGAGCATGGCTTGGGTTCCCCTGATACATCGGGTCATCCCCGGGATCGAAATCAAGATCCTTCCAGCCTCCGGAAAGTTGGGTAGGTAGCCCGGCAGCTGGGCATCTGCGCTGCTCATCGGCCCCGGATCCGGCGGATCGACCGGCTGGTGGCCCGGCCCGGGTGATCCGCTGGGAAACCCGGCCGCCCCGCGCCAGGGGCCGACCGCGCCGGGACCGTGGCACGTACACCGTAAATATTCGTCAGGAAAACGTCAGGATTCGACCCGGTTCATCCTTCTCACGTTCTCCCGACAACGTCGTCAGTGGTGCGTCAGAGCTGTGTCAGACCGCTGCGCCAGCATTCAGATCGTGCAATTTTGCGCCGATTACCGGAAGGGAAGACCGGCGTGACTCCGACCGAAACTCAGTGTGACCGCCACCTCGCTGATTTGCTGGGCGGCGGCTCGGAACCTGTTCCCACGTACCTGTCGTATGTGGGCGGTGCGGATATCGACTCCGGCCGTTATGTCTACACCGTCACCACCCGATCCATCCTGGACGACGTCTTCGCCAGCCTGACCCTCAAGCGGCGGCTGGAGCAGGGCCTCGTGGATCCGGCCGCCGCCGACCTGAACGTGGTTGGGCGCTGCGCGCTGGCCGAGCCCGACGTCGTCGCGCGGGCCTGCGTCGCGGCCGCTGCCGCCGCGACGGTCTGGGGGCAGGTCCCGCTCGCCACCCGCATGCAGCTCGGCGTCGGGATCCGGGAACGGCTGCGCCGCCACCACGCGGAACTGGTCGACGTGCTGATCGCCGAGGGGAACCCACGGGCGCTGGTCGAATGGCAGGTGGCCGGGCTGTTCGAGACGTTCAGCGAACAGACCCTGGACTGGTGCGCCCGGCAGATGCACCAGGAGTTCACCTCCGGGCCCCGCCGCCTGCTGCTGCGTCGAATGCCGGACGGGGTGGTGGCGATCAACCCACCGCAAAACGCGCCCGCGGCGAGCGCGCTGTTCGGCATCACCGCGCTGCTGGCCGGCAACGCGGTGCTGGTCCGGGCGCCGCGCAGCGCCCCGCTGGGGGTGATGTACGCCCTGCGGAAGCTGGTGGTGCCGGTGCTGGAGGAGCTGGGCGCTCCGCCGGGCACCCTCAACGTGTTCTGCGCTCGGCCAGGGCCGGTCATGCGGACCTGGCTGGACAGCCCGTACGTGGACGACATCTTCTACACCGGCGGGGTCAGCAAGGGGTTGGAGGTCCAGCGGGACTGCGTCGAACACGGCAAGAAGCCCATCCTGGAGCTGGCCGGTAACGACTGCCTGGTGATCTGGCGGGACGCGGACCTGAACCTCGCGGTCGAGGCGCTGATCGAATGCTTCTACGGCTCCGGCCAGATCTGCATGGTGCCCAACCAGGTCGTCGTGCACCCCGCGATCGCCGAGGACCTGCTCAGCCTGCTGTGCGCGGCAGTGGCCGACATTCGCCCCGGCTTTCCCGAAGAACCCGGGGTGCTGCTCACCCCGGTACTGCGCAGCGAGCGATTCTTCAGCTACGTGCGGGACGCGCTCGACCATGGGGCGCAGGTCCTGCACGGCGCCCGCAGGCTGGAGGTGGACGGCGCGCCGTCGGACACCGGGCTGTTCCTGGAACCGACGGTGCTGCGGATCGACGGCCTGGCGGCCAGCCGCGACATCCAGGCGGTGCGCGAGGAGACGTTCTTCCCGCTGCTCCCTGTGATCGTCCCCGCAGCGGTGCCCGACGACCTGCTGCTCACCGAAGTCATCGGCTTCGTCAACAGCAACCCCTACGGCCTGCGCAACTCGTTCTGGGCGACCGACCGGGCGGTGATCGACCGGTTCCTGCGCGAAGTCGGCAACGGCGGCCTCTTGAAGATCAACGATTCGCATATCGGTTTTCTGCCGTATCTGCCCAGCCACGGCGGGACCGGCCTGACCGGTGGGGTGTTCGGTGAGGCGAACTACCTCATGCTGCGCACCTCGCATTTGCAGGGCGTGTCGATAGCGCATCAGGTCAGCCCCCGTGCGGCGGTCTTCGCCGGATACGCCGCGGCCATCGGAGGACAGCACTGCGCCTGAGCCTCCTCGGCCACCCACCACCTGCCCGAGATTCGTGAGACGAAAGAACGAGCCATGCGATTTCTGGAAGCCGATCAAACCGTGTGCGACGCCCTGCTACCGGGTCTGCGGGAGCAGCTGGCCGCAATTCCGCTCAGCGAGCTGGAGTCGGAGAACAACCAGGCCATCAAGCTGTTCCGGGCCCATGGTGGACCGAATCTGCTGGTGCCGAAGGCCTACGGCGGAATCGGCGCCACCGCGCTGGAGGCGGTCCGGACGCAGCGCGCGCTCGGCGCGGTGGCCCCATCGCTGACCGTGGCCACGATGATGCACCACTTCTCCATCGGCACGCTGTACGCGGTGGCCGACGCGGTCGGCGCCGACAGCGGCCTGGACGAGCTGCTGCTCAAGCGGGTGGCCGGCGACCGGCTGCTGGTCGCCTCCGGCTTCGCCGAGGGCCGCACCAACCAAGGCATCCTGGCCCCCCAGGTGGAGGCGGTGCCCACCGAAGGCGGCTACCTCATCACCGGGTCGAAGAAGCCGTGCAGCCTGGCCGGCTCGATGGACCTGCTCACCGCCAGCGTCGGCGTCCGGGACGCGAACGGCGACATCGGCATGGGCTTCCTGATGCTGCCCGCGGACACCCCGGGCGTGTCGATCCACCCGTTCTGGTCCAGCTTCGCGCTGGCCGGCGCGCAGAGCCACGAGGTGCGGCTGACCAACGTCTTCGTCACCGAGGACCAGATCATCAAGCCCGATCCGGCGCTGGCCGATGAGCTGGACGAACTACAGACGGTGGGTCTGATCTGGTTCGAGATGATGGTCTGCGCGGCCTACACCGGCATGGCCAGCGCACTGGTGGCCCGAGTGCTGGACCGAGGCCGGGGCGCGGTGTCCGACCGCGCCGCGCTGGCCGTCCGGATCGAGACCGCCGCCGCCCTGACCGAGGGCCTGGCCCGCCGGGTGCTGGACGACGAGGTGGGCAACGACGGGCTGGCCCAGGCACTAGTCACCCGGTTCGCGGTGCAGGACGCGGTGTGCCAGGCGGTCAACCAGGCGGTCGAACTGCTGGGGGGCATGGCGTACGTCTCCTCCCCGGATGTCGCCTATCTGGCCGCGGCATCGCAGGCGATCGCGTTCCACCCGCCATCGCGGGGCAGTGTCGCGGGCAGCCTGGTCGACTACTACGGCGGCGCGCCGATCGTGGTGGCGTGATGACCACGACACTGGATCAGTACCGCGCCCACCTCAGTACGGGTCGGGCGGCGCTGGGTGAGATGTTCGGCGGCGACGTCGAGGCGTCGTCCCGCGGGGCCTGGGTGTACACCACCACCGGGCGCAAGCTGCTCAACTGCGGTAGCTACGGCGTGCTGCTGATGGGCGCCCGGCACCCGAGGGTGATCGCCGAGGTGACCCGCCAGCTCAACACCAATCCGGTGGCCACCCGGCTGCTGCTGGAGCCGGAGGTGGCCGGTGCGGCCGCCGAGTTGATCTCGGTTGTGCCGCGTGGGCTCACCCGGGTGCACTTCGCGGGCTCCGGCGCCGAGGTGGTCGAGGCCGCGATCAAAATGGCGCGCACCCACGGCAAGCGCCAGCTGATCTCGATGACCAACGGCTATCACGGCAAGACGTTGGGTGCGCTGAGCGTGACGGCGAAGAACGTCTTCCAGGCACCGTTTCGGCCGCTGCTGCCCGGGGTGTCCCATGTCCCGTTCGGAAATCCGGAAGCGCTGCGCGGCGAACTGGCCAAGCACGAGGGCAACGCCTGCGTGATCGTCGAACCGGTGCAGGGCGAGGCCGGGGTGATCGTGCCACCGGACGGTTATCTGCGCGATGTCGAGCGGCTGTGCCGGGAGTACGGGGCGTTCTTCGTGCTGGACGAGGTGCAGACCGGGCTCGGCAGACTCGGCCACTGGTGGGGGGCCTCCCGCGAAGGGGTCACCCCCGACGTGCTGCTGGTCGGCAAGGGTCTGTCCGGCGGGGTGGTGCCGGTCTCCGCCGCGGTGGCCACCGATGCGGCGTTTCGGGCCTTCGACAAGGACCCGTTCATCCATACCTCCACGTTCTCCGGAAATCCGCTGGCCATGGCCGCTGCCCGAGCCGCCGTCGAGGTGATCAGGGACGATGGGCTGGTCGAGCGGGCCGCCCGGATCGGCACGGCGCTGCGGTCCGAGCTGACCCGGATCAGCACCGCCGTGTTCGGCCGCCGGCTGCGCGAGGTGCGCGGGCTGGGGCTGCTTCTCGGCATCGAGTTCACCGTGCCCGGAATGGCGGGCGACCTGTTGCTCGAACTGATGTCGGCCGGGGTGATCGCGAACCACTCCCTGAACTCCGACCGGGTACTGCGGCTGACCCCGCCCGCGATACTCGACGACACCGAGATCCAGATCTTGCTCGACGCTTTCGAGCACGCCGCCAAGGCCGTACTGAATTAGACCCTACTGAATGAGATCCGACATGCGAAGTATCTACCTGCACGCGGAAGTTCCGACCGATGACGTCGACCTGGTGTTCCAGCAGGTCACCGATTTCGCGCGCTATCCCTCGGTATCGCCCGACGTGCGGTCCGTCGACACCCGTCCGGCCGAGGGCCATTCACAGCACACCGACTGGGAGGTGAACTTCCGGCGCGGCATCATGCGCTGGACCGAGCGGGAGGACATCGACCACGAGCGGTTGAAGGTGGAATTCAGTCAGCTCGACGGTGATTTCGACGACTTCCACGGCTCGTGGCAAATCACGCCGACCGCATCCGGTTGCGGGGTGGAGTTCCGGGTCACCTACGACTTCGGCATCGAAAGCCTGGCCGGAATCATGGATCCGCTCGCCGAGCGAGTGATCAAGCGGGCGATCTGCGCCGTGCTGGCCGACGTCGTCGGTGAGGTCACCGTACTCGAGGGAGGCGCCGCCCTGACCGACCTCGGTGATCTGCCGGACGGCTCAGGAATTCGTATTCTGGCAGGAGGTCACTGATGGACATGGCGAATCGTTTCGAATCCCGCGTCACCTACCGGCTGCTGCGGCTGGAGTATCTGATCGCGCTCGGCGTCTGCCTCTACTTCTTCATCGCGAATCTCGGTGAGGTCCGCTGGATACCCGCGGTGGCGTTGTTCCTCTACATAGATCTCATCGGTTATCTACCCGGCGCGATCGCCTACCACCTCAGCAAGACGAAGCGTATCTCTCGGGTTTACTACGTGCTCTACAACACCATGCACACGTTCGTCACCCACGCCGTGGTGGTCCTGCTGTGGATCTGGCTGATCGGCCCGGAGTGGGCGCTGCTGGCCGTCCCGATCCATCTGTGCGGTGACCGTGCGCTGTTCGGGAACTTCCTCAAGCCGTTCAGCGTGACCTTCGAGCCGACAGCGCATCCGGCGTTCGTGCGCCTGCAGGCCGAACTGGACGGACCCGGTATCTCAGAACCAGTCACCGTCGGACAAGGCGTGCGGTCATGACCGCCGAGGAAGAACTGGATACCGCGCTGTTCTGGAACGCCGCCCGGAAGTTCGCCACCGGAATCGCGGTGGTCACCGCCGGCTCGGGGGAGACCGCACGGGGCACGACGGTCAGTGCGTTCACCTTCATCTCCCGGGAGCCGGCGCTGATCTCGGTCTGCCTCCAGCAGCGCAGTTCGATGCTGAATCTGATCACCGAACGGCGTTCCTTCGCGGTGAACATCCTGGCCGGCCACCAGGCTCGAGTGGCCCGGCATTTCGCCGATCAGACGCGCGGAACCGGTGCGGGCCAGTTCCTCGGCGTCCCGTGGATTCCCGGGTTACGCGACGGAGTTCCGTTGCTGATCGGGGCGATGTGCTGGCTGGGTTGTGAATTCGAACGGCGCATCCCGATGGGTGATCACGAACTGGTGCTCGCCCGGGCCACCGCGGTCACAGCGGGCGACGGTGATCCATTGCTCTATTTTTCCGGCCGGTTGTACTCCGGCATGGCCCGGCTGAAGGAGTTGACCTGATGACCGAGAGAATTCCACCTGAAGTGGGCTGGGACACCGCACCCGATCTGCTGGACGGCGCCATGAACCTGACGCTGACCCCGCAGGAGTGCAATCTTCGGTACTGGCTGCAATCGGTGCCACAGGGCACCCTGCGTGGCCGGATCGACGGGCATGCGCCCGGAATCGAAATCCCGGAGTACATGCGTAAGCCGGGCCCGCTGTACGACGCGATGACCCAGGAGTACGCATTCCGCGCAATGGCCGAGGAGAAGGCGGCCCGCGGCCTGGCCTATTTGGTGCCCATCGCGCCGGACATCGACAGTATGGAGTTCTACGTCACCCAGGTTCTGGACGAGGCCAGGCACGCGATGGTATTCCGCGGGCACCTGGTCGAGCTCGGCATTCCCCGGGAGCGTCTCGCCGACGCCATGGAGGAGTTCGCCGGTGCCGATCGAAGGGCCGTTCTCGACCCGCTAGAAGATTTCGCCCTCGACGTGATGCGGGACAAGCGTGACTTCCTCGGCGGCGTCATCATGATCACAATCATTATCGAGGGTGCGCTGGCTCCCGCCGCCGAGCTCTCCGAGCGCAAATGGCGGGTACTCGATCCGGCCGCGTCCGAAATCGACCGGGGGGCCGCGATCGACGAAATCAGGCACCTGACCGTCGGCGCGGCGATCGCCCGACAGCACCTGATCGAGCACCCAGAGGAAAAGCCCCGGGTGCTGGCCATCATTCGCGACGGAATGCGGATGTGGGAGGAGCTGCCGGTGGTGGACATGCTCCAGCGGCGCGAAGAACTGTTCCAGGAAGGCATGACCCAGCACGCCGACGTGGTCGGGAACTACGAGATCTGGCCGGGGCGACGCCTGATCGACACCACCGCCGAGGAACGGCAGGAAACCGCGCACCAGTGGTCGACCGACATGAAGGCCACCCGGCTGCGCTATATGGGCCTGGCCGAGGCACTGATATGACCAGGGCCGCCGTCGTCACGGGGTTCGGATCCTGGGTGCCGCCGAGGATCGTCAGCAACGCGGAACTCTCCGCGCGGCTGGCCACCTCGGATGACTGGATTCGCACCCGGACCGGCATCCGGGAACGCCGGGTGGTCGACCCCGGGACGTCGACCTCGGACCTGGCGGCCGAGGCGGGGCGGCGAGCTCTGAAGTCCGGCGGCGACGTGCCGGTCGACGCGGTCGTATTGGCCACCACCACACCGGACTACCTGTGTCCGGGCACCGCGCCGGAGGTCGCCAGCCGGCTGGGGCATTCCGGGGTGGCCGCGCTGGACGTCGGCGCGGTGTGCACCGGGTTTATCTACGCGCTGGCCACCGGCGCCGGGTTGATCAGCATCGGATCGGCCGAGCGGGTGCTGGTGATCGGCGCCGACACGTTCTCGACGATCATCGATCCGAACGACCGGACCACCACCGCGATCTTCGGTGACGGTGCGGGCGCCGTCGTGCTGCGGGCGGGCGACCGGGCCGAACCCGGCGCGCTGGGACCGTTCGACCTCGGCAGTGACGGCGAGCTGGCCGGCCTGATCACGATTCCGGCCGGCGGTTCCCGGCAACGATCAACGGGCGGGCCTGTGCCGTCGTCGGATCACTACTTCAGGATGCAGGGCAAACCGGTCTTCGAGAACGCCGTACTGCGGATGGCCGAATCGGCACACCAGGCCCTGTATCGGGCCGGCTGGCGGGTCGACCAGGTCGACCGATTCGTCGGCCATCAGGCGAATGCACGCATCCTCCGGGTACTCGCCGAGAAGATCGGAATTCCACCGGACCGGATCGTGTGCAACATAGCGACGGTCGGAAATACCGCCGCAGCATCGATTCCTCTGGCGCTGGCCGATGCGGCCAGGGACGGCGGGCTGCGGGCCGGTCACCGGGTATTGCTCACCGCTTTCGGGGGTGGTCTCACCTGGGGTTCGACCACGCTGACCTGGCCGGATATCACAACTATGTAGAACACCGTCAGACAGGAAACAGAAAGGACCTGAAATGGATGATCTGCTGAACCGTATCGAGGTGCTGCTGTGCACCCGGTTCGGAGTACCGAAAGAGGAGTTCCGGGTCGACGCGGCGCTGGCCGATCTGGATCTGGACTCCCTTGCGCTGGTGGAGTTCGGCCTGGTCGCGGAAAAGGAGTTCGGCGTTCGGGTCCGGGAGGAGGAGGTATCCCCGGACGACACCGTCGAGGATCTGGTGAAGCTGATCTCCGGCAAGATCTCCGGCAAGGGCGTGGCGGCCTGATGTCGCAGCGCTGGTCGCCCTTCGAGGTCGCGGTGACCGGCCTGGGGCTGGTCACCCCGGCCGGCATCGGCGTGCGGGCGAGTTGGGAGCGGATCCTGCTCGCCGCACCGGCCGCGGCGCATGACCCGGCGCTGGCCGGTATGCCGGTCGACTTCAGCGCGCGGGTGCCCGGCTTCGACGCCGACCAGCTGATCGGGCGCCGTACCGCCTGGCGTACCGACCGATATACCCATCTGGCGCTGGTCGCCGCGCGGGAGGCGCTCACCGATGCCGGGCTGGACCCGGCGACCTGGGACGGAACCCGGGTGGGTGTGGTAGTCGGCAATGCGCTCGGCGGGACCGCGACCTTCGAGCATCAGCATGACGTGCTGCGCGAGGACGGGGCGGACAGCGTGTCGCCCATGCTGATCCCGATGATGGGAATCAGCATGGTGGCCGGTTATCTCGCGATCGACACCGGCGCCACCGGCCCCAATCTGGTCACCGTCACCGCATGCGCCTCCGGCACCACGGCGATCGGGACGGCCCGTGAATTGCTCCGGTCCGGTAAATGCGATGTGGTGCTGACCGGTGGCACCGAGGCCAGCCTCACGCCGCTGATCATCAGCGCATTCACCAAAATGGGCGCGCTCTCCCGTCGGGTCGAGGATCCGGCCGCGGCGTCCCGACCGTTCGATGCCCTCCGGGATGGATTCGTGGCCGCCGAGGGAGCCGGCATCCTCGTGCTGGAGCGCCCCGAGCACGCCCAGGCCCGAGGTGCCCGGGTCCGGGCCAGGATCACCGGGTACGGCGCGTCGGCCGATGCGCACCACGCCACGGCACCCGATCCGGACGGCGCCGGGGCGGAGCGGGCGATCCGGATGGCACTGGCCGACGCGGGGCTGCGGCCGGAGCAGATCGACCATGTGAACGCGCACGGCACCTCGACCCCGCGCAACGACGTGACCGAGGCCGCCGTGCTGCGCCGGATCTTCGGCGACCACCCGGCGGTGACCTCGATCAAAGGGGTCACCGGGCACTCGCTCGGCGCCGCCGGTGCGATCGAGGCGGCCGTCACGGTGCTCGCCGTCCAGCACGGCGTGGTGCCCCCGACGGCGAACCTGGACGGCCAGGACCCGGACATCGACGTGGACGTGGTCACGAAACAGCCCCGGATTATGCCGATCCAGGCCGCGATCAGCAATTCATTCGGGTTCGGTGGACAAAATGCGGTGCTTGTGGTGAGTACCGCATGAATCGAGAGGAATGCGGCGTCATGGCTACGCCTGAGACAACTCTGAAGATATCTTCGACCGGCACGTTCGAGGAGCTGAACGCCCTGGCCCGAAAGGCCGGCCTGCTCGAGCCGCGCCGCGACTACTACACGTTCAAGATCGCGTTTAATTTCCTGTTGCTCGTCGGCTGCTACGCCGCGCTGCTGCTGATCGGGAACTCGTGGTGGCAGTTGGCCGTCGCCGTGGCACTGGCGGTCGCGTTCGTGCAGACCGGGTTCATCGCACACGATACCGGGCACAAACAGATCAGCCGGGCGAAGAAACCGTCCGAGCTGCTCGGTATGCTCCATATGAACGTGCTGCTCGGGGTGGCGTACGGCTGGTGGATAAACCACCATAATCGGCACCACAGCAATCCGAACAACCTGGACATCGACCCGGACACGGTACGACGGCCGGTCATTTTCGACGTGGACGAGCTGGCGGTCAAGGCGAGCACACCGTTTCGTCGATTCATCATCCGTTTCCAGTCGGTGATGTTCTTCGTGCTGCTGGGACATGAGGCTTACCGGGTCCGGTCAGCCGGCGTGAGGGCGGCGGCACTCGGTGGGCTGAAGTCGCCGAAACTGGAACTGTCCTTGATGGCGGTGCACTTCATCGGTTACTTCGCCGCGGTGTTCCTCAGCATGTCCCCGGTCAAGGCGGTGGTGTTCATCGTGGTGCACCAGGTGCTGTTCGGGTTGTACCTCGGTGCGGTGTTCGCCCCGAATCACAAGGGAATGCCGGTTTATCGCAGTGATGTCGAACTGGACTGGCTGCACCGTCAGGTGCTCACCTCACGGAATGTGTACTCCAGCCGGTTCACCGATTTTGTGTACGGTGGGCTCAATTACCAGATCGAGCACCACCTGTTCCCCAGCATGCCGCGGGTGAATCTGCGCCGGGTCCGGCCGATCGTCAAGCAGTACTGCGCCACCCACGGGATATCCTACGAAGAGGTGCCGGTATGGGCGTCCTACGCCGCCGTGGCCCGATTCTTCGGCAAGGTGAGCAGGCAGGCGCGGCTGGCGGCGACGGCCAAGTGAGTACAGAAGCGATGAGCACCGAAACGGCAACCGCCCCGCCCCAGACGCCGACGCAGCCCGCGCGCGCGGCGGATTCGGTGGCCGGTGCCCGAGCCCGGATCGAGGCGCTGGTCGATCCGGGCTCGTTCGACGAATTCGGCAGCCTGGTCCGGCACCGGACCAGCGCCTTCGGGATGGACCGGCGCCGCCCGGCGGGCGATGGAGTGATCACCGGGTACGCGCGGATCGATGGCCGGCCGCTCGGGCTGTTCGCTCAGGACTGCGCGGTACTCGGTGGCTCGCTGGGCGAGATGCACGCCGCCAAGATCGTTCAGGTACTCGGCTACGCCGAGCGGGTGCGGGCCCCGGTGATCGGGCTGCTCGACTCCGGCGGAGCCCGGATCCAGGAAGGTGTCGCCGCGCTGGACGGCTACGGCGCGATCTTCCGGGCGAACGTCCGGCTCTCCGGCCGGGTACCGCAGCTCAGCGTGGTACTCGGACCGTGCGCCGGTGGCGCGGTGTACTCTCCGGCGCTCACCGACATCGTGATCATGCAGCGTAACCGGGCCCAGATGTTCCTCACCGGGCCGAGGGTGGTCCAGGCGGTCACACACGAGGAGATCACCTCCGAGGAGCTGGGCGGGGCCGGGGTGCACAGCACCCGCTCCGGGGTGGCCCACCTGGTTGCCGATGACACGGCCGGTGCGCTGGACCTGGCCCGCGCCGTGCTGTCCTATCTGCCGAACTCGTGCTGGGAACTGCCGCCGATGGGAGTTCCGGCCGAGCCTGAGCCGATGCCGAGGCTGCCGGCCAGCTCGCGGTCGGTCTACGACGTCCGGACCGTGGTGCGCGGCATCGTCGACACGGGCAGCTTCCTGGAGCTGGCGCCCCGGTTCGCCCGCAACCTGGTGATCGGCTTCGCCCGGATCGAGGGCCGTCCGGTCGGCGTGGTCGCGAATCAGCCGCAGACCCTGGCCGGGGTGCTCGACATCTCCGCCTCGGAGAAGGGCGCCCGGTTCGTCCGGCTCTGCGATGCGTTCGGCCTGCCGCTGGTCACCCTGGTGGATACACCGGGCTTTCTGCCCGGACGCAAACAGGAATCCAACGGAGTGATCCGCAAGGGCGCCAAACTGCTGTACGCCTACGCGGAGGCAACGGTGCCCCGGGTGACGGTGATCCTGCGCAAGGCATTCGGCGGGGCGTACATCGTGATGAACTCCCGATCGCTGGGCGCTGATGCCGTCTTCTCCTGGCCCAGCGCGGAAATCGCCGTGATGGGCGCCGAGGGTGCGGTCGACGTGATCTTCCGGCGGGATCTGCAAGCAGATCCGGCCTGCGGTGCGCAACTTGTCGAACGGTATCGGGACGAGGCGATGGCGCCGCGAATATGCGCCGAACGGCTGTCCGTCGATGAGATCATCCTCCCCGACCGGACCCGGCAGGTGATCGCGTCGACCCTGCGGTCGCTCAACGGCGCGAACCGTCCGCAGTTCCGCCACGACAATCTGCCGCAGTAAAGGGGCCCGCATGCGCTTCTTCACCACTCCGGAACAGCTGTGCGCCGCAGTCGGGGAGCGTCTGGGCAGCAGTGCATACCGGCAGATCGGCCAGGCACAACTCGACCTGTTCGGCCGGCTCACCGGAGACGAGCAGTGGATCCATACCGACCCGATCCGGGCCCGCGAAGGGCCGTTCGGCTCGACGGTGGCGCACGGATTCTTCACGCTGGCGCTGTTGACCGCGATGCTCGACGAGATCTTCTGCGTCCAGGGCACCGATCTGGTACTCAACAAGGGACTGGACCGATTGCGGTTCAGCCAACCCGTTCCGGTCGGCGCGAAAGTGCGCGCCGTGGCCGAGCTTGCCGCCGCCACGCCCCGGCCGCGCGGTTTCACCGAGGCGACGATCGCGGTGTCTGTCGAAATCGAGGGCGCCCGGCGCCCGGCCTATACCGCGCGGCAAATCCTGCTATTCCATCGGGCCGGTGCAAACTCCGGCTAAAGAACAACTGCACCGCCACCACCTCGCCCTATGTGGTCACGAACCGAACGAAAGGTGAGAGTTTGGAGCTTTGGCCTCGTCTGCCAGGCCGGAAATCTCCACCACCGTTACGCCGGCATTGGCAAGCAGCTCGTAACCTTGGCAATCTGCAACGAAAAGACTGGGTTCCCGCCACCCTATGACAACCCGGGGGATGCCGGCCCCTAGGATGAGTTGGGTACACGTACGAGGCCGCGATTTCCGTTGCGAGCACGGTTCCAAGGTGCTGTAGATCGTGGCCGTCGTTAAACGTGGATCACCGCTGGCCAATTTCGCCAACGCGGACTCTTCGGCGTGGACATGGCTGTCGGTTTCGCGGGAGTATCCGCGGCTGATCTCCTCTCCATTTTTGTCAACAATCACAGCGCCAACAGAGAAGGCACCCGGGCTCGGTGGGCACTGGTAAGCGAGCTCTATGGCCAGCCTCATCCACTGATAATCGGCAGACGTTATCACAGTCATATAGCCTCCTTTGGTTACCACTATGTCACTCCCAACCGTCGATAAGGGAATTTTTCATTCATGGCTTCGCGAAAATCCGCCACGCTTGAAGTCGATCGGAACCGCTTCAGCGCCGTATCCAGGGACTCCAGCTCTCCAATTATTCGCCCGGATCCGGTCTCGGCGCCAATAACCAATGCCTGGAAACCGGCCGCGCAAGCCTGCTCCGCATCACCGTTACCTACATGGGCGACCGCTTCCCGCGCCAGATACACGCCACGATCGCGTCGGTAACCACCTGGCAGCGCAGAGATAGCCTCTTGAAACAATTTAATCGCCGCTCCGTACTCACCCAGGAATGTCAGACTCCGGGCCCGCTGAACCTCTATGTATGAACGATCCAGAAAAAGCGCCCACGGGCATGCTGGATCCGTTTCCAGCCGCTCCAGCAGATCCTGAGCCATAGCATAGGACCGTTCGCAGCTTACGCCATCTTGCCGCAGAGCGTGGCCATGCGCAGCATAGGTCCAGGCGGCTACTATCACGCGACCCGATTCCCCGGACATCATCTTCAGCGCAGCCTCGGCCGCATCGATCGCTTCCGTTGGGTTCCCCATATCGGCCGCCAACTGGCTCCTGCGAGCTAAAATAAACGACGTCCCCTCGCGGTCGTCGCACATATGCGACCATTCCAGGGCGCGACCAGACCAGTATGTCGATGCCTGGTAGTCACCGGAATCCTGATAAGCCCACCCGCACAGATCCGCGAACTGGATTTGAACCTGTAGCAGCTTTTGCTGGCCAGCTCCTCGATAATTCCGCCGAAGGCGTTGAATTGTGCTGATCTGCTCTTGCAAAGACTGGACTACACTGCCCGCTCCGAACAGGTTGTCATTGTCCATCAGTGTCTTCTTCATTTGCTGGAAGTGTTCCACCGGATCGGCATCAAAAACTGATGCCCCCTCGGATTCGGGTATCCGCACAAGCTGATTTCCTGATCTTGCATCAGTCATGCCGACAAGGGCAGCAGCACCCAAGCTTCCGACGAAGAGACGACGAGGGAGGGTCACGAACACCACCTTTCCGTCATAAGCAAGAACCGGTACGACGATACTGTCCTCAACTTCTGCCACAGGCGGAGGGTCAATGTGGTGGTGGCCTGCGTCCTGGCTACTCGGGGTCGGTGGTGGGGCGAGCAGGACGGCGATGGGCTCGTCGAGGAGTCGCTCGAGCAGTCGCGCGGTGGCGGGCCGCAGGGTGTCGGGCTCTCGTCCGCTGACAAGTCGTTGCAGATGGCGCAGACTCAGCGTGCCGGGTTCGTCGTGGTCGCGGGCATAGGCTTCGGCGTGTTGCACGAACTCCTCGAAGGTCAGGCATCGTTCCCGGATGCGCTGTTCGAGTAGGGTGCGGGCCGGTCGATCGGCCAAATCAGCTCTCCCTCCTCTGGTTGTGGCGAGGTCGTCTTTGTGGCGTTCGGATGGCAGGTGTAGGTCATTTTCGCCGATATCACTCTAAGAGCACGATCTGTTCAGCCCGCCACGCAGGGTGGTGAGCTGGGGTCCCGGTGCCGCGCACGCTCTTGCACCGCCGGGACACCTGATCGCAGCCAGGGGTCGGCCGAGCCCCCGGAATCACCATCCGCCGGCTCCTGGCTGTGATCCCACCAATTGTGATCCGAGGGATGTGAGGAAGGTTGCTATGAACATCGAGACGATCGGACGGTCCACTGTTCCCCCCCGGTGATCCGGCCGCGTTGCGCCCGGATGGCGCGGAGATCGACAGCGATCCGTTCGATCTGGACATCAGCTTCGCGGTGCGGGCGCGGTCCTTTCCGCGTGAGCTGCGGTCGCACCGCGCAGAGGCGCGCCCGAGAAAGTTGGAGTGGGATGCGATGCGGGAACGACCGGCGTTGGTACCACCACACCGGCAGTTGCTCATACGCCGCCAGCAGAGTGGACAGATTACCGGTGAGAACCGTGTCGACTATCCGAGAGACGCGTCAACGGATCAGCTCACCGGAAGTACCAGGGCGAGCTGCCGGGACATGGCCACCAACCGGCCCTGCGAATCCCACAGCTCGCCGTCCTCCTCGAGGATTCCGTCGAGCAGCGTCCGGGTCTGGAAGCGGGCCTGGACCCAGCCCGGCGCCGGTTGCCTGCGCAGTTGCACGGTCAATTCGACGGTGGGCACCACCGCCCGCTCGATCACCTCGAAGATCGCGGGGGGAAACGCGTCGGCGAACAGCGCCAGCGCGGCCAGATCCGGCTCCCGGCCGTCGGAGAACCGCAGCCACCCCTCGATCCGGGCGGTGCCGGACGGGACGCCCCGCGCCCACCGGGTCGCCGGGGTGACCCGGTAGTCGAACC
This sequence comes from Pseudonocardiaceae bacterium, assembly GCA_050700355.1. Classification (GTDB taxonomy): domain Bacteria; phylum Actinomycetota; class Actinomycetes; order Mycobacteriales; family Pseudonocardiaceae. The sequence goes on from JBOHHE010000459.1 coordinate 28,084, forward strand.
GGTCGGCGATGCTCGCCCCGGTCGCGGCGGGCACCTGGGGAATCAGACAGTCCTGCGGGGCGGGGATCTCCGGCGCCTCGGCGGAGAACTCGATCGGCCAGCCGAGCATCGTGCGGTCGCTGTAGGCGCCCAGCAGCCGCACCCGCTCCGATCCGTCCTGGCTCAGCGTTGCGGTGACCGTGCTCTTCATCCGGCCGCGTTTGACGACCTGCACGTCGAGCTCAGCCGGTCCGATGGCGGCGGGCTTGACGTAGTGCGCGGTAGCGGAGAGCGGTTCGGCCCCGGGCAGGGCCTGCGAGGCGGCAGCCAGCGCGACGGCCAGCAGGTATCCGCCGTTGGGCTGACCACCGATCGCGTTCCACCCCGGGCCGATCTCGGCCGACCAGCGGCCATCCGCGACGGCCCGCACCCGGGTGTCGGCGTCGAACCGGGAAACCTGCGTCTCGGTCATTCTGCACACCTTCCGTCCTGTTCGGTTCTCATCCGCGCCGGGCCAGCTGCCGCTGCAGGTGCCGGGTCAGGTCGCCGGCGACCGCCACCGCATGGTCGTTGAGGTAGAAGTGGTCGCCCCGGAATTCGCTGACCCCCAGGAACGCGGCGCTGCGGGTGGCCCACAGCGCCAGGGCCCCGGGCGTCAGCAGCGGATCGGATTTCCCGCCGTACGCCGCAACCGGGCAGGACAGCACGGCGCCGTCGTCGACGTGGTCCCCGAACACCATCAGGTCGGCCCGCAGCGTCGGCAGCACCACCTGCAGCATGTCCGGGCTGGCCGAGATCTCGTCGGGCAGCACCCCCAGGTGGGCGACCTTGGCGGCCAGCTCGACGTCGGACAGATACCGGACCTCGCCCGCCCCTTCGAGGTATCCCTTCGGCGCCCAGCTGGACACGCCGAGCAGGGCCGGACTTCCGACGCCATCCCGCTGCAACGCCACGGCCAGCCGGAAGGCCAGCATCGCACCCAGGCTGTGGCCGAAGAACGCGAACGGCCGACCGTCCAACTCGGCCTCCAGCGCCTCCCGCAGCGCCTCGATCACCGGCTCGACCCGGGTGAACGGCTGCTCGGTACGACGGTCGTGTCTGCCGGGCAGCTGGACCAGCAGCAGCTCGACATCGGAGGGCAACAACGCGGACCAATGACCATAGGCGGCCGCCGCGCTACCGGCGTGCGGAAAGAGGAACAGCCGGGCGGGGGCGTCCGGGCGGACTACCGCCGGACGGAACCAGCGCGGCACGACCGGCGCCGAATCATAGGGCATGGGATCCCCCTTAGTTGGCTGACTCAGCTGACGTTACGCGCTCGCATTCAGCTTGACCAGTACAAGCCGCTGACGGCTGACTGACGAAATATCCGGCCACCCCGCAGGAGGGCTTTACAAAGCTTCGCCGCAGGTGCTTACTGGACGCAGAAACAAACGTGATACAGCTAGGGAGAGGTACCCGAAGTGGCCCACCGGGGACCATTCTTATGGTCGGGTCAAGTGCCCTCGCAGGTTCGAATCCTGCCCTCTCCGCCGAGTATTAGAGAAGCCGAGCAGCAGAGAATTTTCCGTGATGGTAGGTCATAACCGGAGGCAACGGCCGTGACGGATTCAGCACTGCCCACCCAGACGCCGACGATTCGACGGCTGGCGGCGCTGCCCCGGTCCGAGCGGCGAGACGCGCTGGAAGCCCTCGTGGTGGCCGAGTTCAAGACCACCTTGCTGATGACGGCCCAGGACGAGCTGTCCAGCGAACAGAGCTTCTTCGATCTCGGTCTCACCTCACTGGGGCTGACCGAGGTCAAGCAGCGGCTGGACGCCCTGCTCGGCCGGGCGATCAGCGCGAACTCGCTGTTCAACCAGCCCACCATGACCGCGCTGATCACCCAGCTGTGCAACGACGTGCTGCCCGAGCTGTTTTCCGCAGCCCCAGAACCGAATCGGGCGCCGGTGCCCGATCTGGTCCCCACCCCAGCCGCCCCAGACCGCGCCCTTGTGGACGATCTGCTGCAGAACCTGTACGAGGTGTGACCACGATGGCCGACCGCACGCCGCAGCAGGAACTGCTGCAGCAACTACTGCTGGAGAAATACGAACCGATCGCCATCGTCGGCATGGGATTGCGTTTTCCCGGCGACAACGACACCCCCTCGGCGTTCGAGGAGTTTCTCCGAGCCGGGAGATCCGGCATCGTGCCCACTCCCGAGGATCGCTGGGACAGCAGCACCTTCTGGTCGGACACCGGCGACGCGCCGGGAAAGGTACGCACCGTCGGCGGCGGGTTCCTGTCCGACATCGATCAATTCGATCCCAAGTTCTTCAACATCTCCCCCAAGGAAGCCGACTATATCGACCCCCAGCAGCGGCTCGTTCTGGAAACCGCCTGGACGGCGCTCGAGGACGCCGATATCGACCCGACCGGGCTGCGCGGCGGCAACGGCGCGGTGTACCTGGGTATCGGCTCCATGGACTACCTGCTGGAACTCGACGCGCTGGAGCCCGAGGAACTGGACAGCCACCTGGGCACCGGCACCGCGCACAGCGCCGTATCCGGCCGGCTGTCGTATTTCCTCGGCTGGCGCGGCCCGTGCATCAGCGTCGACACCGCCTGCTCCTCGTCACTGGTCGCGGTACACTTGGCGGTGGACGGCCTACGCCGCCGGGAATGCGACATCGCCCTGACCGGTGGGGTCAACGCGATTCATCACCCCACCGCGTCCATCGTGTTCTCCGCGGCGGAAATGCTCGCCCCGGACGGCCAGTGCAAGACCTTCGATGACGCCGCGGACGGCTACACCCGTAGTGAGGGCTGCGGGATCCTGGTGCTCAAGCGGCTCTCCGACGCCAAGCGCGACGGGGACACCGTGCTGGCGCTGGTCCGCGGTTCGGCGGTGCGCCAGGACGGGGAGAGCGCCGGCCTGACCGTGCCCAACGGCACCGCTCAGGAAGCGGTCATGCGTGCCGCGCTCGAGCGGGCGATGCTGGCACCGGCCGACATCCAGTACGTCGAGGCGCACGGCACCGGCACCCCGCTCGGCGACCCGATCGAGATGGGCTCGATCAACGATGTGTTCGCCGGCTCGCACAGCTCGGCGAATCCGATTCTGGTCGGATCGGTCAAGACCAACCTCGGACATATGGAGATCGCGGCCGGAGTCGGCGGGATCATCAAGACCGTCCTGCAGCTGCGCGCGGGCACGATCTACCCCCACCGCAACCTGCACACTCCGTCCAGTCGGATCCCCTGGGACAGCTATCCGGTCAGCGTGCCGACCGAGTGCCTGCCGTGGCCTGGCGGACCCCGCCGCGCGCTGGTCAACTCCTTCGGGTTCACCGGCACCATCGCCACCGCCGTCCTGGAACAGGCCCCACCCGGCTTCGACGCCGCACCGGACGGTGATCCCCTCCCGGCCGGCGGCGTGTTCACCCTGTCCGCGAAGAGCACCCGGTCGCTGCGCCGGCAGATCGCCCGATACCAGCAGTTCCTGGCGGAGCATCCGGAGCAGTCGATCGCCGACCTGTGCTACACCAGCAACGTCGGACGGGCGCATCTTCCGCTGCGCATCGCGGGCGCGGTCCGCGACAGAGCCGACCTCACCGCCTTGCTGGAAACCGCTCAGCCCGAGCACGGCACCGCCGGTGAGATCCGCAAGGTGGCGTTCCTGTTCACCGGGCAGGGCGCGCAGTACCCCGGTATGGCCACCGCGCTCTACCGACGTTATCCGGTGTTCCGGCAGCACTTCGACGAATGCGATCAGCTGTTCAAGCTGCGGCTGGGCCGGTCCATCACCCCGATCGTGTTCGGCCAGACCGAGGATCCCGGCGAGATCCACCAGACCCGGTTCACCCAGCCGAGCCTGTTCGCGGTCGAGTACGCCACCGCCCGGTTGTGGCTGTCCTGGGGAGTACGGCCCAGCGCGCTGATCGGGCACAGCATCGGCGAGATCGTCGCGGCGACCGTGGCCGGGCTGTTCAGCCTGGAGGACGCGATCACCCTGGTGGCCGCCCGGGCGCAGCTGATGCACTCGGTGTCCACCCCGGGGAGGATGGTCGCGGTGCGGGCCACGCCGCAGCAGGTGGCGCCGCTGCTGGCGGGGTATCCCGATCTCAGTGTCGCCGCGGTGAACGCCCCGCAGCAGTGCGTGCTCTCCGGGGGCCGGCAGGCGCTGACCGACGTTGTCGCGGCGCTGAGCGCTCGGAATATTCGCAGCACCCCGCTGGCGGTGTCCCAGGCGTTTCACTCACCGTTGATGGCGCAGGTGCGCGAGCCGTTCCGGGAGGCGATCGCCGACATCCGGTACCGCGAGCCCGAGCTGACCCTGATCTCGACCCTGACCGGCAAAGTCGCCCGGTTCGCCGAGCTTGCCGACCCGGACTACTGGGTGCGCCAGATCTGTGCGCCGGTGGATTTCGCGGCCGGTATGCGCACCCTGGAGCAGCGCGGCCAGCATGCCTGCATCGAACTGGGGCCCGGGGCCGAGCTGACGGCGCTGGGCAAGCGCTGTGTGCGGGCCGCCGACCACCTCTGGCTGCCCAGCACCTCGCGCAGCGACACCGACGGCGCGACGATCCGCCGCGCGCTGGCCCAGCTCTACACCGCCGGGCTGCCGGTGTCCTGGCCCGGCTACCACCAGGGCAGCACTGGTCGCAAGATCGCGCTGCCGACCTACGCCTTCGACCGCAAACGGTATTGGCTGCCGACCTCCGGCTCCGGGCACCGCCGGGGCGCCGCGTCGCTCCCGGAGCGGCTGCACCACCCGCTGCTGGGCTCGGAGATACCGGCTGGGGACGGAGTGCGCGAGTTCGTCGCCCAGTTCGGTCCCGATCAGCCCGGGTACCTGCGTGATCACGTCGCCCGAGGTCAGCTGGTCGTGCCGGGGTCGGCGTACCTGGAGATCCTGTTGGCGCTCCAGGACGAGGTGTACGGCCAGACCGGCCGGCCGATCGACGACCTGTGCATCTCTCAGGCGTTGCTGTTGCGGGACGACCAGCTCACCGAGGTCCGGACCCGGCTGTGCCCGCACCCGGACGGCCACGCCACCGTAACGATCGTCAGCCTGATACCCGGCCCGGACGGCCCGATCGAACGGTGCCACGCCACAGCGACGCTGGGGGCCCAGCCCCGGCCGGAACTGACCGACCTGGCCGCGAGCCTGGGCACCCAGGCCGCCTCGGCCGAGCAGGCCGGTGAGCTCGGCGCCGAGCAGCTCTATGCCAGATTCGTCGACCTGGGGATGACCTACGGCCCGGCCTTCCAGCTGGTGCGCCGGGTCACCACCTACGGCGCCGGATCCCTCGGTGGCGCCGGGTCCCTCAAGGAGCCCCTGGCCATCGGGGAGATCAGCAGCGGACGCGGTGCCCCGGGTGAGCAGCTGCCGCCTCCCGTGCTGGACTGCGCGCTGCAGACCGTCGCGGCACTGGCCGATACCGACGAGGCGTACCTGCCGGTGCGGTTCGGCAGCTGCCAGCTCTTCCGCAAGCCCCGGGGCGCGCAGCTGCGCTGCCTGGCGCGGCTGCGCGCGGTCGAACCCGACGAGTTCGCCGATGCCGACCACGCCGCCGACCTGGTGCTGCTCGACGGCGATGACCCGGTCTTCGTGCTGCGCGGACTGGGCTACAAGCGGGTGACCGATGCCGTCCGCGCTCGGCGGGTGCACGAACCGCGCTGGGTACAGCGCCCCGCCCGGCCCGCCGACCCCGGGCAGCGGCACGTGCTGCTGCTGGGCGCCGAGGAGTTCGGCCGGCCGACGATCGGTTCGGGCGAAGCCGGCTGCCGGCTGTCCTTCGCCACCGGCCCCGACGACGCGGCCCGGCTGCTGGCCGAACGTCCCACGGACGTGTGCTGGTTCTGGCGCACCGACACCACCGACACCGCCACCACCGACGTCACGGCCACCGGGCTACGGGCGGAATGCGAACGCAACTACCGGGACCTGCTGGAGCTGCTGCACCGGCTGGACCAGGCAGGTTTCGGCCGCACCCAGCGACTCTGGCTGGTCACCCGGGGCGCCCAGTGGATCGCCGGAGACGGCACCGCGGATATCCGGCTGGCGGCGGCCACCCTGTGGGGATTCGGGCAGACGCTGCGCACCGAATACCCCGCTTATCAGATGCGCATGGTCGACCTGGATGCCTCGGCGACCGACTACCAGCCGCTGCTGGCCGAGTTGCCCGTCGCAGAGCCGGACGAGTCGCAGCTGGCCTACCGGCGCGGGCGGCGCTACGTCCGCAGGCTGTACCCGAATCAGTTCCTGGAGGACAGCACCAGGCCGGTCGGCGACCAGATCCAGGTCCGGGTGCACGCGGTCGGCCTGAACTACAAGGACGCCATGACGTCGGTGGGCCTGATCGAGCGGGAGACCGACGGCGCGGGGCAGCCGGTCCCGGTCGGCTACGAATGCGCGGGCACGGTGCTCGCGGCCGGTCCGCACGCGCGGTATCAGCCGGGCGAGGAGGTCGTCGTCAGTTCCCTGGGCTGCCTGCGGCCGACGTTGACCGTGCCCTCCTCGGTGGCGGCCCGCAAACCGGCCAACCTGGACTTCGAAACGGCGGCCGGGCAGGCCACGGCTTATCTCAACGCCTACTACGCCCTGCACCGGCTGGCTCAGCTCAAGCCGGGCGACCGGGTGCTGATCCACGCCGCGGCCGGCGGGGTCGGCCAGGCCGCAGTCCGGTTGGCCCGGCTGGCGGGTGCGGAGGTGTACGCCACAGCCAGCCGGAGCAAGTGGCCGTTCGTCCGTGCGCTGGGGGTCACGGACGTGCTGGACTCGCGGACCCTCGATTTCGCCGAGCAGCTGCGAGCGGCCACCGGTGGCCGAGGCGTGGACGTGGTGTTCAACGGCCTGAACGGGGAGTACATCCCAGCCGGGCTGCGGGCCCTGGCGACCGGTGGCCGGTTCGTGCAGCTCGGCAAGGCCGGGATCTGGTCGGCCGAGGAGATGCGGGCAGCCCGGCCCGATGTGCGATACCACAGTTACTACCTCAGCGACCTGCCCGAGGAGGAGCTGCGTCCGCTGGTCGGGGAGATCCTGCCGACCGTGGTGGATCTGCTGGCTACCGGTCAGGTACCCCCGGTGCCGACCACCAGCTACCCCCCGGAGGAACTCGACGAGGCCCTCACGGTGCTGCGCCGGGGCGAGAACGTCGGCAAGCTGGTGATCAGCTTGGTCGGCGCGGACGCCCCGGTGGCCCGGCCGGTGCGGATCCGATCCGATCGGACCTACCTAATCACCGGGGGTCTCGGCGCGCTGGGTCTGGTCGCGGCGGACCATCTGGTCGCCCTCGGTGCCCGCCGGCTCGCCCTGGTCAGCAGGCGTTCATTCACCGAGGCGGAGCACGCTGAGCTGCAAGCCCGGTTCGGCCCGGAGGTGACGGTCACCGGATATGCCGGGGACATCGGGAACGCCACGGACGTGGACCGGATCACCGCCGCGCTGCGGGCGCGGCCGGAGCCGGTGGGCGGGATCATCCACGCCGCCGGGGTGCTCGCCGACGCCCCGGTCGCCACCCAGACCTGGGACCGCATCGACACGGTGTTCCAGGCCAAGGTGTACGGCAGCTGGCTGCTGCACCAGGCCGCCGCGGCAATGCCGGAACTGGAGTTCTTCGTCGGCTACTCCTCAATCGCCTCGGTGTTCGGCCCGCCCGCGCAGGCCAACTACGCCGCCGCCAACGCATTCCTCGACACCCTGATGCACTGGCGGGCCGCCCAGCGGCTGCCGGGCCTGTCGATCAACTGGGGGCCGTGGAGCGAGGCCGGGATGGTGGCCGGTCTGCGGGCCGACCTGATCAAGAACATCGAGAACCAGGGCATCCGGCTACTGAAGCCGGCCGACGGAATGCGCGCCCTGACCAGGATGCTCGACCAGCCGGTGGCCCAGGCTCTGATCGGCGAGTTCGACTGGAACCGGCTGGTCGCCGGAATGCCGCTGGCCACCGCGCTGTACGCCGAGGTCACCGAGCCAGGGGGGCACCCAGCGCCGGAGGTGCCCCCCGCCCAGCAGGTCGATCTGGCTGCCTTGCGCACCCAGCCACCGGCCGAGCGGGTGGCCACCATCACCGCTGTGGTGCGCGCCACGATCGCCGACGCGCTGCACTTCGATCCCGACGACGTGGAGGTCGACGCTCAGTTCGTCGAGCTCGGCCTGGATTCGCTGGCCGCGATGGCCCTGAAGAACAGCCTGGAGGCCACCTTCGGGATCCCCCTGGCCGCGTCGATCACCTTCGACCATCCCTCCATCCGGCTGCTGGCCAGGTACCTCGACCAGCAGCTGGCACCGGAGGCCTAGTCCGGATGCGGGAGATCATGAAACAGACCGGCAACGACAACCCCTGGCGCGCGCCGCACACCCTCGCCGCGAGTATCGCCAGGCAGGCCGAACAGCGGCCGGATTCCGTGGCCCTGCACTGCGAGGGGCGCGAGGTGAGCTACCAGCAGCTGCACCGGGAGAGCAACCGGACCGCGCACGCGCTGCACGCAGCCGGTCTCACCCCGGGCGACCGGGTCGCCTACCTGGGCAAGGAGTCCGAGCACTACTACGAGATCGTGCTCGGCTGCGCCAAGAGCGGCGCCGTGCTGGTCCCCATCAACTGGCGACTGACCCCGGGCGAGGTCGACCACATCCTGCGCGACTCCGATACCCGGTTGCTGTTCGTCGAGCGCGAGTTCACCGGTATCGCGCAGCGGATCAGACCGTCGTTGCCCACCTTGGGAACCATCGTCGCGCTCGACTCGGCGCAGGCCCGCGCCACCGGCTTCCTGGGGTGGAAGGCCGATCAACCGGATACCGACCTGGACCGGATCGCCGAGCCCGCCGACCCGGTCGTGCAGATCTACACCAGCGGTACCACCGGACTGCCCAAGGGAGTGGTGCTGCCCAACCACTGCTTCTTCACCTTCGGCGCGGCCATGGTCGAACACGGCCTGCACTGGATGGACTGGCGAGCAGAGGACATCAGCCTGATCTCGCTGCCGGGGTTCCAGATCGCCGGTCTTTCCTGGGCCATGCAGGGCCTCACGGCCGGGATGACGAACGTCATCATGCGGATGTTCGTCAGTCAGGAGGCGCTGGAGCTGATCGACCGGCTCGGGATCACCACCACCTTCGTGGCACCGGCCATGCTGCAGATGTTGCTCGCCGAGCCGTCCGCGGGCCCGGACAGTTTCCGATCGCTGCGCAAGGTGGTCTACGGCGGCTCGCCGATCTCCCAGACCCTGCTGCGGCAGTGCCTGGAGGTGATCGGCTGTGAGTTCCTGCAGATCTACGCCAGCACCGAGACCGGCAACGTGGCGGTCTGTCTGCCTCCCACCGACCATTACCCGGGCAGTCCGCTGCTCGGTGCGGCGGGCAAGGCCTACCCGGGCGTCCAGGTGAAGATCATCGATGGTGCCGGGCGGATGCTGCCCCCCGGTGAGTCCGGGGAAATCTGCGTCCGGACACCGGCGCACATGCTGGAGTACTGGCGGCTGCCGGAATCGACTGCACAGACGCTCGTGGACGGCTGGATCCACACCGGCGACGCCGGCCACCTCAACACCGACGGATATCTGTTCGTCGGCGACCGGATCAAAGACATGATCATCGTGGCCGGTCAGAACGTCTATCCCGCCGAGGTGGAGGACGCGCTCAGCAGGCACCCGGCGGTGGCGGACGTGGCAGTCATCGGCATTCCGGACGAACGCTGGGGGGAGGCCATCCACGCCTGCGTGGTGCTGCGGCCGGGACAGCGGGCCACCGGGCGCGAACTCATGGTGTCCCTCAATGGACGGCTGGCCGGTTACAAGGTTCCCACCAGTTACGACTTCGTCGAGGGCCTGCCGCGCAATCCGGCCGGGAAGGTCCTGCGCCGCACCCTGCGTGACCCCTTCTGGCGTCATCTGGATCGCCAGGTCAACTAGTAGATGAGCGAGGTCGACCAGATGAGCAGTTCCACTGACCTTGATATCCCGCACTCCGTTCCACTGGACACCGTGCGGCAGGCGCTGGAGAAGTACTCGGACAATCCGAGCGCGTTCCTGGCGCTCAACAGTGGAAACAGCTATTTCACGGTGCCGGGGCACAACGGTGTGATCGCTTATCGCCGATGTGGGCGGTATCTCGTTCAGTTCGGCGGAGCATTTGCTCCACCGGCCGACTACGGGCAGCTGCTGGGCCGGTTCTATGAGCACGCCCGGGCCCGGCGCCGCAAGGTGGTCGCCGTTCAGCTGCAACCCCATGATCTTGAGTACTACGCGGAGCTGGGATTCACGATCAACCAGGTCGGTGCCTCCTATGCGGTCGATCTGGCCACCTGCACGCTACGCGGATCCAGATTCATGCAGCTGCGCAACAAGATCTCCCGGGCCGGGCGAGCCGGGCTGGTCGTGCGGGAGGTCGACCAGGCCGAGTGGGCCGACCGGATGGCCGCCCTGGACACCCGATGGTTGCGCAGCAAGGGTAAGCACGCCAAGCCGTTGGAGTTCCTGGTCGGTGAATACGGTGGCCCGGTTCAGCCGCACCGCCGGCTGTTCGTCGGGACGCTGGGCAAGGAATTGGCCGGTTATATCTCGTATTCACCGGTGTACGGCAGCCAGCCCGGCTGGCTGCATGATCTGAGCCGTCGGCTGCCGGACGGACCGCCCGGAGTGATGGAGGCGATCAACAAGGCCGCTATCGACACGTTCCAGGCCGAACAGGTCAGTTGGCTGCACTTCGGCTTCACCCCCTTCACCGGGCTCGATTCCGCACTGGAGAACAGCTCGCACAGCCGCTGGTTCCGCTGGCTGGTGCATCAGCTCGGTGTTCGGGGCGAGTCCGTCTATCCGGCCAAGACCCAGCTCGCCTACAAGGAGAAGTGGAACCCGGTGGTGCTGCCCGAGTACATCGCTTTCTCCCGCCGTGCCAGCGTCCGTGGCTTCCTCCAGGTCTTCCGCGTGTCGAACGCCCTGTGACAGGTACTCCCCCGTTACTCCCCTATGGCGAAGGATGACCGCACGCGGTACCACGTGCGGTCATCCTCCTGTCAGCGTTCCATGGGAACGGTATTCAGCGACTCAACCGATTGACGAAGTCACGCGATTGTTCGGCGCTGTTTCGTACATGTTCGGCCACCAACTCGACGCTTCGGGTGAGATGCCGGTCCACAACATCCGGCAGCTGCATCTCCGCTGCCTTGTCGCGAGCATCGCCCTCGGGCCGAGGGAACATTCCGGCAATTCCGTAGAGAAGTCCACCGAGCACCGAATCGAGCAGTGTTTCCGCGTGCATGGGTACGGTCACGTCCGGCATCGATACTGCCCCCGGCTGCTCTTCCCGCCTCTGCTGCACCGGCGACCACGGGTCGAGCAACTGCTCCAGCTGCTCCCAGATGTCCGGGCGCAGCGGACGGATGATTTCCCACCCAATCCATCGCACGACATTGCACTGCCCAGCGACGCGCCCGAGCACATCACGCGCGATGGATCCGATGCGCACCAGTTCGCCCAGCTCCAGAGCATCCACACGCTCGAAGAATTGCGGGCGAAGGTCCATCGCGACAATGTGGTGCCAGCGGGTCCACCACAGCGCCCGCCACGCCATGCAGGCTTGGCTCGATGGCCGGGCCAGCCAGACCGCGATGTTACGGAAATATGCCTTGATGTCCTCGAACACCGCCTGCCCCGCCGGAGTAGCCAGGAAGCCGAGGTCCTTGATCGGCCCCGGATTAAAGGACTCTCCGGTGAGGTTGATATTGAAGAAGTGATGCCAGGTGGCGTCCACCACGACGCGCCCGACCTCCGCCCGGTGGCCGTCGTAAGCACCGACCGCTCCGAATGTCCGGGGGTTGAGCGGACCCTTGTTGTCATCGACAGCGCGGCCGACGATGGTGGAGTGCGCGACGACTTCCGGGGCGATGCCGCCCGGGTACTCCGTCACGTTGTAGCCGTCGAAAGTGAAGTTCGCCGTGAGGTCCGAGGGTTCGTAACATTCTCCCTCGTGGGGATGGTCGGGAAGAACTCGGATCACTCCGCGCGGCCCGCACAGCAGCGGATGTGGATGAGCGATGAAGAAGAACTTGTTCCACGGCCACCTCGAGTACAGCCGAGGCTTGATTCGCTGCGGAATATCGTCGGACTGGTCGTTGAACTGGATCCCCGGATCGTTGCCTTCACTCAGCGTGTCAAAGCGGTCCGGACCACCGGCCGACGGTGCGACAGGCTCTCCGTTCGGGCCAGGGTCGGGCCAGTGCCACTTGCGCATCGAGCGCACGCGCGGAATGGCACCACACATGGCCACGCCGAGATCCTCGTGGTCACCGGTGGCGAAGACGCCACCGCCGCCGTCCATGAATTGCGAGATGGCCCGCAGTTCTGGTGCGTCGAGCGCGGGGCCGAAACTCCCATCGACCGCGAACAGCCACATCTGGTCATATTGCGTCAGATCGTGGGTGTCGAAGCGGAAATCTGTGATGTCGGCGTCTGGATCGCCATTGCGATGGGCCTTCGTCACCTCGAAGCTCACCCACGGTCCGGGCGGCACCGCGAGGATACCAAGCAGGTCCTCCAGACCAAAATCGTCTCCTCCGAAGCTGCCAAAACTATCGGTAACCATGAGTATACGTAGGGTGCACGGAGGCAAGAGGATCGGACGAAATCTCCCAGGATTCTGAGCATGGAGTCGTCGGCGATCAAGCACTGCGCGAATATCATCATTGAGGTCGGCGCGCAGAGCTGGCAAGTCGGTATTGGGCACGGTGGTTCCTCTCTTCGGGCGCCGCCAATGGCGCCACATCAACCAGAGGCACTACCACTTCGGCAGATACGTCAGGTTCGTCGATCAGCGCGCGGAGCAGATCAGCTCGATCAGAGCCAGCGCGCCACACTCCAGACCCTCGACCATATTCGTGATCTTCACCACAGCGTCCTTACCCATGACGAGGTGCAGACCCAGCGGCGGTGGCCCCTTTTCGGCGATCTTGACGAGCATTCCGCGCAAGAAGCTGATTCCGAACTCCCGCCGATCGCGCTCGGCCTCAACCGGCAGACCGGCTTGCGCCAGCAAGTCCCGGTAATCCTGTGGTTGCGCCAGAAAACTCGTTGCGGGAGTAGCCGCCCACGGCAGAGGATAACTGATGTCGCCCGATCCGGTCCGCATGAGGTCGTAGACACCGAAGCCGCCGCCATCCAGCAGAACCCGCCGTATCTCGCGGAAAGCCGCCGCCTTGTCCGCAATGTTCATCCCGACGTGCAACATGGTGACGCGGTCGAAACTGCGATCGGGAAACGGCAGCTCCGTGGCGCTGCCGTGCTGAAATTCTGCCCGCCCGGCAAGCCCACTACGACGGGTCAGCGACGAAGCGACCTGCACGTACTCCGGCGTCAGATCGACCCCGATCACCTCGACATCGTGAGCCTGAACCAGGTAACGGGCGGTGCCCCCGAGCCCACTGCCGACATCCAGTACCCGCAACCCCGCCCGTAGCTTGAGCTGATCGACCAGCTCGACGGTCGCCATCCGGCCACCGATGTGAAACTCATCAACCAGCGCCAGTTGGTCAGGCTCCAGACGGTCTGGATCGGCGCCCATCATCGAAAGGGCAGCAAGTATCCGTTGTTCCAGCGCTCCGTGCGAATAATGCTCGGCGACGGCATCCCCGCTCATCCACACTCACCACCTCGACTCGGCTGATCCGGCTTCCACCAGAAGACTAATGAGACTTCGCCTCCAACCGCCGAGGAGCGCCCGCGCCCCTGATCATGTTCCGGTCTGAAACAGCCGCAGTCGCGTTGTCAAGGGGAGGACAGCGGGAGGATTGCGGGCGGTTGGGCCAAGTGGGTGGCCGCGTGGTGCTGGTTCGTGGCAGGCTGCGCCGATCATCGGGCCGATGATCTGGGTCGATCATGCCGAGGCAGAGGGGATGGGGTTGTGGGCGAGCCGAATGATCTGTTGCGGGGGGCGCGGGAGCGTATCGAGTCGCCGCATGCCAGTGGGGATCACCTCTCGCGGGAGGAACTGGCCGATCTGGTCAACACCTGGCTGTTCGAACGCACCGGTAGCCGGCGCGCGGAGCTGGACGGCAACTACATCGGCAAACTTGAACAAGGCCGGATCCGCTGGCCCCAGGACCCGAACCGGCGGGTGGCGCTGCGCGCGGTGCTCAGCGCCAAAACCGACGCCGATTTAGGACTGCGGCGTCCCCGGCGTGGTCGCACTATGGTGAGAGGCGTGGACCGTCAGCACTTCCTCCGCGTTTGGTTGACCGAGAAGACAGCAGACGGCACGACCCGGCTCGGAGCGCTGGCCGAGTTCGCCGGAGAACGGGTGAGGAAGTCCCAGAACCTGGAAAAAGCTTACCTGCACGGCCGGTTCGGGGCGTTGCCAGACGTGGACCGGACCGTGTTTCCTCACGACAACTCCTCATCGACGATGGGCGATCTGCTCACGGCGATTTCGGCGATGGAGCCTTGAGCAAGCACGGACTTGGCACACGTCGTCGAGGAAGGGGACTGCATCTT